>JBGATH010000043.1:0-32577 GCA_044229235.1 Usitatibacteraceae bacterium
GTGACGAGTAGCGCGTCGGCCTGTGACCCGTATGAAATGACTGGCGCCTGTTTTTCCAACGTGAATCGAGCATTGCTAATCTGCACGGCGCAAATGCTGGAGCGCACATCGCCGCCGATGCCCAGTTCTGTCGTTGCCGAGGCCAGCAGCAGCTGTTGCGAAACCATTTCCCGAGCGTAATCCCGGAAAAACGTCGCAGTCAACGCATGATGAACGATGCAGGCGACCTGAATCTGGTGCATCATAAAAATCATGGCAGTGGACGCGCAGTATTGGCCAAGCGTCTCACATATTTTGGCGATCTGTGTGACGTCCAGGCCCATGCCACCGTATTCCGCGGGCACATAGGCGCTCAACAGCTGTTCTGACTTCAGCGCATCGAATGATTCGTGTGGAAAGCGAATCTCACGATCAACCGCATCAGCGTTCGGCGCCACTACATCCCGACCAATCGCGTGAACCTTTTCCAGAAGCGCTGTGAAATCAATTGCCTGCAGCTTTGAATCCGGCATGTTAGCTCCCATGATCAGGCATTCTTGTGGGCCAGCAATTCGTCAATGGCGGTGGCGAGTGACCGAATTGAACTGAACGTCTTGCGCCCAAGCATTTTTTCCGTGAACTCCACATCAAAATGGTCTTCAAGAGCAAGCATCAGGTTGACTGTGGACAGCGAATTGAGTCCGGCGCCGTACAGGTCGGTATCCTCGGTCAGCGTATCGGCCTTGGCAGTCAGACGGGCGTGTTTCACCACGATTTCGCGAACAGATTGAATCGACATCAACTTTCCCTTTTTGTGAATTTGCGGCAATTATAGGTTTTGATGAGCCGCGCAAAGAAATTTCCAGACATTCATGAGTCACCTGGATTTCTTTAGGCCAGGCGATGCAAACATGTTGAATAGTGAAGAACCGTGTCCCGCATTCAGTCCCACGACACTGTAGCTGTTGAAATTGCCGGCGTTGAGCCCTTGCCCCACGGGCTGCAATTTTAAACCCGATTTTTCACTTCCGCCGCGCCAGACAAACTTGCCGCTGAACCCGGGCCGCCCGCACTAGGCCCCCGGCTTTCGCCGACCTGAGCAAACTTGCAGCAAAGCACGGACTTTTCAGCCTTTCACGTTCTTCGAATGTCGGAAATGCCACGCAATCCTATTCTTCCGCAGATGGCAACTAAATGCTGGCGCAACGGAGAAGGCCGGGGTCCAAGTTTTTCAAAGAGAACACTGGCCTTCGCCGGGGAAAGACTTTGTTTGCGATTTTTCACTGTTTGGCTGCTGTTAGATTCATAGATAGTGCGGTTGTTCAGGTTAGCAGTCGCCGCAACAACGTTGTGGTCGCCAGACTATTGCGCTCCATGCGCATCATCGAAGCATCGAGCCGCCGCAGGCCCAGTTCGACCTGTTTCAATTGCTCCCGCAGCAAGTTACTCCCTCCTTCGGCAATGTCGTACGCGGGCCTCTGCATACGAAAATTGGCTGGCAGCCGCTCAAGTTCGTCACTTTCAACGGTAGTGGCAGGTGATTCCAAAGCTTTCGAGTTGCTTCTGGCCGGCTTTGACCCCCGCGAGGAGGGGGACTCGTCATTCATTTCTGCGGCAACGTCCGCCACATCCGATGCAGAAAAACTTTTCTTTTCCGCAAGATAGCCGTACCACAGCAACCGATCGCAAAGCGAATTTATGCGACGCGGTATTCCGCCGCTGGCGTGATAAATGGCGCGATAGGCTTCCGGTCGAAAATCAGGCGAACCTTTCCAGTCCACGCAACCAAGCCGGTGTTCAATGTAACCGCGCGTTTCGTCCTCGCTCAATGGGCCGATGTGGCAAGCCGCGATCACCCGTTGCCGCAGCTGTTCCATTTCAGGGCCCTGCAACGTTGCACGAAATTCAGGCTGGCCGATCAGAAAGCTTTGCAGTAGTGCGTGCGTCTCCAACTGGAAATTGGAGAGCATGCGTAGTTCCTCTACCGCGCGTGGGGTCAGATTTTGGGCTTCGTCAACAATCAGGAGACACCGCTTGCCATCGCGCGCGACGGAAACGAGGTGCGCCTCAAGCAACAGTAACAGCTCTGACTTGTCGGTTTTCTTGGTCGGGATGCCAAATGCTGCGGCGACCATTCGCAATGTGTCATCGGCATCAAGCTGCGTGCTGACAAGGTGCGCTGCCTCAACCTGACCCGCATCGAGTTGGTTGAACAGGTTTCGCACCAGCGTGGTTTTGCCGGCGCCGATTTCACCGGTGATGACGATAAACCCCTCATTCTGGTGCAAACCATATTCGAGGTATGACATCGCGCGCTTATGCTGCCGGCTGCCGAAGTAGAAGGAAGGGTCCGGGTTCAGTTGAAAGGGCTTGCCAGTCAGGCCATAAAATGACTCGTACATTGCGCGGGCCTAGAAGCGATAGGTCAATGCAGAAAGGTACGAATTTTCCAGATAACTTCCAGCCAAGTTACTTTCGAAACGTACTCGCTGAAACGACGCGGATGCCGATAGGTGCTCGCTAAACTGGGTGACGAAGGACATGCCCTGCAGACGCTGGGTGCTGGTCAGACAGGTTGCGCCAAGGCCTTCCGTATGCAGATAGGACGCATTGAGCCGCAATGTTGAAACTCGCGACAGCCGATATGCCCAGGTGGCATTTGCAGTGCGCTGGCGAACTTCTTCAATCGGTGCGACGGTTCCAGGCAACGCACCGCTGTCATCAATACCGCGCTGCTCGCGTCGCTCCACTTCAATCGTGATTGTATTGCGCAGGCCCGTTAATCCGATTGCGCATTTTGCCGCCGATTTAGCAATGGTCGGATGAACAGCACCCCGCCGCGGATTCCGGAAATCGACGGTATGCCTGTCTCCCCAAATTTCTTCTGCACTTCTTCCAGCTTCTCAGCACCTTCGGGAATGGATGATGCCAACAAAGCGAGCAACAGGTTATTTACCGAAAATGGGTTGGAACTTGCCGGCTCATTTGTTGGTATGGCAATCTCCTTGGCGCTTGAAAACGCCACGTCGTCAGCGCGGTCCGATGCGCCAAAACGAAGAGATGATCATTGCCGAAAAAGCGCTTCTGAGTGATTGCGGCAAACTGGGTGCGAGGCCCAAGCGACCACTCAATCCCGAAGCCGGGCGTATTGCTGACAGTTTTTTCCTTGCCATCCAGATCTGAATATTCACGGCCTGTCCCTGCCGATAAATGCAGTTGTTGATCGACGGCAAACGTCAGGCTTGCTCGCACCCGCGAATCCTGCCTCTTTTGAATGGCGTCGTTCTCAATGGTCAGTCGATTGCCTTCAAGCGCCCAACCCAATACGCTACCGCCTGTCGCGCTTTTCAGGTTGCCGGTCCATTCACGGGATTTGGAATCCGGAAAGTTGATATCGCCGGTTCGCAGTTCCGATGCATTTGTGCGCAACATATAGGTTGCTGCATTCGTCACGTTGCCGCGAACGGACGGCGCGATTTGATAGCTGGACGTTTCTATACGATTCCGTGTGGTGCCTGCAATATCAGCAATGCCCGCCGGCCAAAGGCAGATCGATTCTGTTGACCAATGTTGCCGCGCGCGTCCAGAAAGAACCATTTTTCCAACGGCTCCAGCTTCGCGACGGCTTTCATGTTGCGTAATGTGGTATCGAGATTTTCGAACCGTTCATGGAACAGCTTGTTGATACGAAAGTCGACAGAGACGTCAGCCTGCCTGCGTCGATACTGCGCGTTAATCGTTGCCGCCGTATCGGTCACCCAGTCGCTGCGGGCATCAACGGCATTGAGCAAAGTAACGTTGTCCGTGTGCCGTTCCTGCACTTCAATGCCGGGATTGAAGCGGAAGGCCGGCTTTGGCACCGGGAGCTCTGTGGGTGGTGCACTTACCTCACGAGCCATCTGGGGAAGCGTCTGAGCGCTGGTTGTCCAAGGCGCGGCCAGGAGTGCAAGCAGAAGGTGCCGGGGCAAAAGCATCGAGTAACTCGCGCTTGAGTTCTGTGGCAGAAATCCGGTCACCATGGTGGAGCTACTTTTCCTCGTACGCAAGATGGCGCGCGCAACGCAACTGCAAACCTGCAAGTGTCAGCGACCATACCCGTAGCCATACCCGTAGCCACCAGCGCCTTCGTCCACAGCCCGTGCCTGGTTCAGGACCATCAGCTTGATCGGGCATGATTCAATCGTCGCCAGTGCGCGTTTAACGTCGGACTGTAACGTGGACTCGGCATGCACGACGAATACGATCTGCCCCATCTGTGTCGCGAGTACCCTTGCTTCAGTCGTAACCAGCAGGGGAGGCGAGTCAAATATGATGATGCGGTCAGCGTATCGAGCCGAAACCTCATCCAGAAGATCAGCCATCGCGCTGCTGGCCAACAGCTCGGTGGCATGCGAATGCGGCGTACCACTCGGCAGGATGCTCAGCTTCTCTACATTGGTTCGCAAAAGCACCTGCGCGAGGTCGACTGACTTGTCCTCAAGCACGTCAAGCAATCCTTTGGCCGGCGGCAGCCCAAGCAAGCCTGGAAGGGACGGGCGCGCAACGTCCGCATCCACCAGCAACACGGTGCGATCCAGCTCCGTTGCCATGCTCATGGCCAAGTTAACGGCGGAAAATGTCTTGCCCTCTCCCGGCACCGAGCTTGTCACCATGATCAGATTGCTGTGTTTGACCGGGGTGGGGCGGCCGGGCGATGCATTTGCCAACAGCGGACGTTTGAGAATGCGAAACTCATCCGCAATGCGCGAACGCGGTGTGTCTGGCGTCACGAAACCCAGCGCCGCCAGCCGCGCAAAATCCAGCTGCATATCTATCCGCGCCGTCTGTGGCGTGTCGTCCGTGTGAGGCACGCCCTTGGCTGCAGCAGCGAGTGTCGCCCTCGCAGCATCCTGATCGCTGCGCGCCGCTAACGGCACTGAAGCTACTTCGACTTTGCCAGCCGGTTTCGGAACTTCGATTCCCGCGCGGCGCAGTTCCTCAAGTCTGTGCGCAGCTCGCTCAATAAGGCTCATGCTGTCGTCCTAGGCCGCGCGGGCTGAAAGGAGGGTAAGTGCAACAAAACTTGCGAGGTAGGTGCCGAACAGCGCCCCAAGTACCGCAAGAAACTTCGCCACGCTGCGCTTCGCTGCCTTCTTCTGGGGGTCACGCGCGATCATGGTTACACTACCAAGCAACGGCAATCCTGTCGCTTCTGCCAGCGAACGGCCGTCGTAAAACTGCGGGCGCATGTCCTTCGCAAGGTAGGCTACAGCCAACCCCGCGCCCAGCGCGATCAACAGGGCCAGCGGGAACAAAAGCATACGATTAGGGGCGACCGGTTTGGGCGATACGCGCGGCGGATCGATTACACGAAAATCCGCGACTCCGGATACTGACTGCATCTCGCCGGACATACTCGCGGATTCGCGACGAGCAACCAAGCTCTCGTAGTTCTTCTTGTTGATGTCGTAGTCACGATTCAGTTGTGCCAGCTCGGCTTCCATCTGCGGGACCATGGTCGCTGCCGCCTTGAGCATGGCATAACGACTTGAATACTCGGCAACACGTGCTCGAAGCGATGCCACGCTCGCTTCCGCGCTTGCAAGCGAGACTTTCAACTGCTCTACGGCACGGGGCCCGGTGCCCAAAGAAACTGGCGCAATGGGGCCGCCCTCCTTGCGCCTGACGGCCAACAATTGGGTGCGCTGCTCTTCCAGTTCCCGGATAACCCGCTGGGCTCCAACAACGTCGGGGTGCTTGTCAGTGTAGCGCTGCAACAGCACATCCAGATTCCGTCGCATGGCGTCAATGCGCGCTTCTACTTCCGCAATCATCGATGAAGTCACACTCGGGACTGTTGAACCGGCGACCGAGCTCGGCTCCTCATTGGCCAAGCCCCGCTTGAATGCATCTCGCGTGTTTTCTGCTTCTCGCAACTCCAGCTGGGATCGATCAAGCAGGGCCTTGGTTTCGGAGAGTCGCGTAAAGTAATTGGTACCTTCTCCCGAGGTTACACCCATGGATTTGAGCTTGAAGTCTTTGAGCTTTGCCTCTGCGTCCTGAAGTTTCTTCTCGTAAATAACAATCTGCTCATCGATAAATTTTTTGGCTGCGTCGGTGTCCGTCGCTTTGCCGTCATGCCCGGATTCGATGAACATGGATGAAAATACCTGCATGACGCGCTTAGCACGATCCGGCAGCGTATCGCGGTAGCTGAGGATATAAATGTTGTCTTTGCCGCTTCCCTGGATTTTCAGGGTTTTGGTAACGTCGTCGACCAAGCTATCGTAGTCGTCCTTTGATCGCATCTTTGCGTCCAGGCCTACTGTCTGGATGAGCTTTTCGACATTAGGGCGGCTGATCACGATGCGGCTGAGCATGGCGATCTGCTGCTCATCGTTCGGCAATACGGTGAGCCCAGTCATCAAGGGCTTCAAAATCGATGCGGTATTGACGTAAATGCGAGTCGCTGCTTCGTACTTGTCCGGGGTCAGGGTGATTCCAACGATGCTCACGATCGCGACAGCCCATGCGGCAGACATGCCGATCCATCGGTAATTCCACATCCCGCGGAGCGATACGATTGCGTGGCGGAACAAGTCGTCCATTATTCGCGGGCCTCAGAAAAACGCAGCATGATTCACAGACAATTTATCCATCCAGAATTGCGACCGATTGATCAAAACCAACTCTGCGGAATAATCAGCACATCGCCCGGGCGCATCTCAACATTGGCGGATACGTCACCGCGCTTGATCAAGTCTTTGACGCGAACGCTGTAGCGCTTGTTGTTTTCGACAGTTCGGATAATGCTGGCGCTATTGCCATCGGCAAACTCGGTCATGCCACCGACGGCAATCATCACGTCCAGCAGAGTCATTTTCTGCTTGTAAGCCAAGACCTGCGGCCGTGCTGCCTCACCGACCACACGGATCTGTTCGCTGTAAGGGCCGACGAAACCGACCACAACTACCGTTACGACCGGATCGCGAATGACCTTGGACAGTGCCTTTTCAATGTCGCGCGCTAACGTGGTGGAGTCTTTGCCCATGGCGGGCAGGTCTTCAACAAGTGGCGCCGCAATCTTTCCGTCCGGGCGAACTGGCACCGTCATTGATAGTTCCGGATTGCGCCAGACCACAATGGACAAGGTATCACCAGCGCCAATGATGTATTGATAATCGGGAGATGCTGCCTTTGCCGGTGCGGGGGGAATCCGGTTCCAGCTGCAACCGGCAACCACGGACGCCACGACGGCCATCGTGAGGCCCGCCTTGATAAATGCCATCGCTCGATCAAACATACATCCTCCTTGTAGATCCATGGGCCGACGGGTTCAGGGCAAGCGCGTCGAAATCAAGGCACAACTGTCACGCACGGCGCGACCAAATGCCACCCAAACCAACTCAAAGACGACTACGACCGAAACCGGCCACGCGTCACGGGACCAGATGAGATTGCGTCCAATAAATCGCCCGCTCTTAGCTGGCTGGTTGTTTAGCCCGTTAAGATAGGGTTTGTTAACCGTATTATCTATGATATTTCGCACAATTTCCCGACTCGCCGAGCGTGCAACGGGGCGTTTCAGCAGCCATGTGCGCTCCGTGATCGGCGAGCGATTCTGCATGTTGCTCGCCTCCAACTTCAGGCCTTACCTATCACAATATAGAAAATGACCAAGAAAATACTCATCACCGGCGGAGCGGGCTACATCGGTTCACATACGTGCGTGGAACTCATTTCTGCCGGGTTTGAACCCGTTGTCATGGACAACCTCTGCAACAGCAAGCAGGAGGCCATTCGCCGCGTCGAACAAATTACGGGCAAGCATGTGGCTTTCCATCAGGCCGACATCCGGGACCGATCGGCGCTGACGGAAATATTTCGCCAGCATGAGGTGGCTGCGGTCATTCATTTCGCCGGGCTGAAGGCGGTGGGCGAATCTGTCCAAAAACCGCTGGAGTATTACGACGTAAACGTATCTGGCAGCCTTGTGCTGTTCGATGTCATGGCCAAAGCAGGGGTCACCAATCTTGTGTTCAGTTCGTCTGCAACGGTCTACGGCGATCCACACTCGGTACCGATTCGCGAAGACTTCCCGCTGTCGGCTACCAACCCGTATGGGCGCAGTAAGCTCATGATTGAGGACATTCTTCGCGATACCTTCAAGAGTAATGAAGCTTGGCGAATCGCGCTGTTGCGCTACTTCAATCCGGTTGGCGCCCATGCGTGCGGACTGATTGGCGAGGATCCCAACGACATCCCCAATAACCTCATGCCTGTCGTCAGCCAGGTTGCCGTCGGCAAGCGTGCCAAGCTGTCCATTTACGGCAATGATTACCCGACACCTGACGGTACTGGCGTGCGTGACTACATACACGTGGTTGATCTGGCAATCGGGCACGTTAAGGCACTGAATGCCCTACTGGCAAAACCAGGTTTGATGACCATCAATCTCGGAACGGGGAAGGGCTACTCGGTGCTGGAGGTCGTTCGCGCATTCGAAGCCGCGAGCGGGAAGCCGGTTCCGTTCGAGGTTTCGCCAAGGCGCCCGGGCGATATCGCATCCTGTTTTGCCGACACGGCCTTGGCAGATCGCCTTATCGGTTGGCGCGCCACCAAAGACCTCGAGCAAATGTGCGCCGATGCATGGCGATGGCAGTCCCGCAATCCGGATGGATACCCAAGCTAGGCCAGGAAGGCAACTTGGCGAATGAGTCAGGCACCAAGCAAATTCCGCAATCGATGCTTGGCGATTTGGCCAATCTCCTGCAGGCATTTTTCAAATTCCTGTTCGCGACTGTTGGCGAGCCTTTCTCGCATGGCTTCCAGAATGTCTTCGCGGGTTCGTCCCGCTACAGCGATGATGAACGGAAAATTGAAGCGTTGCTGATAGGCAGTGTTAAGGCGCGCAAATTCTGCCTTTTCCTGCGCGCTGAGTTGGTCCAGCTTCGCGCCGCTTTGCTCGGCGAGGGAACTGGGGGTAAGCGTACCCAGTTTTGCGGTCCCGAGCATCGGGTGTGCCTGGACCAGGGCAAGCTGTTGCTCCGACGCCGCTTGACGCACCGCCTGCTGCATCGCGTCGTGCAGCTGTTCGAGAGTCGAAAACGGTCCCGCACGCCAAGCTGCCTCAGCCACCCAGGGGGAGTGCTCGTAGATGCCTCCGAGTTCGCCTACAAACTCGGCCAGTTCCATATTTGCAAACTTCGCCGGCAATGGCGTCGTTGCGTGCATCAATTCGCAATCAGCGGGTGTAGGTTGCACCAATGTTGCGCAATGTCGACGCGCCGGCAGATCCACACCCGGTCGTGCGCCTCCACGTGGTCAAGGAACTTCTGCAGCGCCCTGAACCGGCCTGGTCTGCCCGTCAGACGGCAGTGGAGCCCGATTGAAAGCATCTTTGGCTTTGATTCGCCTTCCGCGTAAAGGACATCGAATGCGTCCCGCAAGTAGGTGAAGAAATCCTCGCCAGTATTGAAGCCCTGGGCCGTGGCGAACCGCATGTCGTTGGTATCTAAAGCGTATGGAACAATCAGGTGTGACTTTGTACTGCCATCCGACAAAACGACCTTTGCCCAGAAGGGCAGGTCATCGGCGTAATTGTCCGAGTCATATTGAAATCCGCCATGCTCCACCACCAGTCGCCGCGTGTTGGGGCTGTCGCGTCCGGTGTACCAGCCCAGCGGGGCCGTACCAGTTAGCCGCTTGACTATCTCGACAGCAAGTCGCATGTGTTCGCGCTCGGTCTGCTCGTCAATCGACTGGTAATGAATCCAGCGCCATCCATGGCAGGCGATCTCATGCCCAAGCTCCACGAAAGCAGCCGTGAGTTCGGGGTGCCGCTCGAGCGCCATCGCAACGCCAAATACCGTCAGCGGCAGCTTTCGTCGTTCAAATTCTCCGAGAATTCGCCAGGCGCCGGCCCTTGAGCCGTATTCGTAAATTGACTCCATGCTCATGTGTCGCGCCGGAAAGGCAGGCGCACCAATGATTTCAGACAGGAACTGCTCCGAGGACGGGTCGCCATGCAGCACACAGTTCTCCGCTCCCTCTTCGTAATTCAATACGAACTGCAGCGCAATGCGCGCCTTACCCGGCCACTTTGCATCGGGAAGTGATCGGCTGTAGCCGATCAGGTCGCGGGGATAGGCGTCATCCATGGTTCAGAGGACCTGTCGCGCAGAACTCAATGAGACGCCGTTGCACGTTGCACGGCGCCGCTGCGCCCAAAAATCCTGGCAAGCTCATCAGTTGGTTCCGGCTTCTGAAGGCACAGCTGTCCTTCAAGATTGCAAAGATGACATTTCATCGCTTCAGTCGCCCGGACGGGGTTTCGCGCTTCTATGGCTGCAACCAGTTCCGCATGATCGCGATTAGCGCAGTTTCCCGCGTGCTTGGGATCCCGCCAAGCCAGCAACACCAGCGGAGTCTGCGAAATGAGTTGTTCGAGTATTCCAGCCATCACCGCGTTTCCTGCCATTGCCGCAAGCTCGCGATGAAAATCAATGGATAGTTTCAATGCGCGCCGCATATCTGCTTGGCGATATGCCATATTTTCCTGCCGAATCAGTGACTTGAGCGTTCGTATTTGGCTCGCGCTGGGATTGGCGGCGAGCGCCTCGACCAGCGCGCTCTCGATGGCGCGGCGCGCGGCGAAGAGTTGTCGGCTCTCCTCGATACTTGGACTGGCAACAATTGCCCCCCTGTTTGGGCGAAGTTCCACCACCTTCATCGAAGCGAGTTGCGCAAGTGCCTTTCGGATGGTGCCGCGCGTCACGCTGAAGTGCTGCGCCAACGGCACCTCTTTCAATTTTGAGCCGGGGGGCAGCCTGCTCTCAAGTATCGCGTCATGAATCTGCGCAAACACCAGTTCGTGCAGAGCAGGCGCAGGATGGGCAGCGTTGGAGGTGACGTGCTTCACGAGGCGAATGCGGCTGGAGTTGTCATTCAAAGGGTCGGTGACGAAAACTCGCCAAAGCTTGACGCAAATTGTGCACAAAATCAATATTAATTTGTTGACAAAAAATGCCCATTTGCACATCATGGCCCATCAATCGACGGGAGCGTCCAATTGGGAAAACTGACGACACATGTGCTGGACACCGCTCATGGGCGACCCGCCGCCGGCGTTGCGGTCTCGTTGTTTCGGGTCAGTTCGAACGGGCGGCAACCTGTGCTCACGACGCGAACCAACTCGGACGGGCGCTGCGATCGCCCGTTGATCGAAAGCGGTGAATTTCAGCCCGGCGTGTACGAACTCGAATTTGCGGCGGGTGATTATTTTCGTGCCGCAGGTGTTTCGCTGCCGGATCCCCCATTCCTGAACGTTGTCGTTTTGCGATTCGGTGTTGCTGATGCCACCCAGAACTACCACGTGCCATTAGTCGTTTCCCCGTGGAGTTATTCCACATATCGCGGCAGCTGAATAAAACACACCATGAACGTGGCGAGCCAACCGATCAGATTCGTGCTCGGCAATCAAGTGGTGGAGGTCAGCGGCCTGCCGCCTACGACCACCGTGCTCAACTACCTGCGCACCATTGCCCGGCGGCCCGGCACCAAGGAGGGCTGCGCCGAGGGAGACTGTGGTGCCTGTACCGTGGTCGTGGGCAGCCTGGAATCGGGGCAGTTGCGCTTGAAGTCCATCAATGCGTGCATTCAGTTTCTTCCCACGCTCGACGGCAAGGCACTGTTTACGGTAGAGGACCTGCGTCAGCCCGATGGGTCATTGCACCCGGTCCAGGAAGCCATGGTCGAATGTCACGCTTCCCAATGCGGGTTTTGCACGCCCGGATTTGTGATGTCGCTGTGGAACCTTTACCAGGCGTCGCCTGCGGGAAGCGAATTGAACGCGGGCCACGTGCGTCGTGCCATCAGCGGCAACCTGTGTCGTTGCACGGGCTATCGGCCGATCATCGAGGCGGGCGTGACCATGAATCGTCGCCGGTCGGCTGCCCTCGACCGGGGATCCACCGAGAAACTGCTGCGTGGACTTACCCGTGCGTCAGCCTTTGCCTATGCAGCCGGGGGGCAGACCTTCCACGCGCCGCGAACGCTCGCGGAGTTGGTGGAGCTGCGTTCCAGGCTGCCTGGCGCCACGCTGCTGGCGGGCGGAACCGACATCGGACTATGGGTCAACAAGCAGTTTCGGCCGCTGGGCGACATCATTTACACGGGCGAAATCACCGAGCTTAAGCAGATCAGGAAGTTGGGCGGTCGCATCGAAATCGGCGCGGCAGTCTCGCTCAACGATTGTTGGGCGACCATTCGGGAGGAGTATCCCGAGTTTGATGAAATGTGGGAACGCTTTGCTTCCGAACCGATACGTAACGCGGGCACCCTTGGCGGCAATGTCGCCAAGGGCTCGCCGATCGGAGATTCGATGCCCGCCTTGATCGCGATCGGCGCGCATATAGTGCTGGTCGGCCCTGGAGGTTCGCGGGAGTTGCCGCTGGAAGACCTGTACAGGGGTTACCAGCAAACAGCGCTGGCGCCCGACGAAGTGCTGGCGTATGTCACTGTGCCCCAGCGCGACACCAACCGGCGGGTAGCATGCTACAAGCTGTCGAAGCGGTTTGATTCGGATATTTCCGCCGTGTGCGCCGCATTCTCTCTCCAGGTAAATTCGGATCGCGTGACGCACTTCCGCGCCGCGTTCGGTGGCATGGCAGCGGTGCCGAAACGGGCGATGCAGATTGAAAATGCCCTGATTGGCAAGACTTGGGATGAAGCAGGTGTCCAGGCCGCCATGTCTATGATGGCTGCCGATTTCACCACGCTGAGTGATGCACGTGCCTCGGCAGAATACCGGATGACTGCGGCTCAAAATCTGCTGTACCGCTTCTTTCTGGAGACGCGGCGCGAAGGCGCGCTGGCGCCAACACAGCTACGGGTTTTCGCCTGATGCGCCCAGGTACCGCTTCGGCTTCAGTTCCTGCGCAGGAAACTCGTGGCGTTTCGCATCACCATGAATCGGCCCGTCTTCACGTTTCCGGCGAGGCGGTGTACGTCGACGACATCCCGGAAGCGAACGGCACATTGTTCGCAGCACTGGGGCTGGGCCAGCGCGCGCACGCGCGCATCGAGTCCATTGATCTGTCCGCGGTGCACAATGCCCCCGGCGTAATCGACGTTATCCTCGCCGCTGATATCCCCGGGGCAAACAATTGCGGCCCGATTCTGGCCGACGACCCGATCCTGGCCTCGGCCACGGTCAACTATGTTGGCCAACCAGTATTTGCAGTCATTGCTGACAGTCAGTACGCCGCTCGCCGGGCGGCGCGTCTAGCCGGCATCACCTACGTCGATCTGCCGGCGATTTTGCAGCCTGAACATGCCAGGGCAGAGGAATCCTTTGTGGTTCCTCCTATGGCACGTGCGCGCGGTGACGTGGGGGCCGCGCTGGCATCGGCGCCGCGAAGACTGTGCGGCCAATTTGCGGTGGGCGGACAGGAGCAGTTTTATCTGGAAGGCCAGATCTCTTATGCCATCCCGACGGAAAACAGCGGTATTCACCTGCATTGTTCCACCCAGCACCCGAGCGAAATGCAGCACTTGGTCGCACACGCGCTCGCCGTGCCGTCCAGCCACATCAAGGTTGAAACCAGGCGCATGGGCGGAGGTTTCGGCGGCAAGGAGTCCCAGTCGGCGCAGTTCGCGTGCATTGCGTCGATCGCGGCGCGCCGCCTGAATCGTCCGGTCAAGCTAAGGCTGGATCGTGACGATGACATGATGATCACCGGCAAGCGTCACGACTTCCAATTTGACTTCGACGTTGGCTTTGACGAAAAGGGCATCATTCACGGCCTGCGGATCGAATTGCTGTCGCGCGCCGGCTATTCAGCCGACCTTTCCGGCCCGGTGATGGCCCGCGCTGTTTGCCATGTCGACAACGCCTATTACCTGGAAAACATCGAGATTCGCGGACTGTCCGCGCGCACCAATACGCAATCCAACACCGCCTTTCGCGGGTTCGGCGGCCCGCAAGGCGCGATTGCCATCGAATACATCATCGATAACATTGCACGGGAACTCGGGCTGGATCCGTTGGAGGTCAGACGTGCCAATTTCTACGGAGTCCCGCCGCGCAACACCACGCCGTATGGAATGACCGTTGAAGACAACATCATTGCTGAACTCGTGACTCAGCTGGAATCATCCAGCGAATACGCCGCCCGGCGTCTGGCCATTCGTGATTTCAATAAAACCAATCCGATCCTGAAACGCGGTATCGCACTGACGCCGGTCAAATTCGGCATTTCCTTCAACATGGTTCATTACAACCAGGCCGGCGCCCTGGTGCACGTTTACACCGATGGTTCCGTGCTGGTGAATCATGGCGGGACGGAAATGGGGCAGGGGCTCAATACCAAGGTGGCGCAGATCGTCGCGTCGGAGCTTGGCGTTGATGTGGCGCGCGTGCGTTGCACGGCAACCGACACCAGCAAGGTGGCCAATACGTCGGCGACGGCGGCATCCACGGGAACTGATTTGAATGGCAAAGCCGCTCAGGACGCCACTCGCCAAATCCGGCGGCGGCTGGCTGCTTTGGCCGCGGAAATGCTTGGCTGTTCGGAAGGCGAGGTCCGGTTTGACGCGAACCAGGTCATCGCCGGGCGAGATGGCGAGGCCATGCCGTTCGATGAACTGGTGCGGCACGCCTATCACGCACGAATCCAGCTCTGGTCCGACGGTTTTTACGCCACGCCAAAATTGCATTGGGACCGCAACAAGATGGACGGGCGCCCGTTTTTGTACTTCGCGTACGGCGCGGCCGTTTCCGAGGTCGCCATCGACACGCTGACCGGAGAATTTCGCTTGTTGCGCGCGGATCTGCTGCACGATGCGGGCAATTCTATCAATCCGGCGATCGATATCGGCCAGATTGAAGGCGCGTTTATTCAGGGAATGGGCTGGTTGACCTGCGAAGAACTATGGTGGAACGCAGACGGCAGATTGATGACACATGCGCCATCAACCTACAAAATCCCGGCCGTGAACGATTGCCCTGCAGATTTCCGCGTCGCCCTGTATGGCAACAGCAATCGGGAGGACACGATTTTTCGCTCCAAGGCGGTAGGCGAACCGCCGCTGCTGCTGGCGTTTTCGGTATTTTTTGCGATACGCGATGCCATCGCCAGCGTGGCAAATTACTGCCGCAATCCGCCCTTGAATGCCCCGGCGACACCCGAGGCCATTCTGCGTGCCGTGCGTGATATGCAGGAGGCCGGCAAGTGAGCCGCTGGGTACACGAGCTGTTGCGTTGTAAAAGTACCGGCAAAGATTGTGTCCTGGTCACAGTGGTTTCGACGCGCGGATCGGCGCCGCGTGAGGCGGGTACGCGAATGCTGGTAACAGGGTCCGAAGTCGTCGGCTCGATTGGCGGCGGCAATCTTGAATTCAAATCCATTGGTATCGCGCGCGATATGCTGGTTACGGGCAGCGAGGCAAGAATGCAGCGGTTTCCCCTTGGCGCCAGTCTCGGCCAATGTTGTGGCGGCGTAGTGAACCTGCTGTTCGAGCCGGTGATGCCCACCGCCACCTGGCCCAACGCCCTTTGTGCCGCAATCGACGGGGGCGAGTCGTGCAAACTGGCCACGGCGCTACACGGCGATCATCGGGATGGGAAACTGCTGCTCGTGGGTGATGCGGCCGTTGGATCCTTGCCCGACACGGATAGGCAGCAGCTACTGCACGCGTTTGCGGTCCGGGGAACGCACCAGGGCCCCGAGGTCGTCACGGTCAACACCCGCGCGTACCTGGTGGAAACCGTCGCCCCTGCGGCCTTTAAGCTTTACCTGTTTGGCGCCGGGCACGTCGGGCGCGCACTGGTGAAAATACTGGGCGAGCTGGATTGCTGCGTGACCTGGATCGATTCTCGCGAAAGCGAGTTTCCTGACGCTGTGCCCGCAAACGTTATCTGCATGGTCAGCGACGAACCGGCCGATGCGGCCTCTTCTGCCTCTGCCGACGCGTATTTCCTGGTGATGACGCACAGCCACACGCTCGACCACGAGATCGCGGAATCGATTTTGCGTCGGGATGATGTCGCCTGGTTCGGACTAATCGGTTCAAGAACCAAACGGCGCCTGTTCGAAACACGCTTGCACGCTCGCGGCATCTGTGCGGAACGACGGGCAAGCATGATCTGCCCCATTGGAAACACCCGGGTATCGTCGAAGGAACCAATGGCCATCGCGCTGGGTGTGGCGACCCAAATACTGGAATTCAGCGAACGCCAAATGCAGGCGAAGCCGGCACAAAACTCGAAAACCCCAGTATTGGCGGGCATTTCCGGCCAAAAACCCGCCAGAAGCCGCGCCAGTGCTTGAGTTTTCAACTTTCCTCAACTGAGAACGCATGGAACCCTACCTGCTTGACTGGTTGAATCTGCTGGTGCGTTGGCTGCACCTGATCAGCGGCGCTGCATGGGTAGGCGCATCGTTTTATTTCGTGATGCTGGATAACTCACTGACACCCGCGACCAACGAAGCTGAGTTGAAACGTGGTGTCTTTGGCGGTTTCTGGGCGGTACATGGCGGCGGTTTTTACCACAGCCAGAAGTACCTCATCGGGCCCAAGGGGGAATCGCTGACCCAAGATCTGCATTGGTCCAAATGGGAGGCCTACACCACATGGCTGAGTGGCATCGGGCTTTTGGCGATCGTGTACTGGTTTGGCGCCAACACCTACCTGATCGATCGATCGGTTCTGGCATTGACGCCGACGCCCGCCATTGCCATCAGCATCGCATTCATCGTCGGCGGGTGGCTGATTTACGACTCGCTGTGTCGCCTGCTGGTCAGGCGTGAAATGCTGCTCGCCTCGTTAGTGTTCGTGCTGGTCATGGTTGCCGATTGGGGTCTTTTCCAGATCTTCGGCGCTCGCGCGGCCTATGTTCATGTTGGCGTCGTGATGGGCACGATCATGGTGGCAAACGTGTTCTTTCACATCATCCCCGGCCAGAAGCAGATGGTCGAGGCGATACGCGCGGGAAAACCGGTCGACCCGATGCCCGGTGCCATCGGCAAGCAGCGCTCGGTCCACAACACCTACTTCACGCTGCCGGTGCTGTTCATCATGATCAGCAACCATTTCCCGATGACCTACAGCCACCCGTATGGCTGGGCGGTACTCGGAGCAATCATGCTGGCCGGTGTGCTCATTCGCCAGTACTTTGTGTTGCGCCGCCGCGGCCGCAACTTGCCGGGACTGGTGGTGGTTGCCGTGGCAATCCTGCTTGGCGTGATGGTGGCGCTGGCACCCAAAGCAGCGGGCGTCGATGGCGAGCGCGTTGAATATCGGCAAGTGCGAGCAATCCTCGACCGGCGCTGTGTCACATGCCACGCCGCGACGCCAACCCAAGAAGGATTTGTGCAGGCGCCAAAGGGCGTGATGCTGACGGATGCCGCGGGCGTGGCACAGCACGCGGCCAAATTGGCTGAAACCGTCGGCAACCGTTACATGCCTATCGGCAACCTGACGCATATGACCGACGAAGAACGCGCGCTGGTAGCCCGCTGGTACGCGCAAGGCGGACCAACCCAATGACATCACCGGTCATGCCCCCGTCAACCGGAACGGCCGCCTACCGCGCCTCCATCTTGCACTTTCTCGGGGACCCGGCCGAGGCGGCCGAGTCCGCCGTGTCTTTTGTCGAGGATGGCGTACTGGTAGTCGAGAACGGACGGGTGCGCGAGGTTGGCGACGCGGCATCGATACTGGCATCGCTACCGCATGATTTCTTGATCAATGATCTTCGCGGCCAATTGATCGTCCCTGGCTTTGTCGACACCCACATCCACTTCGCGCAGGCGGACATCATCGCCTCCTATGGCCGGAACGTGCTTGATTGGCTCGAACAGCATACGTTTCCGGAAGAGCGGCGGTTTTCCGATGCCGGTCATGCGCATGAGGTCGCCGAGTTCACGGTCGAAGAAATGCTACGCAACGGCACCACCACATCGATGGTATTCGCCACGGTGCACAAGTCATCAACTGACGCGATATTCCGCGCCGCAGAATCCCGGGGTCTTTGCATGATCGCCGGGAAGGTGCTGATGGACCGACATTGCCCGGATGGCCTGTGCGAAGCCACCGAACGCGGCATCGACGAGTCGCGGCAGTTGATTCAAGACTGGCACCAGAAGCCCGGGACACGCCTGCGGTACGCGGTAACCCCGCGCTTCGCCCCGACCTCAACCGAAGCGCAACTGGAATTAGCCGGCAAATTGCTGGACGAGCATGCGGGTGTATATCTGCAAACACATCTGGCGGAGAACATCGACGAATGCGGCTGGGTTCGCGAGCTATTTCCGTGGAGCAAAAGTTATCTCGACGTGTACGAACACTTCGGCCTGTTGCGACCACGCAGCGTTTATGCGCACTGCATTCATCTCGACGCAAGCGATCGCGCAAACATGGGCCGGCGCGGCGCGGCCATGGCGTTTTGCCCGACGTCCAACCTATTCCTTGGTAGCGGCCTGTTCGATGCCGACGACGCGCACCGCCACGGCGTGAGGGTCGGCATCGGTACCGATGTGGGTGGGGGCACCAGCTTCAGCATCCTTCGCACATTGCACGAGGCGTACAAGGTCTTGCATCTGCGCAGCCAGCAACTGGACGCACTACAGGGGCTTTACCTCGCGACGCTGGGCGGCGCACGGGCACTGTCACTGGACGACGAAATCGGCAATTTCATGCCGGGCAAATTTGCTGATTTCGTCGTGCTCGACCAGGCGGCAACGCCGTTGATCGAGCGGCGGCTGCGCATGGCAAATTCGCTTGCCGAGCGCCTGTTCGTGACCATGATGCTCGGCGACGAGCACATGGTTGCCGCCACCTATGTTCAAGGAAAGCGGCTACATTCGAAAGTGAAACCCTAGCGCCGGCGCGCCTTTCCGGGCATTTATGTCTGGAAACCAGCGCCAAACGGCCATCCGCGCGAATTTGTGCTATGAAGGTCACGATGCTACAATGTCTATTCCAATCGACTGTTGAGGAAAGGGCCGCATCAGCCCGGCAAGCCGCAGATACTGCGGACGCCTGCACCGCGGAGAACAAAATGGTTATGACACCGCTGACTACCTTGGGAGCTTTTTCTCGCTAGGCCGCGCGGTCGCCGTTCGTCTGTTGTCTCAATCGATTTTCCAAAAAGCGCGGTCCCCCGCGCTTTTTTCATTTCTGAATCTGGAGTTCATATGGTTGCCATCACGTTACCGGACCAATCGGTCCGCCAATTCGACAAACCCGTCACGGTTGCGGAAGTCGCCGGCAGTATCGGCGCGGGGCTCGCCAAGGCCGCGCTAGGCGGCAGGGTAAACGGCAAGCTGGTTGATACCAGCCACGTGATCGGACAAGACGCCCAGGTCGCCATCATCACCGAAAAGGACGCCGATGGGCTGGATATGATCCGGCATTCAACGGCGCACTTGCTGGCCTTTGCGGTCAAGGAACTGTTTCCGGACGCGCAGGTGACCATCGGCCCGGTCATCGACAACGGCTTCTACTACGACTTTGCCTATAAGCGCCCGTTCACGCCGGAGGATCTCGCTGCCATCGAGAAAAAAATGCAGGATCTGGCCAAGCAGGACATCCCGGTCTCGCGCAAGATACTGCCACGCGACGAGGCAGTCGCCTATTTCAAGGGCCTTGGTGAGCATTACAAAGCCGAAATCATCGCCTCGATTCCGGCCAACGAGGATGTCTCGCTATATTCCGAGGGGACATTTACCGATCTTTGCCGCGGCCCGCATGTGCCGTCGACGGGGAAGCTGAAAGTATTCAAGCTGATGAAAGTGGCCGGCGCCTACTGGCGCGGCGATTCCAAGAACGAAATGCTGCAGCGCATTTATGGCACGGCCTGGGCGAGAAAAGAGGAACAGGAAGCCTACCTGCACATGCTCGAGGAAGCCGAAAAGCGCGACCATCGCAAACTCGGCAAACAGCTTGACCTGTTTCACATGCAGGACGAGGCGCCCGGCATGGTCTTCTGGCATCCCAAGGGCTGGACCATCTGGCAACAGGTCGAGCAGTACATGCGCAGGGTTTACCAGGACAACGGCTATCAGGAAGTGCGCAGTCCGCAAATTCTCGACCGCTCATTGTGGGAAAAGTCCGGCCACTGGGAGAACTACAAGGACCACATGTTCGCCACCGAGTCGGAAAAGCGCGATTACGCGATCAAACCGATGAACTGCCCCGGACACGTGCAGATTTTCAACACCGACCTGCGTTCGTACAGGGACTTGCCGCTGCGCTATGGCGAGTTCGGTGCCTGCCACCGCAATGAGACTTCCGGGGCGCTCCACGGCATCATGCGCGTCCGTGGTTTTGTGCAGGATGATGGCCACATCTTTTGTACCGAGCAACAGATTCAGCAGGAGTGCCTTGATTTTACTAGGCTTTTGCAAAAGGTCTATGCGGATTTTGGCTTCAAGGACATCATTTACAAGCTCTCCACGCGGCCCGAAAAGCGCGTTGGTTCCGAAGAATCCTGGGACAAAGCCGAGAAGGCGCTGGCCGATTCCCTCGACGCCATCGGCGTGCCATGGGAGGAATTGAAGGGCGAGGGCGCTTTCTATGGCCCCAAAATCGAATATTCCCTCAAGGACGCACTCGGCCGGGTCTGGCAATGCGGCACGATGCAGGTCGATTTCAATACCCAGGTCCGCCTCGGTGCCGAGTACATCGACGACACCAGCACGCGTCGGTCACCCGTCATGTTGCACCGGGCAATCGTCGGTTCCATGGAGCGCTTTATTGGCATCCTGATCGAAAACTTTGCCGGTGCGCTGCCGTTGTGGCTGGCGCCGGTGCAGGTTGTGGCGGTAAATGTCACCGAAAATCAGGCGGCCTACGTTTCCGAGGTGGTTTCGGCGCTCAAAGCATCCGGATTCCGGGTGCAGGCGGATTTGCGCAATGAGAAAATTTCCTATAAAATTCGGGAACATAGCTTGCAAAAAGTTCCTTTCCTGCTCGTTTTGGGCGATAAAGAAATGCAAGCCAGATCCGTCACAGCAAGAGTTCGGGACGGCAAAGGCGGCGGTGAGAACCTGCCGGCCATGAGCCTCGAAGCTTTTGTCTCGCATTTGAACGCGGAGATTGCGGCCAAGCGTTAGCGCGGGCCGCCGGTCGCGTTGTTCAATTCGTTGTGCCGGATACCAGGCCCTTGAGGCGGTGGAAACCACTGCCCAAGACCAACTGAAACGACTGGGAGAGTTTTATCGCTACTGACAAAGACGTTCGAATCAACACGGAGATCACTGGTCTTACGGAGGTTCGACTGCTCGGCAAGGAGTCTGAGCCACTTGGAATAGTCAGCTTGATGGATGCACAGAAGCTGGCGGAAGAAGCGGAACTGGATTTGGTGGAAATTGCGCCGACGGCGAAACCACCTGTCTGCCGGATCATGGATTTCGGCAAGTTCAAGTACCGTGAAGCCAAGAAGGCGCATGAAGCAAAGCTGAAGCAAAAGCAGATTCAGGTGAAGGAAGTTAAGTTCCGGCCGGGTACCGACGATGGTGACTACAACATCAAGGTACGCAACCTGAAACGTTTCCTGGAAGAAGGCGACAAAACCAAGATTACCCTCCGGTTCAGGGGGCGCGAAATGGCGCATCAGGAACTGGGAATGGCGCTGCTGAAGCGGGTGGAAGCGGATTTGGCGGAACTGGGGCAGGTGGAACAGTTTCCGAAAATGGAAGGCCGTCAGATGGTGATGATGGTCGGACCGAAAAAGAAACACTGATTTTCAGGAGCGCACCCCTCCGGCAACAATCGGGTGCAAACAAGTCGACTTCAGGTTCAAAGCGTGGAACGGTTCCACCACCTGCTGCGGCAAGGCAGATAAAAGGTAAGTTCATGCCAAAGATGAAAACCAAGAGCGGGGCAGCCAAGCGCTTCAAGGCGCGCGGCAGCGGCTCCATCAAGCGCTCGATGGCGTTCAAGCGCCACATCCTCACCAAGAAGACCACCAAGAGCAAGCGTCAGCTCCGTGGTACGGCTGAGATTCACGCCACCAACATGGGCCATGTCCGCGACATGCTGCCCTACGCGTAAGGAGAGCCACCATGCCAAGAGTTAAACGTGGTGTAACCGCCCGTGCGCGTCACAAAAAAGTCCTGAACGCCGCCAAGGGATTCCGCGGTCGTCGCAGTACCGTCTTCCGTATCGCCAAAGAAGCGGTGATGAAGGCAGGCCAATACGCCTACCGCGACCGTCGTGCCAAGAAGCGTGTGTTCCGTGCCCTGTGGATTGCGCGCATCAACGCTGCAGTTCGCGACGGCGGCATGACCTATTCGCGCTTCATGAACGGCCTGAAGCGCGCCAAGATCGAGGTCGATCGCAAAGTGCTGGCGGATCTGGCGGTAATGGACAAGCCGGCATTCGCGCGATTTATGGAGCAAGCCAAAGCCGGCCTTGCTGCGTAAGTTCGCTCAAGCAATACGCAAAAAGGCCCGCTGAGATTCCAGCGGGCTTTTTTGTTTCTACCGGAAATCACGGAAAGACAGACCGCTTATGACCACGCTGCAAGCCATTCTGGCTGACGCCGAAGCCACGCTGGGCGCAACTACCAGCATGCCGGAGCTCGAACAGGCCAAAGCCCGCTTCCTGGGCAAGTCGGGCTCATTGACCGAGCAACTCAAGGCGTTGGGGAAATTGTCCCCCGAGGAAAAAAAGACCGCAGGGGCCGCGATCAATCTCGCAAAGGCGCAGGTTGAGGCGATGGTCAACGATGCAAAGGCCAGAATAGCCCGCGCCGAACTCGAAGGGAAATTGGCTGCGGAAGCGATTGACGTCACCTTGCCCGGGCGCAATCCCGGCGTGGGTGGCCTGCATCCGGTGACCCGCGCGCTTGAGCGGATCGAGGCCCTGTTTGCCACCATGGGGTTCTCCGTCGCCGACGGTCCGGAAATCGAGGACGACTACACCAACTTCACCGCCCTGAATACGCCGCCCAACCACCCGGCCCGCTCGATGCAGGATACGTTTTACCTGGAAAATTCCGAGCACCTGCTGCGCACACACACCTCGCCGGTTCAGATCCGGCACATGCAGGCGCAATCGGCTAAGGGCGGCCCGCCGATTCGCATCATTTGCCCGGGGCGCGTCTACCGCTGCGATCACGATGCCACGCATTCGCCGATGTTTCACCAGATCGAGGGACTGTGGGTGGATGAGGGCATCAGCCTTGCCGATTTGAAAGGCACGTTGACCCAGTTCTTTCGCGCGTTTTTTGAACGCGAGGACATGCAGATCCGCTTTCGCCCCTCGTTTTTTCCGTTCGTGGAACCCGGCGTCGAGGTCGACATGGAGTGGGAAAACAAGGGCGGCAAGATCAAGTGGCTCGAAATCGGTGGCGCCGGCGTGGTGCACCCTCAGGTTCTCCGCAATGGCGGCATCGATCCGGAGAAGTACTCCGGCTTCGCCTTTGGCATGGGCCTGGATCGACTCGCCATGCTGAAATACGGTGTGAACGATCTGCGCCTGTTTTTTGAAAACGATGTGCGCTTTTTGAGTCAGTTTCGCTAACAGGGCAACAGGACAGAACGAATGAAGGTTTCGGTAAATTGGCTCAAGGAGCTGGTCGACATCAATTTGTCGGTCGAGGAACTGGCGCACACGCTGACCATGGCGGGACTTGAGGTTGAGGAAACCGTGCCGGTCGCGCAATTCGAATCAATCGTGGTCGCGGAAGTGAAGGCTACTGCGCCGCACCCCAATGCCGACAAGCTCAAGGTGTGCGAGGTCGACGCGGGCACCGGCGCGCTCTTGCAGATCGTCTGCGGTGCGCCCAATGTCGCGCCGGGAATGCGCGTTCCCTGTGCATTGGTAGGCGCGAAGTTGCCGGGGCTTGAAATCCGTGCCGCCAAACTGCGTGGCGTCGAATCCAGCGGCATGCTTTGTTCCGCGCGCGAGCTCGGCCTGTCGGAAGATCACGGTGGCTTGCTGGCGCTGGCGCCGGATGCGCCCATCGGACAGGATATCCGCGAGTATCTCGACATGAATGACGTCTACCTGACGCTGAAGATGACGCCCAACCGGGGCGACTGCCTGTCGATGGTCGGCATTGCACGCGACTTGGCGGCTGTCACCGGGTCAACCCTGCGTGTTCCCGCCGTCGAAGCGGTGGAGAGTACCGGAACGGACATGCGCGCCATCAGCATATCGGCAAGCAAAGCATGCGGGCATTACCTGGGCCGCGTCATCAGCAACATCAACAACAAAGCTGCCACGCCGGACTGGATGAAAAAACGCCTTGAGCGCGCCGGATTCAGGTCGATTGCGCCGCTCGTGGACATCACCAACTACCTCACACTTGAGCGCGGCCGACCGATGCATGCATTTGATCAGGCCAAGCTACACGGGGCCATCGATGTCCGATTCCCCCGGCCTGGCGAGGAAATGAACCTGCTCAACGAACAGCATGTGTTGCTGCAACCCGACATGCTGCTGATCACCGATGGCGCCGGCCCGGTCGCCCTGGGCGGCGTGATGGGCGGACTGGAAAGCATGTGCACAGCGGAGACAAGCAGCGTGTTCCTGGAGGCCGCCTATTTCGATCCGGCGGTGATCCAGGGCAAGACTCGCGCGCTCGGCATCAATTCCGACGCGGCCTTTCGCTTTGAGCGCGGCGTGGATCCGGATGGCGCCCGGGATGGCATCGAATACGCTACCCGCCTCGTAATGGAAATCTGTGGAACCGCGGAAACAAAAATCGGCCCGGTGACCGAGGCCAGTGGCGAGCTGCCCTCCCGAACCGCAGTTCGTGTCCGTCCTGCACGCGTGCGGCGCTTGCTGGGGATGGACATTCCAGTCGCCGACATGACCGCCTATTTGCGAAGGCTCAACTGCGCCGTATCCATGGCGCCCGACGACGCCGGGTTAATGGTGACGCCGCCGGCGTATCGATTCGACCTGACGATAGAAGAGGATTTCATCGAGGAAATCGCCCGCATTCACGGCTATGAAAAGGTTCCCGCCAAGCCGCCGGTTTCTTCACTACCCATTTCGGCGATACCCGAAGGACTAAAGTCCCGTCACGCGCTGCGCCACGCGCTGGCGGGGATGGGATACCAGGAAGTCATCAATTACAGCTTCGTGCCGGAACAATGGGAGGCCGACTTCGCTGCCAATGCGTCACCACTAAAGCTTGCCAATCCCATCGCGAGCCAGATGAGCGTGATGCGCACGTCTTTGATCGGCGGCCTGGTGAGCGCGCTTCAGCACAACCTCAATCACGGTGAGAGCCGCCTCAAGCTGTTTGAATTGGGCCGATGCTTCCTGCGCGACGAAGTGAGCCTGCCAGCCCAACCGGAGCGCCTCGCCGGACTGACATTCGGACCGCGTTTCCCCGAGCAGTGGGGGGAGGGCGGCCAAAAGGGCTCAGCAGGGGATTTCTTTGCCTTGAAGGGCGAGGTCGAAATGCTGCTGCAGGGCCTCCAGGTACGTTTTGAGAAAGCGGCTCACCCGGCCTTGCACCCCGGGCGCTCTGCTCGAATCACCGTTGCCGGCACCCCGGTCGGATACCTCGGCGAAGTTCATCCGCAGTGGGTGCAGAACTACGAATTGCCCGGCTCCCCAGTTGTGTTCGAACTGGATATTGCCGCCTTTGCCACGGCACGCGCGCCCAGCTTCACAGCCTTCTCGCGGATGCAATCGGTGCGGCGCGACGTGGCACTTCTGGTGCCGGATGCCGTCGAAATCCAGAGCATGCTCGATGCCGTCGAGCACTTGGAAATCGCCGATTTGGTCGAGTTTTCATTGTTTGACGTTTACCGCGGCCAAAACCTCGAATCCGGGAAAAAAAGTGTTGCCTTTCGGGTAGTTATGCAGGATACTGACAGGACTTTGACAGATTCAGAGGCAGACAGCAAAGTCTCGAAAATAGTTGAAGTATTGTCTCAGCAATTTGGCGCAACTCTAAGAAAATAAAGCGAAAAACATATGACGCTTACGAAAGCCGAGCTTGCCGACTTGATGTTCGAAAAAGTTGGCCTGAACAAGCGAGAAGCGAAGGATATGGTTGAGTCTTTTTTTGAGGAGATTCGGCTCGCTCTGGAGAACGGCGACAGCGTCAAGCTGTCGGGATTCGGGAACTTTCAACTTCGCAACAAGCCGCAGCGTCCTGGACGCAATCCCAAGACCGGCGAAGAAATCCCCATCACCGCCCGCCGTGTCGTGACTTTCCATGCCAGTCAAAAACTGAAGAGCCTTGTGGAGAAGTCCTTCAATGGATCCGCTGCCCACCAGTAGTCTTCCCGCCATTCCCGCCAAGCGTTACTTCACGATCGGTGAAGTCAGCGAACTGTGCGGCGTGAAACCGCATGTTTTGCGCTACTGGGAACAGGAATTCACGCAGCTCAAGCCGCTCAAGCGGCGGGGCAATCGCCGCTATTATCAGCACCATGAAGTGCTGCTGATCCGACGCATTCGCGAGCTCCTTTATGAACACGGATTCACCATCAACGGTGCGCGAAATCGCCTGGATGAACCGGCGCCAGCGCCAGTCAAAGCCAGCCCGCGCCAGATCGACCTTTCCGACATTCGCAGCGAGCTCAAAAGCATCCTGACGATGCTCGGCGCATAGCCCGCCACCGCAATTCGAGGCTATAATCGCGGTTCGGTCGGGGCGTAGCGCAGCCTGGTAGCGCACTTGCATGGGGTGCAAGGGGTCGAGTGTTCGAATCACTTCGCCCCGACCAATAAACACAAGGGAAAGCCGGTTAGCAGTCGCTAACCGGCTTTTTCATTTGTGCCGATTATTGCCGTTCTGTTGCCACTTTGACCGGAGCTTAGGCTCAGGCCTTGAGAACTGCGAACACGACGGTTTTTGCCCCGGTCATGTCCGGTTGCGCCGGTATCGATCGCGCGTGCAGATTCATTTGCCTGGCAAACTCTTTGTCGAACCGATCATCCGTCATGGTGCCAACGCGCACCCGCACTGCGTCGATATTGGATGCGCTTGCCACGTCGATTGTGCGAATCGCCACGAGTGGGTAACGCTCCTTTCCGGTCCTGGCAAAAACTACGTTGTAATCATCGCCACCGCCTGACTTCAGTTTCTGCACAAAAGTGTGGCTAATGACTTTCCTGTCGCCCTTGATATTCACGATGGCGCCGCCGCCCGGCTTGGTGTTTTGACCGACCAGAAACCGTGCCACGGACAAGGGAGAATCCTTTATCGTGACCGTGGCGCGTAGCGAGCTGGTGGTGGCCAGTGTGACCGAAATCTTTTGGTCGACGTCGCGCTTTTTGAGTCGGTAGCGCTCGCGCAATACGCTACTGGTATCCGTGCGCATGCCACGCGCCGCGACATTCAGCGCGCGCTGCGTCGCCCGCTCAATCGCGCGCTGGTCATCCTTGATGCCCTTGAGCACTGCGTCAAAGTTGCTGGTGATCTTGATGGTCAATTCCGGCCGGGTGCCGGCAGCCGATTGAGCCTGGCCGATCGCCCACTGTCGCGCGAAGTTTGCAACGAAGATTGGTAGTGCCATCTTGCCCTCAAGTAGAAATAAAAGTGCGCCGTATCACCACACCCCCGTGCGGCATCCAGATGCGCATCCCGAGAGTCGTAAACCCCCGGCCGGTGTTCGCGTCAACTTACTGCCAGTGGGGAAACTGGCAGCAACAGGGCAGCGCTAGCGAACTTCGCGCTGCCCCTCCAGGTACTACGCGCCGACCAGGCCGACCATCGGACCGGCCACAGTCTGGCTTCCAAGGTCATGATTGACGATGTCGAAACGCTCGGTGGCTTGGATGCCAACCTGGTCATAATCGGCATACCGCTCGGTCAGCAACTTGATGCGGATATCGCGCCGCGAACCGAACTTCGAACTGAGCCGAAGATTGCCAAACATGATCATCACCAAGCCGGTGTAGTCCGTCGCGGCACCTGCCGGCAGCGTCGGCGAGGTCACCACTTCGAAGCCCGCGTAGCTTTTGCGAACCTTGCCCGACAGGTCGGTGACGCTGTTTCCGCCTGCGGCCATCATCAGTCGCATGAAGACCGTTGACCAGGCCAAGTTGGAGCAGTACCACTTCGCCCCATCTACGGCATATTCCGGCAGGGCCGCGATCAGGTTTGAGAGGTCCGTCGCGTCGATCTCGGAAAACAGATCGTGATTCGTTGCCGCGGTGACTTTGCTGGCGTCGTGCGTGCCGTCGATCAGCTTGGTGGTGAGGCCGGTAATGCCGCCGTAGGTCGATGTGCCGTCGCCCAAAAATCCGCACTCATCTTCTTTTTTGGAGAAGGCGCGGGCCAACTGAAACGCCACACGGTCGGCCACGTTAATCACGGCATCTTCCATCAGCTCCGCGGGCACCCGCACGATGGTGCCGAGCTTTTTGGTGGTCAGGTTCACGGTAGCCCAGGAACCCTCGGACTCGTTCAAAGCGCCGCTTTCCGCGACGAATCCTGTCGTGGGATCGCCGGAGCTTTTGGGGATTGTCAGGCCGTCGGAGCTCATGGGCCACACATCGGCATGCTGCCGAAACACGCCGTAGGAGTCGCTCAGGTCGATGATGGCGCCGGCCAGCTCATCCGGCACCAGGGCGCCGCCAAGACTGAGCTGCTGGCCGGACATGGCGCGCACTTCGATGCCATGACCACGGCACCAGCTTTTCGCGTCTTCGTTGCCATACCAGGCGCGCACCCATTGCCCGGCACGGTAGGCTTTTTCCTGCGCATCCGGGCCGGTGAAATACTTCGGCGCCGCCAAAATTTCCCGCGCCGCGCTGCCATAGCTGGGGCCATAGGCAGGCTCGGCAAGGGCCATCGGTGCAGGCGCACGTCGCATTTTTTCCAGCTTCAGCCGGTTGAAGTCGGCAATGGTGGCGGCCGGGTTTGCGATCAGTTCGCGCGCCAGCTCCGGGTCCTTGTATTCGTCGCCGAGTTTGAGAAGATCCAGAACGCGCTTGCTGGCGCTGTCGGGAATGATTGCTGCAGGGTTGTCATTCAGGTGATCCATGTGGACGTTTCCTTTCAGGGATGGCAATGTAATGAGGGGGTTGTGCGTCGTGTGGCTGCGGCCCAATCCGACGGTCGGGTCGGCCGGCACCGCAACAAGCGAGCCTTCAAGAGGCTCCCAGTCGATGACGCGGTAGGTGCGTATTCCGTCTTTCTCCGACTCAAGCACCAGGTCGTGAATCACATAGCCCACCGATGTGTCCGTTCGAATGTCGTCGAGCACGTCCTGCCAGACTTCTTCAGCGCGTGCACTTCTTCCGAAGCGAACGTGGAGCCGAAGCTTTTTGGCAGCACTGATCTCGTATTCGAACGCTTTCCCGACGATGTCGCGGGTATCGTGGTCTACGCAAAACGACAGGCCGTTTTTCAATCGCTGGTCGCGGATTGACTTTTTGCCCATGTCGAGGATTTCAATGCCCCACCAACGCTCATAAGGCGCGTCGGAGGCAATCGAAAACCAGCAGGTGCGTTTCTCTTTGTCGACCTCGGCATTGCGATCGACGGTGAAGGTGCGCTCGATCTTGAGGCCGCGCAGCGCTTGGAGCTGGCCCCGAGTATCAAGGCCGCGAAATTCCGCGAGCTGGTGCGCCGTGGGTGTTGCGGGGTGTTTCATTCGGGGCTCCTATGATCGTCGGAACCCGAAAATGAAAAAGGGCGCCGACAAAACAAATCGTCAGGTTCGCGTGCGAACTTGACACTTGCTTCGATCAGCACCCTATTCGTCGCAGCCGTAGCCGCGGATTTGGTCGCCTGGGATTTGCTTCTGGTCCCGCCTTTGACTGCGGAATCACCTGTGAGGGCTATCGCGCGGACCGGCTGGAACCTTCACAAATCCCGTGAAGTGCCGACACGTTAACACAGATATTTTCAGGAATCAAGCTTTCTCGGGCGATCGGCTCGCTCCAACATTTCATTGAATACGGCACGAAAAAAATGGTCCGCCGCGTCGCGACCATCCTGCGCAGAACCGGCCTGAAACACGGTCAACTGCGCCGCCGTCACCAGTGCGGACTTGTAATCGAGATCCGGCAATTCGAATTGGACCGGGTTGGGTTTTCCTTCTTGCCGGCGGTTGCCTTCCGCGATCACCGCATCCAATAGCGGACCCAGGAATAGCGGGTTAGTGGTCAACTTCCCCGTGCACGCTATCTCCACGGCTGCCAGGTCATGTGCTTCTAAGTTTGCGAGTGTGATCATGATTTACATCCTTTCGTCGGGTTGAGCTGCCAAGTAGCGAGGTGGGAATACAGGCGATCTTCAGTGGTGGGTGGCGGTCAGCGCCGCAAATCTGGCCTCGGCAGCGGTGGCGATGTCTTCCAGCATTTGCGCCAGCCTCTCGGGACTGGCCGGCGAGAGCGTGTGCCAGTCGCCAACTTCGATTCCATCGACAATTACGCCGACGGCTGCCACGCTGTTGTGCGGGCAAAACAAGCCGATCAGGCGGCCTCGAGCATTCATGTCGTAGGCAAGCGCCTCCGTGCCATCGTCGGCCATTTGCGCCGCGCATTCCTCGCAGAATCCGACCGGCACGCCGCGTTCAGATAAGGGCACGGCATCATCTTCGTCAACGTCGATCATGGGGCCACCTCCAATCATTCGAATAGAGCCCGCGAACGGCCGGCCTGCCGCTTCCGGTTCGTGAAATTGAGCCGCTTCCGCGCAGCCTTTGCTTTCAGCCTGCAGCCAGTCCGGCAAAATCGCTGCGTTGATCGTGCTGGCATGAAGCTCGCGCCACAATTTGCGCAGCACACGAGAGACGCCTTTTTATTTGTCGGTGGAGGTGGTGGCGGTTCCGCCGTCACGATTCTCCGAATTTCTCGCCACCGCTGGCGCCATCGGCGCTTGTACGCGATCGCCTTCTCCGATGTGCGGCTTGGTGGCAGCATCCCGGCATCTGACTGGCGCCGCCGCTTGGCTGCCTTGCGGCACGATTCACCGCAAAACAGCTTGGTGGCGAGACCGACAAGGTTTGCGCCGCAGTGTGCGCAGCAGCGCGCGCCAGGCGTCGCGACGATGCCATCCGATTGACTTTGATAAGGGCTCATTTTTTGATACCTCGTTGCACGTTGCAGCGTTGTTTATGCAACTGTGTTGCATAAGAAAAAAGGCCTGCTAACTAGGCGAATATCGCGGTCTTCGGCGCCGCTCAGGGAAAGCCCACCAAGGACCCAAAAAATATTTTGATTTGCTCGCGCCGCCGGCCAGGCCGCGAGCTTCAGCGCTGCGAACGTCAACGCGCGCTTCACGATTGCCAAAGCCTCCAAGGCTTCCAACCGATCAAGTCCGCGCCAGTGGCTGAGTTTGGAGGCTTTGGAGACTTGGAGGCTTTTTCGGGAAGTAGCCTTCACGAGAGATGCATAGTAAAAAAAGGCGGAAAAGCCTCCAACCCTCCCTAACCCTCCAAACTCAGCCACTGGCGCGGACTTTGGCACTTGGAGGGTTGTGGAGGGTTGGAGGGTCATAGCGCCAGCTCCGGCACGCTAACTGCGTCCTCTGCCACCAACCCGATCCCGTGAAAATTCACCACGCCTTGCTTTCGCTTCTCGAACCCACGATCCTCCAATTTCCGCGAAAAGCTCATTTGCGACATTGGTTTGGCACCCATGGCCGTGACCCATTTGCTGTAGTCATTGAAGGCGTGCGTGGCCTGCACCTTGACGCCACTTACCATCACACATCGCTCGGCAATCCAGGCGCCGATCAGGTCCATGTCCTCGCGATAGTGTTGGGTCGCATCGAGCACAGCAGCCGGCGGCCTCAGCCCTATTCGCTGCCACTCCAGGCAGCCGCGCACCGCCCACGCCAAGATGCCGGGCAGCTCAGCCCGCAGCTTCGCGGGTAACGCCTTGTCGCGCCGCTCTGGCGGTATGGTCACAGTGAAGGGCACCAGGTGAATGCGCCGCCAGATCCCGCCATCGTCGCCGCGAATGATGGGCCGATGGTTTGCAGCAAGTAAAATTTTGAACTCGGGAATGAACTCGAAAAACTCTTGGTGCAGAAACCGCGCCGTCACCGGATCGCCACCGGTGAGCTGCTTAACCAGTGCCTCGGCAAAGCGCTTGCCGTCCTCGGTCTCGACACAGGACACCAGCCGCGCACCGCGCAACCGGGCAATATCGTTATTGATGCCGCCGTCACGCCGTGCCAGCAGTGTTTCCGCCGGGCTCTGAATCGCGTACGGCCCCAGCAGCTCACGCAGCGTCACCAGGAACGTGGACTTTCCATTGGCGCCCGTACCGTACAGGAATGCCAGAATTTGCTCGCCGGTTTCGCCTGTCAGCAGGTACCCGACCAGCCGATGCAGGTACGCGATAAGCTCCGCGTCGCCGCCTGTCACTTCCTCCAGGAATTTTTGCCATTGCGGGCACTCGGCGAGCGCATCAAAGTCAACCGGCACGCACTTGGTGACGTAGCGCTCCCGGTCTGGTTTGGTGAGCTTGCCGGTACGCAAATTTATGTAGCCGTTGCCCGCACACAACAGCATCCGATCCGCATCCAAAGTGGACTGCGAGATCGTGATTCCTTCAAACGATTTGAGTAAGCAAATCGCTGCCTCAATCGCCCGTCTGGATTCGCTCTGGCGCGCGTGTTTGGCGATGGCCGCGGCCTTGCTCGGAGTCTCGGCACCAACCGCTTCAGCATATATTGCA
>JBGATH010000005.1:0-167399 GCA_044229235.1 Usitatibacteraceae bacterium
GGACCCGAAGAAGTCGCTGTTCCGCATTTACCGCGACGTGCGCTTTTCGCACAACAAGGAGCCGTACAAGACACAGTTCTCGGCCATGATCGGCGAGAAGAAGGACCACAAGGCGGTGCCGGGCTACTACTTCCAGATCAACCATCAGGGCATCCTCGGCATGGGCGGCGGCGTGTACATGCCGGAGCCGGATACCTTGAACAAGATCCGCCACATGGTGCTGGCGCATCCAGAAGGCGTGACCAAGCTGCTCAAGAACAAGCGCTTTCAATCAACTTATGGCGGCCTGTCGGAAGAAGACCGCATGATGCGCGCACCCAAGGGCTACCAGCATTTGCCGGCCGACCACCCGATGCTGGACATCATCAAGAACCGGCATTTTTTCAGCTTCCTGGAGATCGACCTGAAGAAACACAAGTCAAAGGATCTGGCCAAGGAAATCGCCGGTAATTTTGAAGATCTTTATCCGCTTATTGCATGGCTGCGCATGGTGCTCGGCCAGTAAAAGTCCAGCATTGGCGGGCGTTTCCGGGCACTTCTGGCCTGGAAGCCGCGCCAGTGCTTGTGTTTAACTATCGGGAACTTCTATAGATGCGGCGGCTAAATGTGTTGATGGGGGAGTTGACCTTCCTCGGCGCAGGCCGGGGCCCAATCTCGCCTGTATACGGTTTGTGTAACTTGGACCCCGGCCTGCGCCGGGGAAGGAACTTGCTTGAGTCCGTTTCAACATGTTTAGTTGTCGGATCAATAGAAACCGTCGCGAGCGGCCAAAATTCGAGTCGAGGAGCGGACGCGTACGAAGGTACGCAGAGCACCAGTGGCGCGAAGGTTGGCCACGCAGCAGGTTAATAGAAGTTCCCTATCCATTCCCTGGAAATGTCGTACCGCCCCACACTCAGCCGCTCGGCCCGCCCCGCGACCTTCAGCGTCGATGCCATCAATGAAACCGGTGCCCTGGTACCCACACCGATCGCAGGCGAGCATCCGCTGACGATTTACGTCGACAAGCGCGAAATCCTCACCATCATGACGCTGGGTGCGGCGCCCGAGGCGCTGGTCATCGGTTATCTGCGCAACCAGCGTTTGCTTGAATCCATCGAGGACATCGTCGCGGTGCAGGTCGATTGGGAAGTCAATGCCTGCTCGGTGGTCACCCGTCACGGCCTGAAAAATCTCGACGAGAAAATGGCCAAGCGCACCAAGACCACCGGCTGCGGCGAAGGCACGGTGTTCGGTGACCTGATGGCCGATCTCGACAAGGTGCGCCTGCCGAAAACGGCGCGCCTGGATGAAACCACGCTCTACGGCCTGCTGAACAATGTGCGATTGCACGAATCCATCTACAAGCAGGCCGGCGCCGTGCATGGCTGTGCCTTGGCCCACGGTGCGGAAATCCTCACCTTTGTGGAGGATGTGGGCCGGCACAACGCGGTGGATGCCATCGCCGGCTGGATGTGGCTCGAAGGCGTGGATGGCGGCGACAAGGTTTTCTACACCACCGGGCGGCTCACCAGCGAGATGGTGATCAAGGCCGCGCAGATGGGCATCCCCTTCCTTGTCTCGCGCTCGGGGCTGACGCAGATGGGCTACGAGATTGCGCAAAAGACCGGCATCACCATGATAGGCCGGGCGGTGAACAGGCATTACCTGTTGTTCACCGGGAATGAACGGCTGGTGCGCAATGCTGGCGGCAGCACAAACACCTGACTGCGCCCTGGTCATGACAGCCAATGCCCGCCTGCTCAAACATGCCAAGTCGATGCGTTCCGCGCTGACGGCGGCCGAAGCGGTTATCTGGCACCACATCCGGGGTGGCCGGTTCAGTGGCGTCAAGTTCAAGCGTCAGCAGCCGATCGGCAACTACATCGCCGACTTCGTCTGCTTTGCGCAGAGACTTGCGATCGAAGTCGATGGCGGTCAGCACAACGGCTCTGCGAATGACACGGCAAGGGACGCGTGGTTTGTCCGGCAGGGTTTCCGGGTATTGCGCTTCTGGAACAATGACGTCAGCGAAAATCTTGAAGGTGTATTGATGCGCATTCGGGAAGCACTCGCCCCCTCTCCCTCGGTCCCTCTCCCGCGAGGGGAGAGGGAAGGAATCGCGGGGCAGGAAGCACGAGCAGCCCTGCCTCCACGACGGGCGGGGCAATACACCGACAAAGCTGGATCACCGGCGGCCCCTCTCCCCTCGCGGGAGAGGGGTTGGGGAGAGGGGGAATGACGGCAACCATCACCGGCCTCATCCTCGCCGGCGGCCGCGGCTCGCGCATGGGTAGCGTGGACAAGGGGCTGCAGGTTTTCCGTGGCAGGCCGATGATCGCGCACGTGCTGGAACGATTCGCCCCGCAGGTCGATGAGGTGCTGATCAACGCCAATCGCAATCGGGATGAATATGCCGCCTTTGGCCACCAAGTCATCGCCGATGCCATCGAGGGTTTCGCCGGGCCGCTTGCCGGACTGCACACCGGCATGACGCACGCAACGAGCCCATTGATCGTCACCACGCCCTGCGACTCGCCGTTCCTGCCCGCCGACCTCGTCGCAAGGCTTCGCAACGGCATGAACGCAGCGGGTGCCGACCTCGCGGTGGCAAAGACCTTTGACCAGCCGCACCCGGTGTTCTGCCTGGCACATACCAGTCTCGCGCCCCACCTGCACGAGTTTCTCGCCAGCGGCCAGCGCAAGATCGACAAGTGGTACGCCAACCTGAAGGTGGTCGAGGTGCCGTTCGATGACCAGGAGCAGGCCTTTTCCAATATCAACACGCTGGACGAGCTGAAATCGCTTGAACAGTCCGGCTGAGGTGCCGATTGCCGGGACGACGCAATGTGCGCAAGCTGGCGCTGCGGCCACCGCTGCCGCGGCGCGGCATCGTCTGGTTTCCACCATTCCCGCCGGACTCGCCGATCGAGCCGTTCAGGCACGACCACGATCCTCTGGGCGCAACATTGCCCGCGCACGTATGGCTGGTGTTCCCCTTCCCCACCAACCTGACGCCGGTGCAGATCGCGGCCCACGTGCGGCGCGTCGTGGCTAACTGGCCCGCCCTGTCCGCGACCTTTCGCGACGTGGAGGGAATTCTCGACGAGTTTGTCGTCCTCATGGTGCGTGAACGCAGCGAATCGCTGGTCGCCCTGCACGACAAGCTCTATCAGGGCGTGCTCAAGCCCTTCCTGCGCCCCGAGTTGACCTACGCCCCGCACCTGACCCTGGGACGAACCACCGGTCATCCTGCCGGCGCCCGCTTTGATGATGTGCATGCAGAGGCAAGTCGACGGATTCGCGGCGAATGGCGCTGCATGCTGCGCGAGTTGCATGTCGTGACCTTGCAACCGGACGGTAAAATCACTTCCGACAAGTCAATCCCGCTCAATTTCGCCTGAAGTCCGCCCAATGACCAAACCGCTTTCCATTACCGAAGCCTCCTGCGCCGACGATTACGATCCGAATTCCATGCCGGTGGCCAAGGCACGCGCATTCATTCACAGTTTCCTGTCTCCGGTTTCCGGCCTGGCGCGGGTGCCGATCCGCGACGCGCTTGGGCGCGTGCTGGCCGAGGACATCGTGTCACCGGTCAATGTACCCGCGCACATCAATTCAGCGATGGACGGGTGGGCGCTGCGGTTCGATGACCTCGCGGCCAATCCGGATGCGCCGCTGACCGAAGTCGGCGCCAGTTTTGCCGGCGCCCCTTTCGGCAAGGCGGTCGGTCTGGGCGAGTGCGTGCGCATCTTTACCGGCGGCGTGGTGCCGGAAGGATGCGATGCGGTAGTCATGCAGGAGCGCGCCACCGCCGACGGTAAATCGATCCGCTTCGCGGCAGGTGTCCGAAGGGGGCAGAACGTACGCCATGCCGGCGAGGACCTGAAAGCCGGCGCCGTGGCCCTGCCGAAAGGGCGCCTGGTCCGTCCTGCTGAACTGGGTCTGCTGGCCTCGCTTGGCGTGGGCGAGCTTGGCGTCTACCGGCCGCTGCGGGTGGTGTTCTTCTCGACGGGTGACGAACTGGTCTCGATCGGCTCCCCGCTTGCCGAAGGACAGATTTACGACAGCAACCGCTACACCCTGCACGGCATGCTGACCCGCATGGGCTGCGAAATCATCGACATGGGGGTGGTGCGCGATGATCCGGCTTTGCTCGAAACGGCTTTCCGCGATGCCAGCGAGGTTGGCGACGTGGTGATCACCTCGGGCGGTGTTTCGGTCGGTGAGGCGGACTTCGTCAAACAGCTGTTGCAAAAGCTCGGCGAAGTGGTGTTCTGGAAAATCGCCATGAAACCCGGGCGCCCACTGGCCTACGGCAAGATCGGTAACGCGCACTTTTTTGGCCTGCCGGGCAATCCGGTGTCGGTGATGGTCACCTTTTACCAGTTCGTGCGTGACGCCTTGCTCATTCTGCAAGGCAATGATCCGCTGCCGGTGCAGCCGCTGCTCAAGGCGGTGTGTACCTCGGCCATCAAAAAGGCACCGGGGCGAACCGAGTTCCAGCGCGGCATTCTTTACCTCGACGAGGGCGTGTTCAAGGTGCGTACTACCGGCGAACAAGGTTCGGGCATCCTCAAGTCGATGTCCGATGCGAACTGTTTCATCATGCTGCACGACCACGTCGGCAATGTGGATGCCGGCGCGATTGTCGATGTGCAGGTTCTCGAAGGCGTGATTTGACGGAGCGAATGATGGAACGTCGGCAGTTCATTGAAATCTGTGTTGCCGCGACGGCAGGCCCGGCGGCCTGTGCGGCTGCCACGGCGCAGGCGCCGGCCGCCGCCGGCAATCTCAAGTCAGCGCCGGTTGAACGTCGCTACGAACGCGTAAAGCTGGTCGACAAGGACGGCAAGGCCATCAAGGCGCGGTCACTGAAGGCGAATTACAACTACGTGTTCAACTATCCCTACGCCTCCACCCCCTGTTTCCTGCTGAACCTGGATAGCGTCGTCCCGGCCAGAACGGCGCTGCGCACCGAAGGCGGTTCCGAGTACGACTGGCCGGGCGGCGTGGGCAGCGGGAAGAACATCGTTGCCTACTCGGCGATCTGCGCCCACAAGCTGGCCTATCCGACTCGGCAGGTCAGCTTCATCGGCTATCGCGCGGCGGCGAGCGGCGTGAGCCCGCGCGGCAAGGTTATCGCCTGTTGCGCAGACAAGAGCGTGTATGATCCGGCCGCAGGCGCCAAAGTATTGGGCGGCCCGCGCCCCAGCCGCTGGCGACCATTCTGCTCGAACACGATCCGAAAACCGACGAACTCTTCGCCGTCGGCACCTTCGGCGGTGAGAAATTCGACGAGTTTTTTCAGAAGTACGATTTCAAGTTGGCCATGGATCATGGCGACAAGGCGCGAAATCGCGTCGCCGGAAGCGCACAGGTGATGGACCTGGCCGGCTACTCGCAGCAAACCGCGCAATGCTGACGGCGCGATGATCCGTTCGCTTACGGATGCGGCGGTGATTCGGATCCGGCGAGGGCGCTGGCCGAGCCCAACGGCCTGCTTTGCGCGGGCGGCGACCTCGCGCCGCACACCATCATCCGCGCCTATTCGCAGGGAATTCTTCCGTGGTTTTCCGGTGACCAGCCGATCCTCTGGTGGAGCCCCGATCCACGCATGGTGCTGATCCCGTCGGAGTTCAAGGTATCGAAATCGCTGGCCAAGACCGTTCGCAGTTCCGGTATTCAGCGTGCGCGTTGATAGCGCATTTGCCGACGTGATCGCCGCCTGTGCGGCGCCGCGCGAGCCGGGCGGCGGCACCTGGATCGTGCCGGACATGCAGGCAGCCTACACGCGCCTGCACGCGCTGGGCGTGGCCCACTCGGTGGAAGCATGGCGGGATGGCGAGCTGGCCGGCGGACTCTATGGCGTGGCGCTGGGCCGGGTGTTCTTTGGCGAGTCCATGTTCACACGCGCCACCGATGCCTCCAAAGTGGCGCTGGTTGCTGGTGGAGAAACTGCGGCGGGACGGGTTTGAACTGATCGACTGCCAGCAACAGACGCGGCATCTCGCGAGTTTTGGCGCGCGGCCCATCCCGCGCAGCGACTTTGCCGGCCGCCTGCGCGAGTTGATAAACTCCGCCTCACCTGACTCGCCTGGCGCGCTGACGATGTCCAAGCTGAATGACCTGCCGTTTGCGAATCTGCAGTTCTACGCGACCGCGCCCTATCCGTGCAGCTACCTGCCCGGCCGGCTCGCGCGCTCGCAGGTCGCCACGCCCAGCTACCTGATCGATTCCACCACCTACAGCCATCTGGTGGCATCGGGTTTCAGCCGCAGCGGTGCCTTCACCTACCGCCCCTATTGCGATCACTGTCGCGCCTGCACGCCGGCGCGTGTGCTGGTGGATGCCTTCAAACCCAGCGCACGCAAAGCCGCACGCAGCGCGACAATGCCCACCTCAGCGCGCGTGTGATGGACCTGAAGTTTTCCCACGAGCATTACGCGCTGTACCGCCGCCTCGCCAGGCGCAACGGCATCCCAGCGGCGGCATGGACCACGACAGCCGCGAGCAGTATTCGCATTTCCTGTTGCAGAGCAATGTGCACACCCGCCTGGTGGAATTTCGCGAGCAGGGGCACCTGCGGATGGTCAGCATCATTGACGAACTCGCGGACGGCTTGTCATCGGTGTACACCTTCTTTGACCCTGCACAGCCGCAGGCCTCGCTCGGCACTTACAGCATCCTCCTGGCAGATTGCCGAGGCGCGACGGCGCGCCCTGCCCTATGTTCATCTGGGCTACTGGATCGCCGAATCGCGCAAGATGCGTTACAAGACTGATTTTCAGCCGGTGGAGGGCCTGGTGCGCGGCAGCTGGCAGCGGGCGGCCGCCCCCGGGGACGCCTCAATAGCCCGACGTTTTCAGCCAGTCGTCGGCAGCACCGGCATCCGTGGCTTGGCGAAGTAGTATCCCCTGCCCTTCATCGCATCCCAGCGCGCGCAGCCTTCGCCCAGCATGGTTTTTGCGTCCTCGATGCCCTCGGCGACCGCTCAACCCGAGGTTATGGGTAAGGCCGATGGTGGATTCATGACGACCGTCCTGTTCATTGTAAACATGTGGGTGACAAACGAAACGTCGATTTTCAGCGCATGCAATGGCAGGCGCTTGAGGTGGGACAGCGATGAATAGCCGGTGCCAAAATCGTCGATGGAAAGTTTCACACCCATGTCGTGAATCTGCCGCAGGGTTTGGGTGGCGCGTTCCGGATCGGCAATCAACGCACTTTCCATCGATTTCCAGCTTCCAGGTTGGACGGATCCACGCGATGCTTTTCCAGCAATCGCACCTGGTGGAACACGATTCGTCGGTGAAGCTGCCGGGCAGAGAGATTGACAGCCACGGTCACATCGTGTCCGGCAGCGAGCCAGCGCACCAGTTGGGTCAGCACCATCCAGCACCCAGAGCGTCAGCGGACGGATGGCATCCGTCACCTCGGCCAACGGGATGAACTGCTCGGCGGCAGGATGCCCAACCGGGGATGACGCCAGCGCACCAGCGCCTCGAAACCGCAGACGCGGCCGGTTTGCACATTCACGCGCGGCTGGTACGCAGCGTCGAAGCTGGCCGTCGCGAACTGCAGCCCAGTTCGGCAATCAACGACAGGCGCTTGGGCGAATAGTTATCCGAAGACGCCTCATAACGTGCAAAGCCGCTGCCGGCTTTTTTGGCCACATACATGGCGATGTCTGCACAGCGCATCAGCTCCGACGGGCTCGCACCATGCGCCGGGAAAATGGCGATGCCAATACTCGCGCCGACTTCGAACCGGAAATCCCCCGAGGTCGAACAGGGCGGTAATTGCCGTCAGTGCGCGCGACGCCACCAGATCGGCAATGTGCTCCGGCCTCAATGTCATGCAGCCAGATGCCGAACTCATCCCCCCAGCCGGGCAACCTGGCCGATGCAGATTTCGTCCTTGCGGCTTTCGGTGTCCAGCCTTTCGCCCAGCTGGACCAGCAGCCGATCACCCACCGCGTGGCCGAGCGTGTCATTGATTTCCTTGAAGCGATCCAGATCCACCATCAGCAGCGCGTTGATCATGCCGGGCGTGCTGGCGCCGATGTCTGCGTTCATGCGCGCTTCAAGCGTCGCCCGGTTGGTGAGCCCGGTGAGCATGTCGTGGGTGGCGCGGAATTCCAGCTCCGCGTGCTGCTTGCGGCGCTCCATTTCCGCCGAGGCCCGGACGGCGAAGATGCTCAGCAGGTTGGAAGCCAGTTCGGGGAAATCGAGCGGGCGCTTGAACATGACTGCGATGAGCCTCAGCGGCTGGTCAGCGGAGTCCATGGAGCGGGGCGCCCACATATGCCTCGATGCCATGCTGCGCAAGCAGCGCATCGTCGGGAAACAACTCGGCCACTCGCCGCGGATAGGAACAGACGCGCTTGCCCAGCACGGTATCGCAGGGCGAGCCGCTGAGCGCGTAGCTGAATGCCGGCCCCGGGCCGTTGCGCCGCTGCACGGCGACAGTGCGGATGCGGCGGCTGTCCGCGGGGTCGATTTCCCCGACGAGTGCGAGTTCCGCGTCGAGCGCCTGCTGCATGCGTTCGGCCAGCGACCGGAAAACGACTCCCCCCGTGGAAGCGGCCACGCCCAGGCGATTTCGAACACCAGCTGCTCCTGCCGGCGGATTTCAGTGATGTCGCGAGCGATGGAAATCATGCATGGCTCGCCATGCACGGTGACGCGCTCACTGGAAATCTGGCAGGTCCTGAGGTCGCCCGACCTGGTACGCGCCACCATGCCGCGCACCCTTCCTCGGTGCGGCATTGCGCCAGCCAGGCTTCGCGCTGTTGCGGCACCGCCCACAGGCTTTTTCGGAGGTGGTGTGCTGATGAATTCATCGCGAGAATAGCCGGCGTGTTCCAGAAAACTGTCGTTCACTTCCAGCACCAGGCCGTCCTCGAGGCGGGTAACTACCATCCAGTCCGGGCTCAGGCGGAATACCTGTGAAAACCGTTCTTCCGAAGCTGACAGGCAGCGACTGGGTGGTGCGGCGCTGCTGGTTTTCGGGGTGGCCAGTGCCACCGGGTCGGCGATGGACGCGGCAAACTGCTCCTCGTCCGGTGTCCATTCGCGGCGCATGCCGACTGATTCAATGCAGACCACACCCCGGCGTTTGCCTTCGTGCCAGATGGCGGCATCGAGCATCGATACGATACCCAGCGGCAGCAGGTAATCATCGCGAACTCGGCGGTGCGCGGGTCGCGGCGGGCATCGGCAGCATTGACCACGCGCTGGGTGGTGAACGCCTCGAAGTAGGCTGGATAGCGATGCGTCGAGGCGCCCGGTGCGCTTGTGGCTGGCATCCGCCGCGTCGTACAGGTCGGCCAGATCCAGGGCGGCACCATTGTCTTCGAACAGCCACAGGGAAACCCGCGCCACCCCCAGCGTGGCGGTCAGGACCGGTCAGGTGGGAGAGGATTGCTTCGCGCTCACCGGAGAGCACGCCGGCCTTCAAGGATCCCCAGCAGCGCTTCCTGTTGCCGGCGCACGCGCTCGGCGAGGCCCGGGCCGTTGCCGGTATCCGGAAACCGCGCCTCCGTGAGCACCGCAGACTGGCTGTTAGGAAGCATGTAGTAAAGCGATGAATGTGAAATTGAAGGACTGCATTTGGCGTTTGGGCAGGCAAGCACGTTGCGTTACCCTGCCAAGCATATCAGCCGCAGGGGCTGTCAGCTAGAATGTCGCTGGCCACAATTCGCCTCCCGAAAGCGCCCCGCCGTGCTCTACCAGCTCGCCCGTCCTGTCCTGTTCTCGCTTGATCCCGAGACTGCGCACCACTTTGCCCTCAATGCGTTGCAGCGCGCTCACCGCCTGGGTCTGAGTCGCTGCATCGCCTCCACGCTGGTCCATCCGATCGAGGTGATGGGGCTGAAATTCGACAACCCGGTGGGGCTCGCTGCCGGTCTCGACAAGAACGGCGAGTACATCGATGCGTTGGCGGCCATGGGCTTTGGCTTCATCGAAGTCGGTACCGTGACACCGCGACCACAACCCGGAAACCCCAGGCCGCGGATGTTTCGACTCAAGGAACACGAGGCGCTCATCAATCGGCTTGGTTTCAACAACGGCGGTCTTGACGCCTTCATAAGCAACGTCCGCCGCACGCAATACAAGGGCACCCTCGGGCTCAATATCGGCAAGAATTTCGATACACCGATCGAAACTGCCGTGGAAGATTACGTCACCTGCCTGCGCGGCGTTTACCCTCATGCCAGCTATGTCACAGTGAATATTTCGTCCCCCAATACAAAGGGCCTGCGCGACCTGCAGGCGGCTGCGCAGCTCGACAAGCTGCTCGCGACGCTCAGGCAGGAGCAGGCAAAACTCAACGCCAGGCACCGCCGCCATGTTCCGCTGGTGCTGAAAGTCGCGCCAGACCTTGACCTGAAGTCGATCAAGGACATTGCCGCCCTCACGCTGCAACACGGGTTCGAGGGCATCATCGCCACCAACACCACCATCTCGCGCGATGCCGTCAGGGACCACCCGCTGGCGGGCGAAGCTGGAGGGCTGTCCGGGAAACCGCTGTTTTCGCCCTCCACCGAAGTTCTGCGTGAATTTGCCCGCGCCCTCAAGGGCAACATCCCGCTGATCGGCGTGGGCGGCATCCTGTCCGGCGTCGATGCCAGAGCCAAGATCAATGCCGGCGCGTCGCTGGTGCAGATCTATACCGGCTTCATCTATCGCGGCCCGGACCTGGTTCGCGAAACGGTGCAAGCGTTGGCTGCAACGCGCTAGCCGCAGTTTTCGATGAAGATCGGGCTTCCGGCAGAAATCAAGGATGGCGAGCGCCGCATTGCGCTGCTGCCCGAAGCGGTGGGCAAGCTGGCGGCGGCGGGGCACGAAATTGTCGTTGAAGCAGGCGCAGGCGCGCGTTGCGGCTTCGGCGATGCGTTGTACCTCGCCCAAGGCGCGCGCATTGTCGCCACTGCTGCTGGCGCCTTCGACGCCGACCTGGTGGTGAAAGTAAAGGAAATTCAGCCGGGCGAGTGGCAGCACCTGCGGCCTTCGAGCATGCTGTTTTGCTACCTGCAACTTATCACCGGCGGCGAGATGGCAGGTGCGCTTTTGCAGAAACGCGTGACCGGGCTGTCCTTCGAGACTGTGGAAGGTGCTGAAGGCGGACTGCCGCTGCTCAAACCGATGTCGGTGATCGCGGGTGAATTGGCCATGCCGATTGCCGCCCACCTGTTGATGACACCGCAGGGCGGCCGCGGTGTCATGCTACGCGATGCGCGTGTGGTGATATTGGGCGCCGGCAGTGCCGGCCGCGCAGCCGCCAGTGTCGCCGCGCAACTTGGCGCGGATGTGACACTGTTGTCACGTGCGGGGAAACGGCTGGAACAGGCCCGCGGACAGTTGCCGGCGGCGATCAGCATCCAACCGGTCAGCGGGCAGGCGTTGGCTGAAGCGCTGCAGGATGCCGATGTGTTGATCGGCGCCATCAATGTTCCCGGCGCGCCGACGCCAAAGCTGGTCTCGCGCGATGCGCTGCGGACCATGGGACCGGGCGCGGTATTCATCGATATCTGCATTGACGGCGGTGGTGTCGCCGAATCGTCGCGCCCCACCAAACATTCGGCGCCAACCTTTGTCGACGAAGGTGTCATTCACTATTGCGTGGCGAACATGCCCGCGGCAGTCCCACAGTCCGCCAGCAGGGCGCTTTCGGCCGCGATCATCCCGTACGTGGAATCACTGGCGGCGAACGGACTGACGCGCGCCCTGCGTGCCGATCCGGGCCTGGCGGCCGGTCTGCAGACGCATGGCGGACAAGTCACCAACGCCGGCGTGGCCGCGGCGCTGGGCAGGCCATATTGCGATCTCGACGCACTGCTGCACTCCTGCCAGGCAAGATGATGCCGTCCACGCTTGCCCATCAAATCGACGCCCTGCTCCCGCAGACGCAATGCACCAAGTGCGGCTATGCCGGCTGCATGCCGTACGCGGAAGCAATCGCCAATGAGGGGGCGCCGATCAACCGTTGCCCGCCTGGTGGCGACGCGGGAATTGCCGCACTCGCCGGCCTGCTGGGGCGAGAGATCGTGGCACTGGACATATCCTGCGGGCACTCCACTCCCCACCGTATCGCAGTCATTGACCAGGCGACGTGTATCGGCTGTGCCAAGTGCGTGCCGCCCTGCCCTACGGATGCGATCATCGGCGCCAGCAAATTCCTGCATAGCGTCATCCCGGCGCTTTGCACCGGCTGCGAGCTTTGCATCGCGCCATGCCCGGTAGACTGCATCACCATGGTCAGCAGTGCCGACTTTCCCGCGATGATGGCCGCCGACGCCGCACGCGAACGTTTCCGGCAGCATCAGTCGCGCCTGGCTCGCGATGCGGCGGAACGCGATGCCACGTTGGCGGCTCGCGAACGCGCAGTGCTGGGACCGGCTTCCTGAAAGGAGCAACTGAATAATGGCCAAAGCCGAAGCCAGAATCATGAAACCGGCAGAGCGAGTCGAGTTTTTCAGGCGCATGCAGGAACTGAAGCCCGACCCGCGTTCCGACCTGGCATACACGTCGGCCTTCGAGTTGCTCATCGCCGTCATCCTCTCCGCGCAGGCCACCGACAAGAGCGTCAACATTGTCACGGCCAAACTCTACCCGGTGGCCAACACACCGCAAAAACTACTCAAGCTGGGCGAGGAAAAACTCATCCCGTACATACAGACCATCGGCTTGTTCCGTACCAAGGCAAGAAATGTCATCGCCACCTGTCGCGTGCTGGTGGAGCAGCACGGCGGACTCGTTCCGGATACGCGCGAAGCGCTGGAAGCGCTTCCCGGGGTGGGGCGAAAAACGGCCAACGTCGTGCTCAATGTCGCTTTCGGCCAGCCGACCATGGCGGTCGATACGCACATTTTCCGCATCAGCAATCGCATGGGCCTGGCACCGGGCAAAGACGTGGTGGCTGTAGAGCAGCGACTGCTGAAGGTGGTACCGCCGGAGTTTGCGCTCCACGCCCACCATTGGCTCATCCTGCACGGTCGCTACACCTGCATCGCCCGCAAGCCGAAGTGCGGTCAATGCGCGGTGTTCGATATTTGCGGCTACAAGAAGAAAGCGGACTTCGTCGAATGAATACCGGCACCTGCCATGTTTAACCCCACGCGTGAACAGTCGCGCGATTTCCTGTTCGAGGCGTGGCGCAAATTCCGCTCCGGCGAACCCTTGACCGGCATGGAGAGCATCGCGGTGGAACTGATATCCGCACATCCGGAATATCACCGGCTGCTGGACGATCGCGCACGCTACCTGAGCCAGTTTCGCGACCGCGATTTTCCGCCCGAATTTGGCGAGACCAATCCGTTCTTGCATCTCAACATGCACATGGCGATTCGCGAACAGGTTTCGATCGACCAGCCGCGCGGCGTGCGCGCGCATCACGCGGCACTGTCGGCCAAAACTGGCTCCGCTCTGGAGGCCGAGCATGAAATGATGGATTGCCTTGGTGAAATGATCTGGCAGGCGCAGCGCCAGGGTACCGCCCCTGATGCCACGATTTACCTCGACTGCCTGGTGCGCAAGCTGTCCTGACGCACGGGTGATGCTGTCGAAAACAACAAGGCCCGCGACTGCGGGCCTTGTGCTTGGTGAATCCGGATCGACTCAGTATTTCGTCTTCAGGTCCGAAGGCTGCTTCGAGAAATATGCGGCCAGATCCAGAATATCCTGCGGCTTGAGCGCCGCAGCGAATCCATTCATCGACGCATTCTTGCGCTTGCCGGATTTGTACTGGTTGAGTGCAGCCACCAGGTAATCGGCATGCTGCCCGGCCAGCACCGGATAATCGGGCTGAATGGGCTTGGCGCCGCCTTCGCCGTGGCAGGCTTTGCAGGTTTCAGACTTCTTGGCGCCCTCTTCGGCGTTGCCAGCGGCCAAGGTGCTCAGCGGAACGGCAACGAGCAAACTTGCAGCCAGCATGGAAATGGATTTCATGGTCATGTCGGTCCCGGATTACTTTTGGCTGTAGTAGGCAGCGATGTCGGCAACTTCTTTTTCAGTAAGCGCCAGCGCCAGCCCTTTCATGGTCTCGTTGTAGCGATTGCCGGTGCGGTAACCGGTGAGCGCCGCGACGATATACGCCTCATTCTGGCCGCCCAGCTTTGGCACGTGGTAGACCTCGGGGTACGCCGCCTTGGTACCCGGGTTGCCGTGACATCCCGAGCAAATGGCAACAGCCTTGCTCTTGCCGGCAGCGGCATTACCCTTGATCGGCGCGGCCGGCGCCTGCGCCAGCGCAACCATCGGCAGGCCGGCGAGGACAGCAAAAAGTGCAATTTTTTTCATGTTTTTCAACGACATTGAGCGTTTGAAGGGCGACAGCTTCGTCGCGTGAACAGAACTCTCATTATAGCATGCAGCCAGGGGCGGGCATGCGCCGAACAGCGGCAATTAGGGCGATTCTGCAGCCGCATCGTCCGTCGGCCAGATCAGCTTGCCACCGCTCGCCTTGTCGAGCGAAACCAACATCGCCGCATGCGCAGCGCGCTCCTCGCTGGTCGCCCGCAACACCCGCAATGACACGGGCCGCGAGGAATCCATGGCGATGCCCGACTTGCCTGGAACTGCCGCCGTCTCGATGCCGATGGCGAGGCTGTCCTGGCCGCGTGTCATGGCGACGTACACCTCAGCCAGCAATTCGGCATCCATCAGTGCGCCGTGCACGGTGCGCGCGCTGCGGTCCACCTCGTAGCGATCGCACAACGCGTCGAGCGAGTTCTTCTTGCCCGGGTGCAACTCGCGCGCCATCGCCAGCGTGTCGGTGACGGTGCATATGGTGGTGATGGCCGGTCGCTTGAGTCGCGCCAGTTCGGCATTGAGAAAACCGACGTCGAACGGCGCATTGTGAATAACCAGTTCGGCGCCGCGCACATAGTCGAGAAACTCATCCACGATCTCGGCAAACTTGGGTTCGTTCGCCAGGTCCTCCAGCGCAATGCCGTGCACCTGCGTTGCCCCTTCGTCGATGTTGCGTTCCGGATGGATGCGCTTGTAGAAATTGTTGCGGCTGAGCCGCCGGTGAATCATCTCGACGCAGGCGATCTCGATGATGCGGTGTCCCTGCGCGGGATCAAGCCCGGTGGTCTCGGTATCGAGCACGATCAGGCGACTCATCTGGCGGCCCCCTTGCGCACCAGTTCAACGCCCAGGTTCGCCAATGCGTCCGCGCGCTCGTTGTCCGGATGTCCCGCGTGCCCCTTCACCCAGCGCCAGTCGATGCGGTGCTGCGCGGCAAGCCCGTCAAGTTTCAGCCAGAGGTCCGCGTTCTTGACCGGCTTCTTGTCCGCCGTTTTCCAGCCGTTGCGCTTCCAGCCATGAATCCATTCGCTGATGCCCTTCTGAACGTAGGACGAGTCGGTGTACACCACGGCCGCGCACTCGCGTTTCAGGGCGCCCAGGGCCTCGATCACCGCCATCAGTTCCATGCGGTTGTTGGTGGTATTGGCTTCGCCGCCGAAAAGCTCGCGCTCGGTGCCGCCGAAACGCATCAGCACGCCCCAGCCGCCGACCCCGGGGTTGCCTTTGCAGGCCCCATCGGCATAAATCTCGACGGTGCTCATTTGACCAGGTGCAGTTGTGCAGCCGGGCGCGCGGCATTGGTGGTGCTCGCACCGCTCAAGGGTTCACGCTTGGCCACGGCAGCGAACTTGCGCTCCGTCACCTTGCGATCGCTCCAGGAAGGTGTCATCAGGCGCATGCCGTGTACCCGCTTGATGGCTTCAAGCATGTACACGCCACCGCCGACACGCCACCAGTGGTTGCCCATGCCTTCCATGAACCCCCAGCGACGCTGCCATTGTTCGCTTTCGCACGGCGGGATATAGCAGGCGAGGTGCCCGGCAGAAGGCTCAAATCCCAGCAATTGCAGCCAATCTTTCATGCGCACCAGCGAAACGAACTGGCCCTGCCAGGGATAGCCACGCGAGTTCCACAGTTTCTTCACGCCAAACAGGCTCCAGGGATTGAAGCCGATGATGAGAATGCGCCCCTCGGGCCGCACCACGCGGTCGATCTCCCGCAGAATTTCGTGCGGGTTGTCGTTGAACTCGAGCACATGCGGCAGCAGGCACAGGTCGATGCTCTGCGCATCGAATGGCAGCTCATGCCAGTGCGCCTTGACGCCCGCCGGCCCCGTCGGGTCCACCGTCAGGCGATGCACGATGCGCGATTCACGCAGCAAGTCGACCTGCGGCATGCCGAGCTGGATGGCGTGGTAGCCGAAGATGTCCGGCACAATCTGGTCAAGCCACGCCTGCTCGCGCGCAACGAGGTAGCGGCCCAGAGGCGATTGCAGCCACTCGTGTAAACTTTGATCAGTCATTCGGGCATTTTAATCCATCAGGACAGCGCGCCGGTGCGCGATCCCAATCCCTTGATTCACGTTCACCCGGTCCCCGCATTTTCCGACAATTATCTTTGGGTGATTCACGACGGTCACCACGCCGCCGTGGTCGACCCGGGTGACGCGCGACCGGTAATCGAGTTCCTCGTCGCCAACAATCTCACGCTCGAGGCAGTGCTTTGCACGCACCACCACGCGGACCATGTCGGCGGTGTCGACAGCCTGCTTGATTTTCTCGAACTGCGGGACAGGATCCCGGTTTACGGGCCGGCAGGAGAAAATATCCCCGCGCGCTCGGTGGCCTTGCGCGAAAACGACCATGTCTGCCTGCCGGGCCTGAAGCTGAAGCTTGATGTGCTCGACGTCCCCGGTCACACCGCCGGCCACATCGCCTACGTCGGGGACGGTTTCGTGTTCTGCGGCGACACGCTGTTCGCCTGCGGCTGCGGCCGCCTGTTCGAAGGTACGCCGGCGCAGATGACGGCCTCCATGTCGAAGCTGCGCGCGTTGCCTGCCGACACCAGGGTGTACTGCGCCCACGAATACACGATGGCGAACATCCGCTTTGCGGAAACGGTCGAGCCGGACAACGCCGCGCTGCAGGCACGAAAGGCCGAGTGCACGGCGCTGCGCCAGCGCGGCGCGCCGACCATCCCCACCACCATCGGCACCGAGCTCGCGACCAACCCGTTCATGCGCTGGGACCAGCCCGGCGTGATGGCGGCAGCCAGCCGGCGCGCCGGTCATCCGGTGGCCGACGCTGCCGGCGTTTTTGCCGTCATTCGCGAATGGAAGAACCAGTTCTAGGAAAACCATGCAAACGCTTCAGATCCGTCCTGCCCAGCCCGACGATGTCCCGATGATTTTCGACCTCATCTGCCAGTTGTCGGTATACGAAAAGCTCGAACACATGGTCACCGGCACGCCGGCCATGCTGCGCGAAAACCTGTTCGGCGCGAACCGCAGCTGCGAGTGTCTGATGGCCGAGGCAGGCGGCAGGCCCATCGGCTTCGCGCTCTATTTCTCGACGTTTTCAACCTTTCTCTGCAAACCGGGCCTGTACCTCGAGGACTTGTTCGTGATACCCGAAGTTCGCGGCAAAGGTTTTGGCAAGGCACTGCTGCGCAAACTGGCGGCAATCGCCCGAGAGCGTGGCTGCGGGCGTTTCGAATGGCGCGTGCTCGACTGGAATGAGCCGTCAATCCAGTTCTACAAATCGCTGGGGGCAACCATCATGCCGGAGTGGTATCTGGTACGCATGACCGAGCCGGAGATTGCGCAGCTCGCGGGCACCTGAAGTTGCCGGCATCGCCAATCAGCTGCGATGCCCGGCGAACCTATGCATCGAGGAACGGCCAAACCGCATTGACTTGGCCGCTTCGTACTTGACGTGGCATCCACATGCCATGATAATTAATTCATATAAAACAACAGCTTTTCGGATGAACCTCAACCGCTTTGTGCAAATGTTTACCGCCGCCAGCGCCGGGCTTTGCCTTTGCATTGCGCAGGCGCACGGCGTGGAGCCTGCCAAAGTGCCGGTGGCCGGGCAGCATCCGACTGCCGCGAGTCTGGCTGAACAGGCACCACCGTCCAGTGCCTACTCGGTAGCCGTCGCGCCCGATAAAGCCTTCAACGATGCCGACCTCTGGCAGCGCGTGCGCCGCGGCTTTGCCATGGGCGAACTCAATTCGCCGTTGGTGCAGGAACAGGAAAACTGGTACGCCAGTCGCCCCGACTACATCCAGCGCTTCGTCGACCGCGGTTCACGCTATCTGTATCACGTCGTGCAGGAAGTCGAGCAGCGCGGCATGCCCACCGAAGTTGCGCTGCTGCCGGTGATCGAAAGCGCCTTCAATCCGCAGGCCTATTCCCGCGCCAAGGCCGCCGGCATGTGGCAGTTCATCCCGTCCACCGGCAAGAATTTTGGCCTCAAGCAGGATTGGCACCTCGACAACCGCCGCGATGTGCTGCTCTCCACCCATGCGGCGCTCGACTACCTGCAAAAGCTGTACGGCATGTTCAATTCCTGGGAATTGGCGTTCGCGGCCTACAACTGCGGCGAAGGCTGCGTGGCACGCGCCATCCAGAAGAACCAGAGAAAAGGCCTGCCGACGGACTACCTGAGCCTGCCCCTGCCGCCGGAAACCCGCAGCTACGTGCCGAAGCTCATCGCGGTCAAAAACATCGTGCTTTCACCCGGCAGCTACGGCATTGAACTGGTGGCCGTGGAAAACCGCCCCTACTTCGCCAAGGTCGCCGCGCCCAACAAGATGGACGTGAAACTGGCGGCGCGACTGGCCGACATGCCGGAGGAAGAATTCGCGGCGCTGAACCCTGCTTCCAGCCGCCCGGTCGCGGCGTCCGCCACCGGCTCGTTCCTGGTGCCCGCCGAAAAGGCCGACGTGTTTCGCGAGAATCTGGAAATCTATCGCTCGCTCAACGGGCCGATGGTGTCGTGGACCAATGCCTCAGCCAAGCGCGGCGAATCGGTGTCCGCGGTGGCGCGGCGCTACGGCATGACGCCCGCATATCTGCGTGCCACCGCCGGACCGTTCAAGGAAAAGAACGGCAAGTTAAGCCACCCCATCACCTTCATGGTGCCCAGCCAGAAGCAGGCGCAGATGATTGCAGCCGCGCTGGAGAAGAAGTCCGCCATCCGCGCAGCGCAAGCCGGCGCGGCCGAGCCCGAGCCGGTGCCGAGCAACGCCCCCATCCTGCTGGCATCCAATTCGACCGAGTTGCCATCGACCGCGCCAACACCCACCGAAGCAACCGGGGCCGATGTTGCTCCCGTGACCGCGGCCAGCGCCAGTGTCGCGAACGAACCGGTCGCGGTGGTCCGCACGGCTGCCGTCGCGGCCCCGCCGGCGCAAACCGCGCTGGTCACCAGCTATCGCGTGCAACGTGGCGACACACTGTTCGCGGTCGCACGGAAATTTGCTACCAGCGTGGAAGATTTGCAGCGCCTGAACAGCATCAAAGGCGGCGCACTGCAGGTCGGACAGGTGCTGAAAGTGACCAAGTCCGCCGATGTAGCCACAATGGACAAGGTTTCCCAGCCCGCACAACTGGCCATCGCCAAGCCCGCCGCCAAACCGACCCTTTACGTGATCCGCCCCGGTGACACCTTGTTCGCCATCGCCATGAAGTTCAGCGTGGAATTGAACGACCTGATGCGCTGGAACCGGTTGACCGCAAGGTCGGTGATTCAACCAGGAAGCCGGATTCGGGTTTCGGCGTAGTTGTTGCCGGCGATCGGCACGGAAGGCCGGAACGCACTGTTCAATCCGGATATCCCAAGGCCGCGAGCGAACTACCTGCTCACCAGTCCGAATCGACAGTCTCCAGCTTAAAGCGCGGCGACATCCCCGGATCGCAATCGACAGATTGCACCGCCACCAAACCATGCAAAGTCAAGGACTGGCGCGGCGTTTCGGGCGAAACTGCCTGGAAAGGAGCGCCAATGCTGGTGTTTCGTCACAATATGCAGGCTACGCCGCTTCCTTCTGCCACCCTTTCGGAATCGACCCCAGCAGCTTCTTCGTGTACTCCTGCTGCGGATTGAGGTAGATGTCATCGGCATTGGCGACTTCGACCACATCGCCCTCGGACATCACCATCACCTGGTCGGAGATGTACTTCACCACCGCGAGGTCGTGCGAGATGAAGATGTAGCTCATCTGGTACTCGTCCTGCAGGTCTTGCAGCAGGTTCAGCACCTGTGCCTGTACCGACACGTCCAGTGCCGAGACGGACTCATCGCAGATCAGCACATCGGGTTTCATTGTCAGGCAGCGCGCAATGGCGATGCGCTGGCGCTGTCCCCCGGAGAATTCGTGCGGGTATTTGTAGAAGGAGACTTCCGGCAAGCCGACGCGTTTCAGCAGCGCCATGGCCATCTGCACGCGCTCCTGCTCGTTGTTGCCGATGCTGTGGATGACCATGGGTTCCAGAAGGATCTGCCCCACGGTGAAGCGCGGGTTCAGCGAAGCATAGGGGTTCTGGAACACGATCTGGATGCGGCGCTTGTACTTCATGAAATCCTGCTCGCTGAGCTTGAGCAGGTCGACGTCATCGAACAGCACTTCGCCGCCGGTGGCATCGTGCAAGCGCATCAGGGTGAGGCCGACCGTGGTCTTGCCCGAACCGGATTCACCGACCAGTCCCAGCGTCTTGCCTTTGGCGAGCTTGAACGACGCGCCATTCACGGCCGGCACATTGCGCTTCTTGAACAGGCCATCCTTGAGCTGGAAATGTTTTTCCAGGCCGCGCACCTCGAGCACGATCTGGTCGCCGTCAACGTAACCGCGTTTTCTCTGCTCCAGGTGAATTGGCTGCAACCCGGCCGCGCTCATGAAGTCATCGATCACCGGCAAACGCTTTGGCCGGTTGCCGATGTTCGGGCGGCAGGCGAGCAACGCCTTGGTGTAGGCGTGTTGCGGCGCCTCGAAAATCTGCTTGGCAGTGCCTTTTTCCTTGATGTCGCCGTTTTGCATCACCACCACATGGTCGGCGATCTCCCCGACCACCGCGAGGTCATGAGTGATGAACAGCACCGACATGTGGTGCGTTTCCTGCAGCTTTGCAATGAGATCAAGGATCTGCTTCTGGATCGTCACGTCAAGCGCCGTGGTCGGCTCGTCGGCGATCAGCAACTTGGGCTCACAGGCAATGGCCATTGCAATCATCACCCGTTGTTGCTGCCCGCCCGACATTTCGTGCGGATAGGACTTCATGCGCAGATGCGGATTGGGAATGCCGACCTCGTTCATCAGTTCCTCGGCACGCTTCCAGGCCTGACCATTACTCATGCCGGTGTGCAGTCGCAACACTTCGGCGATCTGCTCGCCACAGGTGAACACCGGGTTCAGCGAGGTCATCGGCTCCTGGAAAATGACCGAGATTTCCTTGCCGCGGATGGCGCGCATGCGCGACTCGGGTTCCAGCAGCAGGTTGGTGCCGTTGAACAGCACCTTGCTGTCGGGGGAAACAATGGCTTGCTCACGCGGCAGCAGGCGCACGATGGACATCGCCGACACCGACTTGCCGCTGCCCGATTCGCCCACCAGTGCCACCGTCGAGTTGCGCGGGATGTCGAACGACACGCCCTTCACGGCTTCGAAAATGCTGCCGCCGTCGAGGCGGAACTTGACGCCGAGATTCTGGACTTCGAGGATGTTTTCCATGTTTTCGCGTTTATTTAGTCAAACTCGGATCCCCGCCTTGGCGGGGATGGCGCATTTGTTTCCAATCGCACTGCGCTTCGCTTGCGCTCTTGGACAAATGCGTCATTTGATTTTCGGGTCGAGGGCATCACGCAGCGAATCGGTCAGCATTGAAAATGCCGTGACCAGAACCGCCATGGAGATGCCGGCGGCCACCAGCTGCCACCACTTGCCGATGACCAGTTCCGCCTGGGCCTCTGCCAGCATCGTGCCCCAGGACACCGAATCGACCGGCACGCCCAGCCCGAGGAAAGACAGGATCACTTCGGCCTTGATGAACTGCACCACATGCTGGGAAAGTTGCACCAGGCAGACATGCGAGACATTGGGCAGGATGTGTACAAACATGCGGCGGCTGTGCGATGCGCCGATGGCCTGCGCAGCTTTCACATATTCGCGCGAAGCGTGTTTGATGTACTCGGCGCGAACCAGGCGGTAGATACCGGTCCAGCCGGTAAAAGCCAGGATTGCGACCACCATCGGAATTCCCTTGTAGGCCGCCAGCGCCGGTGAGCTCGCAAACACGGCGGCGAAGGCAAGGATCAGCAGGATGTAGGGGATTGACGTAAACACGTTGTAGAACCACTCCAGCGCGTCGCCAACCCTGCCGCCGACGTAGCCGGAAAGCGCACCCAGAACCGTGCCGACAACCGTGGCCAGCAATGCGGCGATCAGGCCGACGAAGATCGAGGTTTCGGCTCCCTTGATGGCCTTTTGCAGCACGTCGCGGCCCCATTTGTCGCCGCCGAACGGCAGCGTCTCGGCGCGCGGTGTTTCGGTGATCTTGATCTTGGCGGTACGCTCCTCCCATTCCTTGTAGCGCGGCGCGAGGGGATCGATGTCGGACAGGTCAACGTAAGGAATATTTTCCGCGGCATCCTTGCTTTCCGCCTTGGTGCCTTCAAGATTTTCAGCACCGGCCATGAATGCGGGGTTGGCATAGGAAATGCCGACTTCCTTGGACCAGCCCTTGGCAACGATGCCGACATACGAGCCGGCCATGAGCAGCAGGAAGAAGATCACCACCACCAGCGAGACCATGCCGACCTTGTCGCGCTTGAGGCGGCGCCAGGCCAGTGTCCAAAGGCCCGGCGAGGCCTGGTGCAAAGGGGCGGCAGCGGGCTTTTCAGTCAATACAGCGCTCATCGTCCGCTCCTCACTTGAATGTCACGCGCGGATCGACGGCCTTGTACATCACGTCGACAGCGAGGTTGATGATCATGGTAATCATGGCCAGGTAAACGGTGGCGGCCTTGATCACCGGAAAGTCGGAGCGATTCACCGCCACCAGAATCTCGCGGCCCAGGCCGGGAATCGAGAAAAAGGTTTCCAGCAGGAACGAACCGACGAAGATACCCGGCAGCGCAATACCCACGTTGGTGAGGATCGGAATCATGGCGTTGCGCAACACGTGCTTGAGCATCACCGTTTTCTCGGCCACGCCCTTTGCGCGCGCGGTGCGCACATAGTCGTGATTGATTTCATCCAGGAAAAAGCTGCGATACAAACGCAGCGCTGGCGCCAGGCCGACGAACACGGCCAGCATGATCGGCAGCGGCGCGTAGGTGGTGAGGTTCTTCCAGAAATTGTCCGTCCAGCCCTGCACCGGGAACATGCCCCACTTGAAGCCGAAGTAGTACTGCGCGACGATGATATAGACCAGGAACGAGATCGACATCGCCACTGTGCAGATCATCATGATCATGCGGTCGGTCAGCGTGCCACGCACATAAGCCACGCCGATGGCCAGCAGCACGCCAAGGATGGTTTCGAGTATCACCACCGGCAGCATGATGGTCAGCGTCGGGCCGATACGGGTGATGAGGATCTTCGGCACCTCTTCGTTGGTGGCCCAGGACCGCACCGCCTGGCAGCTTGAGGGCGCGGCCTTGCCGTCCGCCGCCGGTTTGGCTTTGTCCGGATCGGTGTAGCTCTTGTAGGTGCAGGTAAATCCGGTGGCCACCTCGAAGGCGAAGTAGCCCAGCTGCACCGGATAGGGCTGGTCCACGCCGAGTTGCTTGCGGATGTTCTCGATCTGTTCCTTGTTGGTGATCTTCCCGGCGAGCACCAGCGCCGGATCGCCCCCCACCCAGTTGAACAGGAAAAAAATCAGCAGCACGACTCCCGCCAGGGTGGGAACCATTTGCCACAATCGTCGCATTACATAGGCCATCATGCGCAGGGCCCTCCTTTTCTTGTGAATTGCCTATCGCATGCCGGCCTGCTGGGCCGCCATGTCGATGTCGAGATACCGGAAACTGGTGAACAGTATGGGGTGCTTTTTGTAGCCCTTGACCCAGGGGTTCAGAAAATGTGCAAACCGCCGGTGCACGCCGTAGCGCCATGGCGCATAGGCCACCAGCAGGCGATTCATCTCGCGGTACAGGCGGTTGCGCTCGACACCGTCGGGCAAGCGCAGCGACTGCAGGTAGAGACGGTCGTATTCTGGCAGGCGAAAGCGCGCGTCGTTGGAAATATCGGTGTTGGGGCCGTAGAACAGCTGCAGAAAGTTTTGCGCATCCGGGTAATCCGCGATCCAGGCGATGCCGGACATCTGGAACTTGCCGACCTTGCGGTCTTTGAGCAAATCGGCGAACTGCACACCCACCGCGTCCATGCGGATGCCGACCGCGGCCATGCATTTGGTCCAGAGTTCCGCCAGCTGCCGCGCATCCGCCTCGCCGGAACGGTATTTGTAAGTCAGTCTCAGCGGGCGGCCGTCGGGCTGCTCGCGCCAGCCGTCGCCATCGCGGTCGACGTAGCCCATCATGTCCAGCAGCGCTTTGGCGCGCGCCGGGTTGTATTCCTGTTCCACCGCGCGAAAAGTCGGGTCGAAGCCGACGATGCCGGGAGGCACCGGCGACTGGGCGGGGATGGCCTGGCCGCGACGCACGATGCTGACTTCCTGGTCACGGTCATGCGCGAGCACCAGCGCGCGCCTGAAGGCGACCTGGTCCGGGCCGTAGCCGCCGACCACCGGGTCGTCGAGGTTGAAGGCATCGTAGGTCACCTCAACCTGGTCCTCGAGGAACACCCGCACTTCGCGCTTCTTCATCTCCGCCGACAGCTGTCCGTTGGCATACAACTGCTGCACGAAGGCCAGCGGCGTTTCCTCGATGTAGTCGTGCTCGCGATTGAGGAAAGCCAGGTAGCGGGGCTGGTCTTCCTCGATCGGGAAGATCTCGATGCGATCGATCAGCGGCAAGGTCTTTCCCGCAAGTGCCTGGACGGCTGCCTGATCCCACGCATCTTTTGGATCGGCAAACTCGGCCGACAATGTATGGCCGCGGTAATTGGCATTCCGTTCCAGCACGATCTTGGATCGGCGCACCCATTCCTTCAGGATGTAAGGCCCGGTGCCGACCGGATGGGCCAGCGTGTCGTCGCGGTAGGCTTCAATTACCTCGCGTGCAACCGGCGCCACCAGCGGCATGGCAAAGAAATAGATGAAGTTGTAATCGGGCGCCTTCAGCTTGATCGACAGCGTGTACCGATCCAGCAGCTTCAGTCCTTCGATCGGCTGCTCGTAGTTGAACTTGCCGGACTTCCTGGCCGCGGCAACAAATTCATCCAGGCCGACAATGCGGTCTTCGAACAGCCATGAATACGGACTGCGATTGGCCGGATCGCGGAAGCGCTTGATGGCGTACTCCATGTCGCGCGCGACCAGTTCGCGGCGTTTGCCCTTGAATGCGGGGTCATCGGCGAAGTAAATGCCCGGCTTGATGCGGAAGGTGAAGCGGGTGCCGCCCTCCTCGCCTTCGGGTACCGCCTCGACCACCTGCGGCACCAGTCGTACCGGCCGCGCCAGCCAGTCGTAGGTCAGCAGTGAATCGAACAGGTTTTCGCAGATGCCGACCGAATAGCGATCTTCAATTTTCTGCGGGTCGAAGCCGGTTTCCGCCGCGCGAAAGGCGAGGCGCAGTACCTTCTTCTCCACGGTGGCATGGGCCGGCACCAGGCACTGGATGGACGCAAGGACCACGGCTGCAAAAGCGCCTGCAGCGAGTCGGTTCGTGCTCCTCAAAAACAATCCAAGCTCCTGTTTTGCCAAGAAAAAAGTCCGGCGATTATAGCCTGTGGTCTCGCCGCGGCCGAACACGGGTTCGGGCTATTTGCGCTCACGCAATGCCTCGTCAATGTCGAGGTACTTCCACACCTGGTTGTACATCGGATGTTTGCGGTAGCCAAGCAACCAGCCGTGCGACAGCTCGCTGCGCAGCCGGTGGGTTTGCGGCAGCCAGGGCGCATAGGCGGCGACGATGCGATTCATTTCGGTGTAGAGCTGGTTGCGCTCTGCCGACGGCGGCATGCGCCGGGCGCGGTCGTAAAGGGCATCAAACGGCGCGTACTGAAAATTAGCGTTATTGCTTTGCCCCACGTTCGGGCCATACAGGCTTTGCAGGAAGTTTTCGCCATCCGGGTAATCGGCCGACCAGGCCAGCTGCCACATCGGCAACTGGCCTGCCTTGGCCTGCTTGTTCAAATCCGGCCATTTGGCCACGCGAAATTCGATTCGCAGTCCGATCGCATCCAGGTTCTTGCGCCACAACTCTCCGAACTGCTTCGAGGTGTTGTCGGGCTGGTTGCCCATCTCGATGACCAGTGGACGACCATCGGGAAATTCGCGATAGCCGTCGCCATCGCGGTCGAGGTAGCCGAAAGTGTCGAGCAATGCACGCGCCCGGACCGGGTCATAGCTGGCCTGCGCGGTGCGAAACGCCGGATCGTAGCCCGCAACACCGGGTGGAATCGCCGACTCCGCCTTGACCGCGCCGCCGCTGCGGATGACGTTGATGTCTTCGTGAATGTTGTATGCCAGCCCGATGGCCCGCCGCAGTGCGACCTTGTCGGGCGTGTAGCCGCCAACGACCGGGTCCTTCATGTTGAAGTACGCATAAACCAGGTCGGTTTCGACAAATCGCTGGCCCTTGATGCCCTGCTTGACAAGGTTGCGGGCCAGCTTGCCACCGGGAAAGGCGAATCCCGAATACTCCGACGGCACGTTGACGTAGTCGGTTTCTCCGCCGAGAAAGGCCAGCCAGCGCGGCTGCGATTCCTCGATGATGGTGACTTCGACGCGCTGCAGCATGGGCAACTTGCGGCCCTTGAATTGGCGATGGATCGCTTGCGCCTCCGCATCGTCGGCCGGCGGCTCGGCGGCATAAAAGTCGTCGCGATACCCCGGATTCGCCTCCAGCACGATCTTGTGCGATCGCTTCCATTCGACCAGCCGGAATGGGCCGGTACCGACCGGATGCGCACCGATGTCTGCGCCGTACTTTTCCACCACTTCGCGCGCCATGCCGCCGGTCTGGACAGTGGCGAAGATGTAGATGAAATTGAAATCGGTTTCCTTCAGACGCACGCGCAAGGTGTAGCGATCCGGTGTTTCGATGCCCGCGATCGGCGCGTCGTAGTCGAAGCGCCCATTTTTCTTGGCCGCTGCCGCCGCCTCGTCGCCGCCGATGATCTTGCCTTCGACGTACCACAGCCAGGGTGAGCGGATCGCCGGGTCATACAGCCGCCGGATGCTGTAGGCGTAGTCCGCGGCCGTCAGCTCGCGCCGCTTGCCGCCAAACGCCGCATCGTCCGCAAAATAAATGCCGGGCCGCAGGTGAAACGTATACACCCTGCCGTCGGCGCTCACCTCGGGCATGGCCACCGCGGTATTGGGCTTCAACTTGGCCGGCCGGGCGAGATAGTCGTAACTCAGCAGCGGATCGAAGATCGCATCGTTGATGGTGTTCGAATACAGGTCGGATACGGCATGCGGATCGAATGCCGTCTCGGCGATGAGGAAGGCATGGCGCAGGGTCTTGCCGGCCGCTTGCGCCGGTCCGCCGGAAAAGAGGGTCAACGCAAACCACAGGGCCGCCGCGACACGCAGAAAGTTCATGGCTGATGCGCCGCGTTGGAGATGGTGTCGGTCCGGCTGGGCCTGCATCGCCGCCCGCAAATCGTGGTTCACCGCGTGCCCAGGAAGGCTTTCTGCGCCTCGAGGTCTATGTCCGCGTAACGCCACCAGCTCTGGGTCTGCACCAGGGGGCGCCGAAAGCCGATGACGTACGGATACCACATGTCGGTCATGATGCGATGCATGTTCAGCTTCCACGGCGCGTAAGCCACCATCAGGCGCGACATCTGCTGGTACATCTTGGTGCGCTCGGGACTGTCGGGCAGTTTGATGGCCTGGTCGTAGAGGGTGTCGAACTCGGGCAGCTGGAAGCACGCTCGATTGCCCTTGAACCCGCAGTTAGGCCCGTAGAGCGAGTCCAGCCAGGTCTTCGCGTCCGGCTCCGAAGCCGAGCCGGCGAGAAACCACATCATCAGTTTGCCGGCATTGGATTCCTTGAGCAGGTCGGGCCACTTGGCCTTGCGTACCTCAAGGCGTATGCCTATATCCTTCATTGAACGTGACCAGAGCTCATCGACGGTCCGGTCTTTTTCGGTCGGCGTGGAGTTGGATTTGAGCACCAGCGGGCTGCCATCCGGCATTTCCCGATAGCCATCGCCATCGCGATCGAGGTAGCCGTGCATGTCGAGCAGCGCGCGCGCCTTGGCCGGGTTGTATTCGCTGGCGCTGGTGCGAAAGCCCGGGTCGTAGCCCGCCACACCGGGGCTGTACGGCGCATGGGCCGGAATCGCCAGCCCCTTGTAAACGATGTTGATCTCGTCCTGCGAGCGATAGGCGAGTGAAATTGCCCGCCGCAGGGCCACGTTTTCAGGCTTGTATCCGCCAACGGTCGCGTCCTTCATGTTGAAGTACAGGAATGCCAGGTCCAGCGCCGGAACCAGCTCGGCCTGAATGCCGGCCTTCACCAGATTCGGGGCCAGGTGCTGGTTCGGCACCGCCTGCTGCGCAACGTCCTCAGGCATGCGCCAGAGGAGGTCGAATTCCTTGTTGAGGAACGATATCCAGCGCGGCTGGCGCTCCTCGATGATCGATACCTCGAAGCGGCCGATCATGGGCACGCGGCGGCCCTTGAGCTTGGCCAGGATGGCCTGTCCGGCCTTGTCGTCCGCGGCGGGCTGGGCGTCGTAGTATTCCTCGCGAAAATTCGGATTGGTTTCGAACACCATTTTCGAAGATCGCTTCCACGACACCAGCCGGTAGGCACCGGTGCCGACCGGATGCGAGCCAATGTCCTCACCGTACTTCTCGACCACCTCGCGGGCCACGGCGCAGCTGATGCGGCAATCGGCAAACACGTAGATGAAGCTCGGCTTCGGGTCGTGCAGCTTGATCTGGAAGGTATACCGGTCCAGCGCGCGCAAGCCCTCGATGGGCGCGTCATAGTCCATCTTGTTTGCCTGGCGGATGCGCTTGAGGAACTCATCGGATCCGACGATGTAGCCTTCGACCTCGGAAAGCTGAGGCGCCGAAAGTTTGGGATCCAGCAGCCGTTTCATGGTGTAAACGTAATCCGCTGCCGTCAGCTCGCGTTTCTTTCCCCCGAACGCCTCGTGATCAGCAAAGTAAATTCCCGGCTTGACGCGCAAGGTGAAGGTGCGAAAGTCCGGAGAAATTTCCGGCATGGCGGCCAGCGTATTTGGAACCAGTTTTGCCGGTCGCGCCAGATGGTCGTAGCGCAGCGGTGCATCGAAAATGGCATTGTTGACGATGCTGGAATAGACATCGCTCACCTTTTGCGGATCGAAACTGGTCTCGGCAACCTCAAAGGCGTAACGCAATACCTTTTTGGGGTCCGGGCCGCCGCCGGGTGCTGGTGTGCCGGCAGCCCACGCAGCGGAAGCCAACGAACCCAAGACGCATGCAATGCCGACAATCTGACGCATGAAATTCCTCACCGGTGGCCTGAAAAAAGCGCGCTAACTATACCCGAAAGCCTCGCGACCAAGCGTAGCACGCCGTGAAGGAAAATGACCCCACGGATAGGCTACACTGGCGCCTCCATCCGACCATACCAGCCGACGGAGATTCCGCCACCATGGGCTTTCTCGCCAACAAAAAAATCCTCATCACGGGCCTGCTTTCCAACCGCTCCATCGCCTACGGCATTGCCAAGGCCATGAAGCGCGAAGGCGCGGAACTGGCGTTTACCTACGCCGGCGACATGGTGCGCGAGCGGGTGGAGAAGCTGGCGCCCGACTTCGACAGCAGCATCATCCTGCCCTGCGACGTCAGCAAGGACGAGGAGATCACCGGCTGTTTCGACAGCCTCGCCAAGCACTGGGACGGGCTCGATGGATTTGTACACGCCATTGCCTTCGCCCCGCGCGATGCCATCAGCGGCGATTTTCTCGACGGCCTGTCGCGCGAAAGCTTTCGCATTGCCCACGACATTTCCAGTTACAGCTACGCCGCCATGGCCAAGGCGGCGTTGCCGATGATGCAGGGGCGCAACGGCGCCATCATCACGCTGTCCTACCTCGGCGCCGAGCGGGTTGTGCCGAACTACAACACCATGGGGACGGCCAAGGCCAGCCTCGAGGCCGTGACACGCTATCTCGCAGCCAGCCTCGGCCCGCGCGGCATCCGCGCCAACGCCATTTCCGCCGGCCCGATCAAGACCCTTGCCGCTGCCGGCATCAGCAATTTCGGCAAGATGCTGGCCGCATTTGAGCAACAGGCGCCGCTGCGCCGCATCGTGACGCAGGAGGAAGTGGGCAACGTCGCCGCCTTCCTGATGAGCGACCTGGCGAGCGCCGTCACCGGCGAGATCACCTACGTCGACTGCGGCTACAACATTGTTGCCGGCGGCATGTCCGGCGCGGCATAAATTCAAGAAACGTCCACAAGCCGGCGCGCAGCAGGTCAGTGGCAGTTCCCTTCACGCCGATCGCCATTTGGCGCGCCTTCCCGGGCATTTTTGCCCTGGAGGCCGCGCCAGTGCTTGAGTTTCACACCAGGGAACTTCTACTAACCTGCTGCGCAGCCAAACTTCGTGCCTCCGGTGCTCTGCGTACCTTCGTACGCGTCCGCTCCTCGACTCGAATTTTGGCCGCTCGCGACGGTTTCTAGAAGTTCCCACCACGCAGCGGAGCGTACGCATTGAAAAATTTTGACAACAAGGTCGCCGTCATCACTGGTGCTTCCGGCGGCCTCGGCCGCGCGTTTGCCGACCAGGCGCTGTCGCTGAACATGCGGCTGGTGCTGGGCGACGTACGCGACGATGCGCTGCAGGCCACGCTGGCCGAACTCAAGGCTGCCGGCGCCACCGCGGTCGCGCTGGCCGGCGATGTCTCCCGGCCCGACTATGTGGATGCGCTGGGCGCACTTGCCAAGTCATCGTTCGGCGGCGCCAACCTGGTGTTCAACAATGCGGGGGTTGGTGCGGGCGGCCTCGTATGGGAGAACACGCTGAAGGACTGGGAATGGGTCATCAACGTCAACCTGTGGGGCGTGATCCACGGCGTGCGCACCTTCACACCGATGATGCTCGAGTCCGCGAAGCAGGATCCGCAATTCGAAGGCCACATCGTCAACGTGTCCTCGGTTGCCGGCCTGATCGCGCCGCACCTGCTGGGCGCCTACAACGTCACCAAGCACGCCGTGGTGGCGCTGAGCGAATCGCTGTACCACGATCTGGCCAAAACCGAGCCACGGGTCAAAGCCTCCGTGCTCTGCCCCGGTTTCACGCCGACCGGCATTTCGCACTCCTACAAGACCCGCCCGGACGAACTCAAGAATGACGCGCCACCCAGCTCATCGATGATGGCCGCGCAAATGATGATCGAGAAAGCGGTATCCAGCGGCAAATTGACCGCAGCCGATGTTGCCACTCTGACCTTCGATGCCATTCGCGACGAGCGCTTCTTCATCTTCACCCACCCGAAGTTCCTGCCGCTGGTGCAGGCGCGGCTCGAGGACATGGCCAACATGCGCAATCCGCGCGATATTTTCGGCATGCGCGGCTAGCCTGCATATTTCGACACCACCCAAAACAAAAAAGGCCAGCGAATTGCTGGCCTTTTTTTCTGGCGCCGTCACCCGCGCGCCGGTGCGCTACTTGTCCTTCTTTTCCAGCGCGTCCTTGGTGATCGACACGCTGGTCTTCGCCCGCGCCATCGTCACCATGCCCAGCATTTCCTGCTGCGCGACGGACTGGGCGATGCGCTGGCGCGCGGCCTTCACCTTGGCGTCGTCGGTGGCGGGGGCGTCGATCACCTTTGCCACCTGAATGAGGCTGTAGCCGCCGCCCGGATTTTCCGTCCCGACAAACGCCGGCAAGGTCTTGGCTTCGAGCTTCATGGCCGCTTCAATCACCGGCGGAGGGAGCCCGCCAGGACTGGACCGGCTGACTTTCAGCAAGGCCGGCCATTTCAGGTCCACCGCCTTGCCGGCCTTCAATGCCGCCAGCTTGGCCTCGCCGTCGGCCTTGGCCAGCTTGCTGGCTTCCGCGCGCGACAGCTTGGCCGAAATCGACTTTTCAACATCCGCCAGCGGACGCACCGTGGCCGGCTTGGATTCGAGCATGCGTGCCACTACCAGCGTGTTGGGCGCCGTTTCGACAGCCTCGGAGTTGCGCTTGTTCTTCATCACCTCGTCGGCGAAGAAGGCGTTGAGCAGCTTCTGGTTGGTAAACGGCGGCACACCGGTCTGGCCCTTCGATACCCACGGGCTCTGCTTTACCGGCAGCCCGGCCACATCGGCTGCCGCCTTGAGGCTGGCGGACTGTTCATAGGCCGCGGTGGCAAATTTCTCGGCAAGCTCGGTGAACTTGCGCTGCGCCTTTTGTTTGCGCAGCTCGCCCTCGATCTCGGGCGCGGCCTCGGACAGCGCCTTGCCCTTCGCGGGACGCACGTCGGTCACCATGATCACGTGGTATCCAAAATCCGACAGCACCGGCCCGACGATATCGCCCTTGGCGGCCTTGAAAGCAGCTTCCTCGAAAGGCTTCACCATCATGCCCTTGCCGAAGAATCCCAGGTCGCCGCCGCTGGCAGCGGAGCCGGTGTCCTGCGAGTGCTTCTTCGCCACTTCGGCAAACAGCTTGGGATTCTTTTTCACCTGAGCGTACAGTTCCTCGGCCTTGGCCTTGGCGGCGGCCTTCACGTCGTCCTTCGCGTCCTTGGCCGCATTGATCAGGATGTGGCTGGCCTTGCGCTCTTCCTTTTGCACGAAGCGCGCGCTGTTGGCTTCGTAGAAGGCCTTCACTTCCTCCGCCGGCACCTGCACCGTCGGCGTCAGGGCGTCGACCGACAGTTCCACATACTCGGCCCGCGCCATTTCCGGAATGGTGTAGGCCGCCTTGTTCTGTTCGTAGTCGGCCTTGACCTGCTCGGGCGTGATCTTGACCTTGTCGGTGAACTGTTCCGGCGTGACGTTGACCATGGCGATTTCGCGCGCCTGCTCGGAAGCCTTGATGAAGCCCTCGACGCTGGCATTGGCGACGATGCCGGTATTGGCGATGCTGCCGGCAAACTGCTGGCGCTCGAGATCCTTGCGCAGGCTGTTCTCGAAGGACACCGCCGAATTGCCGCTGGCCTGCAGGAAGGTCGCATAACGCGCCTGGGCAAACTGGCCGTTGTCCTGGAATGTCGGTTCCGTGGCAATGCGCTCGCGCAAGGCGAGGTCACTGACCTTCACGCCGGCCGCTTGCGATGCCACGGTGAACAGGCGCTGGTCGATGAGCTGGTCAAGGATGGATTTGCGCATTTCCGGGCTGTCCATGATCGATGCGTCGATCTGGCCGCCGAACTGCTGTTTGAACTGGTCCAGCTGCCGCCGCACGGCCTCGTTGAACTCGGCCGAGCTGATGCTTTCGCTGCCGACGGTGGCGATGGCGTCCTTGCCTGAGGGGGTGCGCACATAGGACTCAATTCCCCACAGCGCGAACGGCACCGAGATGACGATGAGGATGACTTTGGCAAGCCAGGTCTGGGCTGCTTGGCGAATCGTTTCGAGCATGGGATGGTCTTGATCTGAAAGGGAAAAAACGCGGCGCACCGGCTGCACGCGGAACGCGCGATTCTACCCCAAATCAGCTCTTCGCCGCCATGTGGTTCACGCTTGCGGCAGTCGGCTCAGGGGGCCGTACTGGACCAATCTCCAGCGCCGGCGCGGCTTCCCGGCCGAAAATGACCCGGAGACCGCGCCAGTCGGAGGCTGACTGTGGCCGTCACGGCCAGCGGCGCATTGAATCCCTACAGGAAGGTCATGCCGGTGGTGCGCGCGTAGCGTGGCAGGTTGGGAAACACCATGGACAATTCGCTGGTCGATGCACCCATCCACCTGGCGAAGGTCGCGCCGTATTCCTCCACGGAGGTCACCGGCAGCAGGCGGCCCTGCCCGACATCGCTGGGCCCGTTGAGCGCAACGGTTGGAAATTCCGACCCGCTTGCCGTGCCGCCGTAGAGGGTGCCACCGTTCACCGCGCCGCCGAGCGCGAAGTAATGCCCGCCCCAGCCATGATCCGAACCGGCACCATTCGACGTGAGCGTGCGGCCGAAATCGGACATGGTGAAACTGGTGACGTTGCTGGCGATGCCCTGGGCTACCGTCCAGTTGTAGAACCAGGTCATGGCCTGGTCAAGCTGCTTCAGCAAATCGGCGTGCAAGCCGCTGAGGATCGGCGTGGTGGCATTGTTCGAGTTCTTGAACTGGTCGCCATGATTGTCGAAGCCGCCCAGCGAGACAAAGAAGATCTGGCGCTTTACGCCCAGCGCGTCGCGCGCGGCGATCAGGTTGGCCACCGAGCGCAACTGCCCGGCCAGGCGATTGGACTGCGATGCGCCGGAGGAATTGATAAAGCTGGTCGGTGGCGCCGGGCTGATGGCAAATTTCTCAGACACATTGCCCGACGCATCCTTCACCGGCGCGCCGGTGGCATCAAGGTTGTAAAGCACGCCGTTGACGAACTCGCTGGTGGTCAGCGTGCGTGCGCCGGCATCACCCCACTGATCTTCCATGACGTTGGCGCGGAGGATGTTGAGCTGGTTTTCGAAGGCAGCCTGCGGATTGGGGCGCGATGCCGAGTAGTTGTCCCAGTCGCGGTACGACCGCAAGCGGCGCACGATGGTGCTCCTGTTGCTGCTCCACCCCGACACCGCGTACGCGACCGCGTTGTCGCCTTTCTGCAAAAGATTCTGCCCGGCGGCCGTGATCGATACCGATACTTTGCTGTTGCCATTGGCCGATTCGATCAGGTCGCCGAGGCGCCCGCCCCATCCGCTGAGAGCCGGATAATCGGCGCGTCCGGTCTGCCAGTGGCTTTGCATGTCGGAATGCGAGAACAATTGCGGCGGGTTGTTCACATTGGCCTTGTACTGCGCCAGTGTCGTCGGTTGCAGCAGCACGCCGGCGTTGGTAATCGCCGCCAGCTTGCGATCCGTATTGAAGATGTTCGCCAGCCCGGTCATGCTGGGGTGAAAGCCGAATGAACGGCCGCTGATGCCGGCGCTCAGCGGGATTGCGGAGGCCGCGGGAATGGCCAGGTTGCCGCGGCCCGCCGCATAACCTGCGTATTCGGCGCCGAGCGGAATGATGAGGTTCTGCGAATCGTTGCCGCCGAACAGGAACACGCACACCAGCGCCTTGTAGTCGTTGAAGGGTCCGGCCGCGTACGCCGCCTGCATCAGGCTGCCCATCATCGGTGTGCCCGCCGCCGCGGCCAGCATTTTCATAAAGCGGCGGCGGTCCTTGTGAAGATCGAAGGTTTGCATCGTCGCTTCCTTATTTCTGGATGGAGTATTCGGGTGAATTTAGGATCAGCCAGAGCACGGTCTTGAAGCGCTCGTTGGCTTGAGTCGTGGCGTTGCTGTCGGTGAGCTTGGTGGCCACATCGATAAGCTGTTTGCGGAACTGGGCGCTGATGCCCGCCGACAGCAGTGTCACGCTCATGGCATCGACCATCGCCGGCGGATCAGTCGACAGCAGGACGTAGCTGTCGTAGACGGGCTTCAACCAGTTGTTCGGATCGGTCGCACCGGAATTGAACCCGCCGACAATGCCGTACTTGCTGAAATCCATGAAACCCGAGATCGACGCGCTGTTGGAGATCTCGAACTCCGGACCCACCATCTGCGCCTGGGCAAGCGGCCCCGAGGGGGAGTAATCCGGGTGATAGAAATTGAACACGCTCGGCGCATGCAGCGGGCTCTGGCCCAGCGAGTCCGAGCCGCCGAGGTCGTAGATGCTGCTGTAGTAGCCGCCTGCCATGCGCGCATTGAAGGCACGGTGCATCTGCGTGAAACGCAGCACCGGCTCGCGCAGCTTGCCGAAGCCGTTGCCCTGCGTGCTGCGCGAGGCGCGTGCTTCCGGGTCCAGCAGGATGGCGCGCAGCACAGCCTTCATGTCGCCGCGCACGCCGGCGCCATTGTTGTTGAACGCGGCGGTTACCCGCGCCACATAGGCGCCGCTCGGATTGCTGGTGACGAGACGCTGGATCAATTGCTCGCCGATGAACGGACCGACATTGGGGTGATTGAAGATGTTGTCGATCACGGCGTCCACATCCTGCATCGGCGTCTGGCCGGCCGGCACCATCTGGCTGTAAGCGCCCGAGCCGGGATAGGAAAGCAGCGTCTTGGCGCCGGTGTCGTGGGCACCGCCGGCGATATCCCGGGTGTTGTCGGCCGAGCGGAACGCGGCGGTCCATGGCTGCATCGGCGTCGACCAGGCCGTGCAGGCCTTGGCCGCACTTGCGGCGTCGCTCGGATACGGCACATCCGGGTACAGCCAGCGCCAGGTCTTGGTCTGGTCCTGGCCGGCGAAATTCCAGCCGGTCAGCGCGCGCGCCACCTCTTGCGCGGTCTGCTCGGAATAGGTGGCGATGGCCTTGCCGTTGCCGTCGAATTGCACGGAGCCGTCGGCGTTGAGCATTACCGTGCCGATCGAGAACAGCTGCATCAGTTCGCGCGCGTAGTTTTCGCTGGGGATGGAATTGAGCACCGGGTCGGCCTTGGCGCTGCCCTTCATGTCCAGGTACTCGCCCATGGCCGGGCTGAGGGTGATGCCCTTGAGGATGTCGCGGAAGTTGCCGAATGCGCCGGCGCCGAGCAGGTCAAGGTAGGAGGCAGGACCGCAGGCCTGGTCGCCGATGGTGTTGTTGTTGAGCGAGATCACCAGGATCTGTGACAGCGCATAAACGACCCGCTGGCGCAGCTGGTCGGGCGCCTCGAAATATTGTTTCCAGATCGACGGCATCATCACTGCGTAGGGCGCGGTCGGGTAGTTGATGTCGTTGCGTACCGTGGTCAGGTGCAGCGTCTGCGGCTGCGCGAACTGCTCGTCCAGATATGCGGACGGCGCCAGCGCGGCCACGCGCGTGATCTCCTCGGCACTGGCACCGAACGTGGCCTGCGCCAGCAGGCGTGCGGCGTCGGCCTTGGCGTGGGGTGAAACCGGGACATTGACAATCGGCGAGTAGGCAAACGACCCGTTGGTGGCGATCACCTTGGCGCGCAGCGCCGCCGGACTCTCAACAGGCGGGGTCCAGTTCAGCGAAAACGGCGAGGCGGTGTCCTCACCCAGCTTGGTGCCGCCGTCGTAGAACTCGACCCGTGCGATGCTGCCGCCGCCGCCGATGAACGCGGTGGCGTTGAGCATGGTGGCAACACCGACCTGCGCAGAAGCGACCGCGGCGAGGCTTACGGTGGGCGGCGGGATCAGGCCGGCCGACTGGCCGATGCGCGACTTGACGGTAACGAGGTCAGAAGAATTGATGCCGCCGGACAGGTTCACGTCGTGCTTGAAGTTCAGGACGCCGGCCGGCTTGCCGGCGCTGGCCTTGGCGGTGGCAAGGTCGACACTGCTGACATCGCGCGATCCGTCGACATCGCCAAGCAGAAACGCCACGGCGGCGCTGGTGTTGAGGCTACCGCCGGCGCTGGCCACGCCACTGAGGTCAATGCGCACACGGGCGCTGTCCGGAATGCCTAGCAGCGTGACTTGCACATCGTTGCCGGAGAAGGCGGTCGCCGCGCTGCCGATGGGCGCGCCGGACACGTCGAATGCGGCCGCCGTTCCGGCACCGGTAATGGCCGCGTCGAAGCTGAACACCAGCAAATGCCCGGCCGCCCCGGAGCGTGGCTCAACGCTGACGGCGCCGGTCACCGGCACCAGCGGATTCACCTCGACGTTAAAGGGACCGGCACCTGCGTGGGTCTTTCTCGACTGCACGCCGGCGAGCGTGAGTGCCGAGACCGTGACCGGCAGCAGCAGCAGCGTGGCGGCGAAGATCGCGAACCGGAAATTTCTGATCATGGGACACCCTGCAGAGAGAATGGTCTGGCGGCAGCAGGAAACGTGCCAGTCGGCAAACGCCTTGATTGCCCGTGGAAAACGCTGGCGCCGATGCGGTTGGCGTCTCAGCATGGCGACAGCGATGACGCAAATGGTCGCGAGCGCGGCACAATGTTTAACCGGCTACCTGATTGAAGCAAAACTACACCGCACGGTAGATTCTCCTGCGGCAGTCGCCTGTGCCACAAAGCGCGCGCTTCTTGGCAAGGAATGCTCGGCATCCCGTCCCCGCTCGGCAAAAAAGTCACCTATCATGTAGTTTTATTACAGCATATTTTGGGAAAGGGCCAGCATGAACCTGCGCTTCACCCCCCGCGTATTTCGAATCACGGCTGCCACAGCTTTCGCGCTGGCCCTTGGCTCTTGCGCGCTCGCGCCGCCCGCCGACGACCGTGCGGGCCGCGGCCCGGATATCAGTCGGGTCGCGGCTCGCGACCCCGGCAGCAGCTTGCCGGAAGGCTGGCAGCACGGCGCATTCATGGAGATCTTCGTGCGCGCATGGCGCGACAGCGATGGCGATGGCATCGGCGACCTGCGCGGGCTTACCCAAAGCCTCGATTACCTGCAGGACCTGGGGATAAAAGGCATCTGGCTGATGCCGGTGACGCGCAACGCGGACGGCGATCACGGCTACGCGGTGGCCGACTTTCGCGCCATCGATCCGGCCTATGGCACGCTGCAGGATTTCGACGAATTGCTGCGCGAGGCGCACAAACGCGGCATCGGCGTCATCATGGATTACGTAATCAATCACAGCGCGGCGCAGAATCCGCTGTTTGTCGATGCCGTGAGTTCACCCGCCAGCCGTTTCCGGGACTGGTTCGTGTGGCGCGACCCGGCCCCGACCGGCTGGGACATCTGGGGCAAGAATCCCTGGTACCCCTCGCCCACCGGCACCTTCTATGCGACCTTTGGACCGCACATGCCGGACTTCAACCTCGAAAACAGCGAGGCCATGGACTACCACCGCGACAGCCTGCGCTTCTGGCTCAATCGCGGACTGGACGGCTTCCGGCTCGATGCCATCCCCCACCTGGTGGAAGTCGATGCCAAAAACTGGAACGACCAGCCCGGCAGCTACGCCCTCATGGGCCACATCAAGGCGCTCATGGACGGCTACCAGAGGCGCTATGCGGTGTGCGAAGCCACCGCCAGCCCGCAGCGCTGGGCGGCGCCCTACATCTGCGGCAGCGCGTTTGCGTTTAAGTTCGAGAAGAGCCTCATCGACGCCGGCCGCGGCAAACCGGAGGCGATTGCGGATGTGGCAGCGTATTTCCGTTCCGCGCCGCCAACCATGGCCACCTTCATTTCCAACCACGATGCTTTTGCCGGCGCCAGGCTGTGGGACCAGTTGCAGGGAGATGAGGCCCGCTACCGCATGGTGGCTGCCACCTATCTGCTGTTGCCCGGCACCCCCTTCATCTACTTCGGCGAGGAAATCGGCATGGCCGGCGGCGCGGGGCTGGTGTCTGATGCGGCGCTGCGATCACCGATGAGCTGGAACGCCGGCCCGGCCAATGCCGGGTTCACCACAGGTAAACCGTTCCGGCCGGTGTCGGCGAACGTCAAGGCGCACAACGTCGCGAGCGAGTCCGCCGACCCGCAATCCATGCTGGCGTTCTACAAGGCGATGCTGGCAATCCGCAACCAGTACTCCGCCATTGCCCGCGGCAAATATGAATATGCGCGCGCCGACGGCCTTTCCTTCAGTTTCCAGCGCAGCTTCGGCCCGCAGCGCATGCTGGTCGTGCTCCGCTACGGTACTGACGCAGCAACCGTGACGGTCCCGCAACTGCCGGCAGGCGCACGGCTCGTGGCTGTTTACCCACGCGAGTGCCAGACCATGTTCGTCGACCAGCAGGGCAACGCGACTTTGCAGATGGCGCCGCAGTCGCTGCGGGTGATGCGCATCGAATGACGCAGGATCGACGGACTAGCGGGTCAGCCACGCCCCCAGCCATGCCGCAGCAACCATCAGCACCAGCCCGGGGATGATGCGTCGCGCATAAGCGGGGCCGCCGGCGGTGACCGCCAACATGGCCTTCACCATGGTGTTGGCGCTGAGACCGACCAGGATGGCGATGACCGCGACCGGCTCGGGAATCTTGCCGGCCACCACCAGCGACGCGGACGCCGCCGCTGCCGCATGCGCATCCGCGAGGCCGGATACGGCCGCTGTCAGCAGCACTCCGCTTTCACCCACCCAGGCGTTGAGCGCTGCCGACACCGTCAGCACCGCACCGATCAGCCCGGCAAAGCCGATGGAAGCCACCAGATCGAACGCCCGCCCGCTGCCCGGCACCGGCGTTTCCGTCTGGCGCGCCGCATTCAAGGTGAACCAGCCGCCATAACCGATTGCTACCAGGCCGCCACTCGCCAGTGGTCCTGCCATCGCGCCGAGCAGCGCGGGCGAAATGAAGCCGATCACCGCCGCCAGTTGCATGAAGGTTGCCGCCGACGAAAGCACGGCGCCCGCGACCAGACCGGCCATCAGCTGCGGCTCTTGCCGCGTGCGGCGGCCCATGGCGTGAATGGTCGCCGAACTCGAAACGAAACCGGAAGCAAACCCCGCCAGTGGCAGTCCAAAACGCGGCCCCAGCACACGCGAAGCCATGTAGCCGATCGCGCTGACCGTCATGACCAGCACCACGATGCCGATCAGGGTGCGCGGATTGATGGCCTGAAACGGGCCAAGGTAGCGGTCCGGCGCCAGTGGCAACGCGATCAGCGCCGCCGCCGCGAACAGCAGTGCGTCATGCAATTCCCGCTCACTCAGCACGCCCTGGACAAAGTGGTGCATGCGCTCGCGTGCCGCCAGCAAACCAGCCAGCAGCGTACCCAGGCCAGCCGCAAGCAGCTGATCGGTTACCGCCATGCCCCCGATCAGGCAGGTCAGCACCAGCGCGGTCTCGGTCGTCATGCCCGGGTCCTCCGGCGGTGAGCGCAGGTAGGAAGCCACAGCCAATGCACCGATCAGCAACACCGTAACCGCCAGCAACAGCACCTGGCCGACCAGCATGGCAACGGTGCCCGCCAGGGCGGCGGCGGCAAACGTGCGTATTCCTGCGGCGCCCCGGGCAGCACCGCTGCCCTTGCGGCGCTCCCGTTCCGCGCCTACAAGGAGCCCAACACCCAGTGCGATGCACACGGCCAACAACGATCCGGAATCAAATTCGGGGACCATGCGAATAGTTTATGCCGATGCATACGCAATTGCGCGTCGGGCGCAACCCGGGATGTCACGGTTGGCCGGCGCTTTCCAGTCGGTCTGTTTCCGCGCGCCGGCGCGCCTCGCCGGCCGGCCCTAACGTACCGGGACCGCCTGCACCATGCGGCGATATTCGCGCGGCGGCAAGCCCACGTGGCGGCGGAACGCGCGGGTGAATGCGCTGTGGTCGGCGAAGCCACAATTGCCGGCAATCTCCGCCACGCTGTGCTTTGCGACCACCAGCAGCATCGCTTTTTCCAGCCGCTGCGCCAGCAGCCATTGTTGCGGGGTAAGCTGAAACATCGCCGCGAAATTTCGTTCCAGTTGCGCCACCGACATCCCGGCCATCGCAGCCATGTCGCTCACACTTACGCGCTCCGACAGATTGCGTCGCGCGTACTGCAGGGTCTCATTGAGCCGAGCCAGACCTGGGCTTTTTGCGGTCGGCGCGCGCAGGTCGCGCGAGATGCCTACCAATCCGCAGACCGTGCCGGACTCAACCAGCGGAATCTTCCGCGTCAGGCACCAGCCGGGCACGTGATCCGTGAACAGGTGGCGTTCGAGTTCGTCAATGATCGGGCGACCGGTTGCGATCACGCGCAAGTCCTGTTGCAGATAGCGTTCGCCCAGCGGCGCCGGAAACACGTCGGCTGCCGTTTTGCCGACCGGCCCCGCCAGGCCGTGCAGTCCAAGCCGTTTGCGCAATGTCGCGTTGGCGTGGGTATAGCGGCCCTGCCGGTCCTTGGCAAAAAACACCACGTCCGGCAACAGGTCAAACAGGGCCAGCAGGGTATCCGGGGTAATCATTCCCGAATTGTGCCGAATTCGTCATGGCGTTGTCGAATCAGATCAAGACGGGGGGCGGTAATCCGCGCAAACTTCGTGCGTGCAAAAAATTCAATACATCGATTCCCACACCGGTGGTGAACCCACCCGGGTGGTTCTCAATGGTTTTCCGGATTTGTCGGCCCTGCCGCTGGCCGAACGCGTCCACGCGCTGCGCACCCAACATGATCGCTATCGCGCGGCGACCTGCACCGAGCCGCGCGCCTCGGAAGTGGTGGTCGGTGCCTGGCTGATGCCGCCTACCCGGGCCGGCTCGGCAGCGTCGGTGATTTTCTTCAACAATGCCGGCTATCTGGGCATGTGCGGGCACGGCAGCATCGGCGTCATCGCCACGCTGAAGCATCTGGGCCGCATCGAAGCCGGCGTGCACCGGCTGGACACACCGGTCGGCACCGTCAGCTGCACCCTGCACCAGGACGGCAGGGCGACAATCGAGAACATCACTTCATTTCGCTTCCGGCACCTCGTGGAAATTGACGTGCCCGGCTTTGGCCGCGTGAGCGGAGACGTAGCCTGGGGTGGCAACTGGTTTTTCCTGGTGGATGCCGGCAAGCGGCCAATGGGTCGCGGACACATTCCCGACCTGATGCAATTTGCACGGGCCATTCGCGGCGCGCTGTCCGATCAGGGCATCACCGGCAAGGACGGCGCCGAGATCGACCACATTGAACTGTTCGGCGCGCCCAGCGCGGACAAGCTGGACAGCCGCAACTTCGTGCTCTGCCCCGGCAGCGAGTACGATCGCTCCCCCTGCGGCACCGGCACCAGCGCGAAACTCGCCTGCCTGGCCGCCGACGGCAAACTTGCGGAAGGCGCGATCTGGCGCCAGGAAAGCATTGTCGGCAGCGTGTTCGAGGCCAGCTATCGCCTCACCGAAGGCGGCGTGATCCCCAGCATCACCGGCCAGGCATTCGTCTGCGGCGAAGGCACGCTGCTGCTGGATCCGGCGGATCCGTTTCAGTGGGGCATGGGTTGACACCCGCTGCCCGTACTTCCCGCCAAGCGGGGAAAGAACCCTTTCAACCTGACTGCAAGGAATCGATGACATGAGCCCATTCTGGAACGGCGTCCTGCCGGCAATCACCACGCCCTTCCAAGCCGACGGCAGCGTCGACCATGCCTTCCTGGCAAAACACGTCGGCATGATGCTCGATGCCGGCTGCAGCGGCATCGTGCCGCTGGGTTCACTAGGCGAAACCGCCACGCTGCGATTCGACGAGAAGCAAGCGGTCCTCGAAACCGTCGTCAAGGCGTGCGCCGGACGCGGGGCCGTGGTGCCCGGTGTGGCAGCCCTGGCCACCAGCGATGCGGTCGCGTTCGCACGCATGGCGGCGTCGGTTGGTTGCCGCGGCCTGATGGTATTGCCGCCCTATGTTTATTCCAGCGACTGGCGCGAGATGAAACACCATGTTGCCGCAGTCATCACCGCCACTGACCTGCCCTGCATGCTTTACAACAACCCGATTGCCTACAAGACCGATTTCCAGCCGCCGCAGGTCGCGGAGCTGGCGGCAGAGCATGCCAACCTCGTCGCCATCAAGGAATCGAGCGCCGACATCCGCCGTATCGCCGCGATTCGTGCGCTCCTCGGCGAGCGCCTGCACATCCTGGTGGGTGTCGATGACATCATCGTAGAAGGCGTCGCGGCCGGCGCGACCGGCTGGGTGGCCGGACTGGTCAATGCCTTTCCGCGCGAGTCGGTGATGCTGTTCGAGATGGCGCGTGCCGGAAAATGGCGCGAACTGGAGCCGCTGTACCACTGGTTCCTGCCGCTGTTGAAGATGGATACCGTGGTCAAGTTCGTGCAACTGATCAAGCTGGTGCAGCAGCATACCGGTATGGGCAGCGCGGCCGTGCGGGCGCCGCGGCTGGAACTGACCGGCGAAGAGCTCGCCGAAGCCGAGCGCGCCATCCGCCACGCACTCGCCACCAAGCCGGCCTTCCCGGCCTGAGCGCCGCGGCAGCTATTACCACGGTGGCGGCGCCAGCGGCGTGACAGACCAAGTGGACGCACGGCCGCACGACATCGTCGTCATCGGCGCCGGCATCATCGGCCTGGCCTGCGCGTTTCGACTGCAGCGCGAAGGCAGCCGCGTGCTGCTCATCGATCGCGATGCACCTGGCATGGGCGCCTCGTTCGGCAACGCCGGGCATATCGCCACCGAGCAGGTCTTTCCCCTCGCCTCGCCGGCGGTGATCCGCGGCGCCCTCGGCTATCTGTTTGATGCCGACAGCCCGCTCAGAATCGATCCGCGCTATCTGCTGCCCATCCTGCCCTGGCTGGCGCGCTTCACCTGGGCGGCGCGTCCGGCGGCGTTTGCGCGTGGCACCGCGGCACTGGCATCGCTACAGGCCACCGCCGCCGCGGACTTTGCCGACCTGCTGCGCGACGCCCGCGCGCAGTCCATGCTGCACATGGGCGGTCATCTGGTTCTGGTTGAAACGGCCGCATCGATCGCGGCGGCTCAGCACGAGCAGGCGCAACTCGCGCGATACGGTATTGCCACGACCTGGCTCAACCCGGCCGACGTCAAGCTGCTCGCACCGGATATCGCGCCACCCCTTGCCGGCGCCGTGCATTTCCACGGCAGCGGGCATGTCGATGATCCGCACGCGGTTTGCAAGGCACTGTTCGATGCCTTTCGCGCAGCCGGTGGCGGTTTTTCGCAGGAAGCGGTGACCCGCCTGGCGCCGCAAGCAGCAGGCTTCACGCTGACCACCTCAGCCGGCAGGAGTTTGTCGGCGCCGCGCGTGCTGCTGACCGCCGGCGCTTGGTCGAAGCGGCTGGCCGAACAATGCGGATACAAGGTGCCACTGGAAACCGAACGCGGTTATCACCTGACGCTGGCGGGCGCCGCGCCGCAGTTCGCCATTCCCGTCGCAAGCCTCGAGCGCAAGATCATCATGACGCCCATGTCCGTCGGCCTGCGCATGACCGGCACGGTGGAGTTCGGCGGACTGAATCTGCCGCCGGACCCGCACCGCTTCACGCTGTTGCGCAGGCACCTGAAAGCGCTGCTGCCGCACACCGATCCGGACGCGGCCAGCACCTGGATGGGCTTCCGTCCCTCACTGCCGGATCACCTGCCCATGCTTGGCCGCGCCCCGCGTCATGCCGGACTTTTCTTTGCCTTCGGCCACCAGCACCTGGGCCTGACCCTGGCCGGCGTGACCGCGCGCATCATCGCCGGCGCCTGTGCCGGTCGCGACGACGCACTGCCGATGACGCCATTTGCCGCGGACCGATTCTGAAGGCCGTGCAGCAGAGGTGAGTGGCAACAAAATCCCGTTATGATTCCTGTTGCGTGCCATGCGATCGCATCGCCGCGACGATGCTCCAGCCTGTCATCTTTAAGAACCCGTCTCACCCATCCAGGAAAAAAACATGTCGCTTTCCGCCCCCGAATTGAAAACCGCCGGCAACCTGCAAGCGCTGCTCGGCCCCAGCAATGAACCCTGGCAGGTCAACCTGACCGACCCGGCGGTTTCGGTGATGACCGACTTCCGCGTCCGCTCCATGTTCCGGCTTTCTCCCGACGAAACCATCGATGCGGCGCTGGAGAAAATGAAGATCGCCGGATTACGCATTGCCTTCGTGTTTGAAAAAGGCTCGGAGAACGTGCTGGGGATGATTACCGCCTACGACATCATGGGCGAGAAGCCGATGCGCTACATGCAGGACATCAGGCTTAACGATCATCACGTCCTGCGCAAGGACATCAAGGTCGGCGATCTCCTCGACCCGGTCTCGGCCTGGGTCACCGCCAGCCTGCACGACGTCGAGCGCGCGACCGTGCAGAGCGTGCTGATCGCCCTGCAAAAAAGCGGCCGCACGCATCTGCCGGTGATTGAATCCTCCGCCGGCGGCACACCCCGCCTGCGCGGTTTGTTCTCCTCGGCCAAGATCCTGCGTCTCAGCGAAGCCTCGCGTCAGCAGACGAGCAAAGGCAAGTAGCCGCCACCGGGCAACAAAACTCCAGCAATGGCGCGTCTCCCAGACCAAAAATGCCCTGGAAGGCGCGCCAATGCTGGAGTTCAGCAGCCAGTTCGTGGCCTGTGCTTCAGGCGTTGCCCCGCGCCAACCCCAGTAGCCGATCAAGGATCCGTTCGCCATCGGCGCGCAGGCCGTTGTGTTCGTATTCGCTGGTGACCCACAGTTTCATGTTCGGTACGATCGCCGCGGTCTCTTCGGAAAACTCGCGGTGCACGTACATGTCGTCAAAGTACACCGCGGCGGCGACCGGCACCTTGTTGGAGCGCAGCTTGTCGACGTCGTAGAGCATCGGCCACTCGGCCGTCTGCGCCAGAATCTCGGCGGCTTCCTTCAGCGGCTGCAATTGCGGGTAGGTGTCGAACATCCAGGGATAAATCATCTCCCCGGTGAACAGCACGCGGTCGGTGCGATCCAGTGTGAACTCCGGATACTCGGCCAGCAGGCGCTGTGCCGACCAGCGGCTGGCAGCGCGCTGCGTGTAACAGGCTTCCTGCATCAGCGAGAAAATCGGGTTAGTGTCGAACGATTGCAGCTGTTCCAGGTGAAACAGGAAATTCCAGTTCAGCTCACGGCCGCGTCCGGGCACGTCGACGAACGCTTCCTCCACCAGGTAATGGATCGCCTCGAAGCCGTCGCTCATGCCAAATTGCAGGCCGAGTTGCAGGAAGCGCTGCGCGGTAAGGCGCCCGCCACCCGGCATCTGCACATCGTGGTCCAGCAGATGGCGCACGATGTCTTTTACCCGTTCCACATCGGCCGGATAACGCAGGTAGTAGAGCCGGTTCTTGTCGATCACGCGTTTGTAAGTGGCGCGATATACGTCGTCGGTGGGCCGCGTCAACGAGGGAATGCCGCCGGTAATCAGCGCCTCGCGCAGCCCCTCGGGCGCCGCGGAGAGATAGCGCATGGCGCAGAAACCGCCGTAGCTTTGGCCGAGGATGCTCCACGGCTCGCCTTTTGCCAGCTGCGTGCGGATGGCCTCGGCGTCGCGCACGATGCTGTCGGTGCGAAAGTGCATCAGGTAATCGGCCTGCTCGCGCGCGCTGGCGAAGGCGCGCATGGTTTGCGCCGTGACCGGCGTCGACAACCCGGTACCGCGCTGGTCCAGCAGCAGCACGCGAAATTGCTGGAGCGCGCGCCTGATCCAGCCGCTGTTGCCCACCGGGCGCGGCGAACCCGAACCCGGCCCGCCCTGGAAAAACACCAGGTACGGCTGCTGGCTGTGTTCCTTGTCGGGCGCGATCACCTCGCGGGCGAATACCTGGATGGTCTTGCCGGGATTGGCGTAGTCCAGCGGCAGGTCGAAAACATGGTCGAGGAGAACCAGTCCGGGAATGGCGTGGCGGAGTGCAGTCATGGGGAAGTGTCGATCAGGTTCGGGAACAGGCATTCATTCTACGGCGCGGCGCAGCAGCAGCGGCATCTGCGCCATCGGCCGGCGTGTTTGGTTGGCGCGCGGCAAACAGCATACAATTTCCGCAGGCCGCGACATTGCAGCATCAACTTCTATAGCGGCCACCAAGGCCCGCGCTCCGCATGAAACCACCCGTCCGCATTCCGCAAAGAACCAAGCTCAGCGCATTCGGCACGCCGTGGCCGCTGGATCCGCCGCTGCTGCGCATTCGCCTGCGCTACATCACCGCCCGCTTCCTGCAGATGCCCGAGCCGCGCATGTCGCTGCGCAATACCGAGGAAATCCTCCGCTTCGCGCAGCAGATGATGGACGACGGCACGCCGCGCGCCGCCACCGAACTGGTGCGGCTGGCCATCGAGGAAGATCCGGAGCAGCGTCCGCTTTGGCTGCTGTTGCTGGCGCGCGCGTTCGAGGACGACAACGCCAGCGAATTTGCCGAGCTGGCGCATGCGTTTGCCGCCCAGTTCCCCAACGATGCCGCGCAAGCCGAAGTCACAGCGCTGGGCCAGTGGCTGGCCGCACCGGGGCATCCCGCGCCCGAGCGCGCACGCACGGCCGCGTGGAGTCCGGCGGCCCTGCTGGGACGCGACGGGCGCGCCCAGCAGGATTTTCACAGCCGCCTGGCGCAGTTGGCCCAGTCGCCGCCGCTGCGGTAGCCATGAGCACGCCTTCCAATCCCGGCAGTTTTGATCGCGGCGACATCACCGGCCGCCACCGCGCGCTCGACAAGAGCATCGCCGCCTTCAAGCCGCGCGATGCCATCAACAGCGTCGGCCAGGCGCTGCGCGCCTTCGAAGACCAGACGCGTCCCGAGCGCGAGCAACTGCTCAAGTTCGGGCTGTTCCAGAAGCGCGAGGAACAGTCCGCCGCGCTGTGGATGGCGGAACGCTACGAACACCTGCGCGCGCTGGCGTGTGCCAACGTGCCGCGCACCTTCGACGACGCCGCCACCGCCAAGGACCAGCGCATCCAGGCCTGCGCGCTGGCCATCCTGCTGTGCGGCCACGCCACCAAATGGGGGAAATTCGCCGGCAACCGTCCGCAACCGGCGGCACGCGAATGGCTGCACCAGATTTTCCGCACGGCGGTTGCCTTCGGCGTCGATGCCGGCGTCATCAGCCAGCGCATCGAGGATCAGCAGGTCGATGCGACTGTGGAAGCACTCTATGTGCGCGCCCTGCTGCTGGATCGCTTCGCCAGCGGCAACCTGCCGCCCAACCGCCTGGAAATCCTCGACAACTGGCTGGTGGCCTGGATGGGTTCGCTGTGGCTGACCCGCGTGCCGGTGGCGGGCGAGCCTACGCTGGGCGTGAACACCGCTTCGCCGCAGCGCGGCCTGGTTCCGCATTCGGAAGGCGACGGCGCCCACCTGTTCCTGAGCCTGCGCCCCCTGCAGCGCCAGCTCGACCGCACCATTCGCGCGTTCCACCACGGCCAGATTTTTCCGGGATGGGGCATCGGCAACGTCGCGCCCATGGAAGAGCACGTCGCGGTGATCGATTTTCTCGAGCGCGAGTTCCTGCTGATCGAAACCGCGCAGCAGCAACGCAGCCAGCGCGGCAAGCGCGTTTCGTTCGGCACCAACTCGGTGGTCGGCGTTTTCTTTGGCTTCGATGAAATCTGTCGGCTGGCGTTTTCCAGTGAACGCTTCAACACGCTCTCCGGTGGTGGCAGCCACATCGGCATTCGCAACGCCATCAACTTGCTCGATGTCAGTGAGGGCGGGCTGGGACTGGACATGGTCGAAGATGATGCGCGCCGCGTGCAGGTCAACGAGCTGGTTGCCATCCGCCTCGAAAAGGGCCGGCCCTGCGTGCTGGGCGTGGTGGTGCGCAAGTCTCCGCTGCAGCGTCCCAGCGCCACGCTGGTGGGAATCAAGGTTCTGTCAAAGATGCCGGTCTATGTCGCGCTGGAGCGTGTCGATGAGGCTACCAACACCTGGCAGCCCGGCGAAGGCATCCTGCTGTCCGGTGAGGCAGCGGACGGATTTTCCGATTCGGTGGTGGTCAGCGACAAGACCTACGTCGCGAACTCGCCTCTGGCCGTGACCATGGGCGCGCAGGTGTTCGAGCTGTATCTGCGGCGCGTGCGCCAGCAAGGCCCCGGCTGGCGCATGACCGCCTTCGATGCCGTACACGCGCAATAGCGCTTGATGCGCGGCTGCGTCGTTGCCGTCGCGCTGACGGTGCCACTGGTGGTGCCGGCGGCCGAGAGTCCCACCGCAACCGTCGTCGTCACCGCCACACGAGTGCCTGGCGAGGCCTTCAATGCGCCGGCCGCCATCGACGCGGTTGACGGCGAGTCGCTGCGCGACGGGCAATTGCAGGTGAACCTGTCTGAAACACTGGCCCGCGTGCCCGGCGTATTCGTGCAAAACCGGCAGAACCTGGCGCAGGACCTGCAGATTTCCTCGCGGGGTTTCGGTTCGCGCGCCTCGTTCGGCGTGCGCGGCATCAAAGTGCTGGTCGATGGCATTCCTGCCGGCGGACCCGACGGGCAGGCACAGGTCGCGAGCTTCGCCATCGGCCTGGCCCAGCGTGTCGAAGTTCTGCGCGGCCCCTACTCCGCGCTGTACGGCAACGCCTCGGGCGGCGTCATCCAGCTCATTACGGCGCCGCCGCCGTCTGAATGGCAGTTCGACGCAGGTTTGGCGAGTGCCACGGCCGGCACGTCACGCACAGGTATCCGCGCAGGCGGGCCGTTGTCACCTGCGACCGGTGGCGTCATCGACGTGTCGCATTTCGAGACCGACGGACCGCGACCGCAAAGTGCGGCGCGGCGCGACCTCGTCAGCGGCCGGCTGGACCTGGCGCTCGGCGCGGTGAACCTCATGGTCTCCGGCCACCTGCTCGACATCCCCGGCGCAGCCGATGCCCTCGGCCTGACGCGATCGCAGCTCGACAGCAACCCTGACCAGACCGCAGCGGTCGCGTTGCAGTTCAACACTCGCAAGAGCACCCGCCAGCGACAAATCGGCGCCGTGGCGGAGTGGCCGGCCGGTCCCGGCACCCATTGGCGCGCCATGGCCTACGCAGGGCAACGCGACGTCATCCAGTTCCAGGCGATTCCCGTCGCCGTGCAGGCCGCGCCCACCCATCCCGGCGGGGTGATCGATTTCGCCCGCGATTTTGGCGGCGTGGATGTGCGCATCACCCGGGAAACGCCGCTGGCAGGTGGCACGCTGCGCGCCATGGCCGGCGCCAGTGCCGACCTGCAGCGCGAACAGCGATTCGGATACCAGAACTTCAGCGGCGGCACCCTTGGCGTCATCGGCGCGCGCCGGCGCGACGAGACCAACCGCAGCCGCGGCAATGACCTGTACGCGCAGGCCGAATGGGATGGCAAACTTGTGGCCCTGTTCGCTGGCATGCGCGCGGCACGGGTGAACTTCGACTCGGCAGATCATTACGTCGGCAGCGGCAATCCCGACGACAGCGGCGCGCGGCAATTCAGCGCGACCACGCCGGTCGGCGGTGTCACCTGGAAGGTCAACGACCAGTCGCGATTGTTCGCCAGCATTGGCCGCGGAATCGAGGCGCCAACCGCCAATGAACTGGCCTACCGCGTCGATGCCCAATCGGGCCTTAACCTCGCGTTGTCGCCCGCCCGCAGCCGCAACGCCGAGTTGGGCTGGCGCCACCAGCAGGGCGACCGGCTGCGTGCATCGCTGGTGGCGTTTCGCGCCGACACCCGCGACGAAATCGCGGTACTCGCCAACAGTGGCGGCCGCTCCACCTTTCAGAATGCGGGCCGCACCCGGCGCACCGGCATCGAGGGTTCGCTGGACTGGCGCATCAACCCGCTGATTGCAGTACACCTGGCGCTCACCACGCTGGATGCGCGCTATCGCGACAGCTTCCGCGCGTGCAGCGCCAGTCCCTGCCTGAGCCCGAATGTCGTCATCCCTGCAGGCAATCGCCTGCCCGGCGCCCCGCAGCGGCTGGCGTACGCGGAACTGCGGATGCAACCTGGCCCCGCATTCGGCGCCGCGCTGGAATGGCGCCACCAGGGACGCATTTACGTTGACGACCTCAACAGCGATGCCGCCGGCGCGGCCGGACTGCTGGCTGCGCGGCTGGCGTGGTCCGGACAAACCCGCGGCTGGCAATGGACTGCCGGGTTGCGGGCGGACAATCTGGGCAACCGCCGCGGTGCGCAGACCGTCATCGTTAATGAGGCCAACGGTCGTTTTTTTGAGCCACGGCCGCAACGCTCCTGGCTGGCGACACTGCAACTACGCGCCCGCTAGCTACCCACCGGCATCTAAGCAGGAAACTCCAGCATTGGCGCGGCTCCTGGCTTGAAAATGCCCTGGAAGGCTCGCCAGTGCTGGAGTTTTGGACTGGGGACTATTCGTGACGTTCCATGCGCCGCTTGCCTTCGGTGACCGCTTTCATTCATTCCCCGACTTCTGCATTCCGTCGCTGTTCGATTGGCCCGGCGCGGGCGGCACCGTACATTAGCGTCGGGCTGGCGACCGTGTGTCGCGCGGCCAATCAGCCAAAGCCTTCCCGCCACACCCGCCTAAGGAGCGCGCATGACCCGAATTTCCCCGCTGCAACACGTCCCCATGCGCGCCGGCCTGCGCCGCACCGGCGCCGCGCTGTTGGCAACGCTGGCACTGGCGGCCAATCCGGCCCATGCCGATTTCAGCGACCTGCTCGCGCGCATGTTCCACAGCGGCCCGCTGATGACCTTTGAGATCGCCACGCCCAAGCAGAAAATCACGGGACGCATCGGCGGCACCGTGGTGTTCAATGCCGCGGAGGACGACGTCGAAAGCGTCAAGGGCAAGGTGACCCTGCAGGAGCGGCGCGATTTCAGGACTACCCGCATCCAGTTCGAACCGGATGGCGCCGACATCAAACGCACGTTCTCGATCGATGGCCAGACCCGGCCCTTCGATGCCGAAGCCAGGCGCTGGCTGGCGGAAATCATTCCGGTGGTGCTGCGCGAAACCGCCATGAACAGCGACACCAGGGCCAGGAAGATTCATGCACGCGGCGGCGCCGATGCCGTGATCGCCGAGATCGAGCGCATCCAGTCCGGCTATGCGCGGGCACGCTACATCACCAGCCTGGTGCCGCTCGGCATCATGACCGAACCCCAGCTGGTACGGCTGCTCGCCGGCCTGCGAGGCATCGAATCCGACTACGAACGGCGCACGGCGCTGGTGGCCCTGATCGAAAGCCAGCCTGCCACGGCAGCAAGCCAGGTTGGCGTACTGGGCGCCGTCGCGGGCATGCGATCCGACTACGAGAAACGCACGGTCATGGTGGCGCTGGCACCGCGGCTGCTGCCCGACGCGGGCGTTGCCAAGGCGTGGCAGGCAGCGATGGCGCGCATCGGTTCGGATTTTGAGGTGCGCACGGTGATCGAGACGCTGGCAGACAGTGCAGTTTTGACGCCTGCGCAACTCGATGCAGCCATCCAGTCGACGCTGGCGCTGGGCTCGGATTACGAGCACGCCGTGGCGCTAAAGGCCCTGCTGAAACACCTCGATGCGGCCAATCCGGCAGCTCTGGCCGCATTCCTGAAATCGGCACAGCGCATCGGCTCCGATTTCGAACGCAAAAATGTGCTGATCGCGACCATTGACGGCGTGAAGCTCGACAAGGCCGGCTACGCGGCGGTGCTGCAGGCCATCAGCGGCATGGGTTCTGATTTCGATGTGCGCAATGTGCTCACCGTGCTAGCGCAACGCATGCCGGCCGATGCGGAGCTGGTGGCCAGTTACCGGCGCGTTGCGCGACGGCTGGGCGACCACGAACGCGGCCAGGCCGAACGCGCGCTGGACCGACTCAACATGTAACTGCCGTCAGCCTGCCGGCCGATACACCTGACGGAAGCGCGAATTCTCGACCACGCCGTAGTCACCGGGCGCGTATTGCAGCACCCAGTCATTTGCCGCGCCCTGCAACAGGTCGCCGCCGGCGCAGCGCGCGATGGTAAACGGCTGCGCCATCTGCCGGGCCCACACCGGCACCGGCTTGGCGGCGTACTCGCCGTCGCGTCCGTGACCGCAGGGCGCGACCGCCTCATACTTGGCATCGAAGCGCGCGCGCGTCACGCTCCAGCGGTCGCCGGTGGAACCGGTGATGAGCGCATCTCCCGCCACGTAATGGTTCACGCCCTCACGGCTTTGCAACACACCGGCCACGGGCGCGAACGTCACCGCCACCGATTCCTGCTTGATGAATCGCGACGCCTGTGGATCGGCAGCGAGATCGGGATTGCCCAACGCGATGGCCATGTTAGGTGCCAGTCTGAAGCGCTGGCGTCTGTACCTCGAACGCGTCGCCGGTTGTGTGAAAGGTGCCACCGGCCAGGTAATGGATGGTGCGCAGGGAGGCGTCGTCGCCAAAGTGCCAGCGGCCCTCCGAAAACACCCGCGGGTCGGCCCAGGCAGCCAGCACCTCGCCGATGAACAGGTCATAGGCTTTTTCATTGTGCGGTTCGGAAATTACCCGGCACTCCAGCCAGCCCACGCAGCCCTCGACCAGCGGCACAGCGATGGTCGAGGCCTCGAAGGTCGACAGCCCGAAGCGCTGGAACTTGTCGAACGCGGCATGGCGCCCGCTGACCGCCCCCACGTCACGGGTGGCCTGGGCCAGCGCGCGACAGGGAATGTTGAGCGCAAATACGCCGGAGGCATCCACCAGTTCGCGCGTAAATGTCGACTTGTCGATCACCACCATGACCCGCGCCGGCGTGAAATCGAGGCCGCAGTTCCACGCCGCCGCCATCACGTTGCGGCGCCCGGCATGCGCGCTGCTGACCAGCACGGTCGGCCCGTGGTTGATCAGCCGGTAGGCTTTGGCCAGCGGCACCGGCTGGCGCGCCGCGGGAGTCATTGCACGCGCTTGTAAGAGGTGTAGCCGTCGACAGCCGCGACATCCGGCTTCAGCACCAGCATGCCGCCGGCCGACACGGTGACCTTCAGCAGCGAGGTCATGATCGTCAGCGGCTTCGCGTTGCGGTCGAGCAGGTTCACCATGGGCGCGCCGTTCATCAATTTTGAATTCGGCAGCAGCACGATTTCGGTCAGGTCGGTGCGGCCGGGATTGGCCAGCACGAACACGCTGTCGGCGATGCGATCGGTGTAGCGTTCGAAGGCGAACAGTTTGTCGGTGCCCAGTAGGCGAAAATTGCCCACGCGCAGCGCGCGATGCTGCTTTCGCATCTCGATCAGCTTCCTGGTCCAGGCCAGTGTGGCGTTGTCGTCACGCACCCAGTCCCAGCGCATCGGCGCGCGCATTTCCGGATCATCGCCACCGGTCATGCCCAGTTCGGTGCCGTAGTACAGGTTCGGCGAACCCGGCAGCGTGAACTGCAGCACCTGCGCCAGCCGCACCAGCGGGTCCTGGCCCAGCACCGTGCGGATGCGGAAGGTGTCGTGGTTGTCGAGGAAGATCCACGACTTGAGCATGTTGTCGGTGCCGGCCTCGTCGATCATGCGCGACACCATTGCCGCGGCGGTGCGGACCTCGATCTCGCCCTGCAGCATCCGGATCAGGATCTCGCGCAGGGTGAAGTGCATCACCCCGTCGACCGAGGGATACCATTCCTTCGGGTAGTTGGCGATTTCGCCGACCACCAGCGAGCCCGGCTTCTTTCGATGCGCCGCCTGCGTCAGTTCACCGAGGAAGCGAAAGCCGATGTCGAACGCCACGTCCAACCGCCAGCCGTCGATGCCATCGGCGAGATAGCCCTGCACCACCGAATCCGGTTTCGCATAGAGGTAGTCACGCACCTTGGGGTTTTCCAGGTTCAGTTCCGGCAGGCTTTGCGCCAGCGCCCAGGAACGCGAACCGCCGGGGTACTGCGGCCCGAAGAAGAACCAATCCCGATATGGACTGTTGGGATTGGCTGCGGCGTCCTTGAAGAACGCCGACTTGTTTCCCATGTGGTTGAACACCCCGTCCAGCACCAGTTTCATGCCGCGGCCGTGCACATTCTTCGCCAGCTTCACCAAGTCCGCGCGAGTGCCGAACTCGGGAGACACCTGGTTGTAGTCCAGCGAATCGTACTTGTGGTTGGTATAGGCGAGGTGAATGGGGTTCAGGTAAAGCACGTCCGCGCCCAGCGACTGCACGTAATCGAGCTTGCCCGCCATGCTTTCCAGGTCGCCGCCCCAGAAATCGATCTCGTGGGTCCACAGCTTGATGGCCGGGTCGTACACCCCGCGTTTGGGCAGCTCGTCCCACCGCCGCAGGATTTTCGGCGCCGGATACAGCGCCCTTTTTTGTTCGAGCCTGGCCGAGGGCGCGAAGCGATCCACCAGCACCTGGTAGACGATGGCGCCATTTCGCCAGTCGCGTTCGCGTTCAACGAAAACCTTGTCCATGGCCTTGTCCGCCTCATTGGAAAAATCCGCTGCTGCCGGCGCTGCCGCGGCAGCGTTCAGCGAAACTGCGATGGAGAGTGCTGTACCGGCAGCAAGTGTTTTCATGACGGGTAATGAATTGGTGGTTGAGCCTGCTGTACCCGCCTGTTTGCGAGCGCCCGGCTGCAAGAATATCAGGAGTGGCACAATTGCCGGATGTGCACCAACTTTGTCCCCACCGCCCGTGACCTGATGCTGATCTTCGGCATCGAACGCGCGCCTTTCGACTACAAGGAAGAGGCCTATCCCGGCTACGACGCGCCGATCGTGCGCAACATTGTCCGCAAGAGCAGCGACGATGCCGCCGGCCGCGAATGTGTGCCGGCGCGATTCGGACTGATTCCCTACTGGGCAAAGACGGAGGACATCGCGCGCCTGGGCAAGGTGGCCTACAACTCACGCAGCGAGACCGCCGGACAGAAGCCGATGTTCAAGACGGCGTGGAAGCGGTGCCAGTTCTGCCTGATTCCGGTCGATGCCTTCTACGAGCCCAACTGGGAAAGCGGCAAGGCGGTGCGCTGGAAAATCTGGATGAAGGACGATTCGCCGTTTGCCCTGGCCGGCATCTGGGAGCACTGGCATCGCGACGACCGGAATATCGAATCGTTCACCATGCTGACCGTGAACGCCGACGACCATGCGCTGATGCGGCGCTTCCACCGCACGGGCGACGAGAAACGCATGCCGGTGATTGTTCCGCCTGAAGACTACGACCGCTGGCTGAACGCCTCCACCGAGGAGGCGTTTCGCATGTGCCAGCAATACCCGGCCGAATTGTTACAAGCCGCGCCGGCGCCGAAGCCACCGGCGCGGCCGAAGCTGCCGCCGCCGATTGCGGGAAGCGCGCCGCCCTAAAGCTGCCCTAAAGCCGCCTTAGACGCCGCCCTACAGCTGCTCGATCGAACCTGAGCCGCGAATGGAGCGATCGACGCTGGCCGGCGAGCCTGCGTAACGAATGTCGCCGGAACCCGAGACCCGGGCGACCAGTTTTTCGCTGGCATGCACGTGCGCTTCTCCGGATGAGATCACGCGCACGTTTGCCTCGCGGGAGGTGAGTCGCGCCATGCGCACATCGCCGCTGCCGGCGATCTCCACATCCACGCGCTCCGCCGTGCCGGCCGCCGCCACGTCGCCCGAACCGCGCACCGCCACCGTGACATCGGCGGCACGCAGCGACGGCAGCTTGATGTCGCCGGAACCATGGATGCTGGCCTTGACGGATTTGCCATCCAGATCATTGATGGCGACGTCGCCCGAGCCGCTGATGTCGATATTGACGCTGGCAGCCTTCACCGACTGGAAGCGAACATCGCCCGAGCCGCGGATCGCGACATCCAGCTTTTCGCCCTTCAGGTCGGTGCCTGAAACATCGCCGGAGCCATTCACGGTGACCCCGTCCAGCGACTTGACGTTGAGCCGTACCTTGATGCCCTTGCGCGTCGAAAACCCCTTGTTCTTGTCGCCGTCGATGACCAGCACGCCATCTTCGACGCGGGTGCCGACCAGCGGCAGGATATTGTCGTCGGTGCTGATGGTGACTGATTCGGTTGAGCCCTGGACCACCGTGACATCGGCGGGCATGGAAAGCATCAGGCGCGAAACGCCGGCGAGCTGCCGGGTTTCATCGCGGATCACGCCGGAGCCCTTGACACGATTGTGGCCGTACGAGGTATGGCCGTCGACGTTGACGCTGAGGGAAAACAGCCCGGATTCGGTACCGATACCCACCTTCTCGCCGCGGCCGTCGTTGATGTGCACCGAGCAGCCCGCCAGCAGTGCCGCGATGGCGATGGCGGACAGGCGCAGCGGGTTGGAAAGGTTGAGGTTCATGGCAGGCTCCCGTTATTTGAAGTGGATGGGAGCATTGTCGGCACCCGTGGCGCGGGTAGCCAGCGGCCGGCGACGAATTGCAGAATGTAGCGGCTGGATCGCAGGTCACTGTACCGCCTTGCCGATATGTGTTGCATGATGCGCGGCCGCCATTCCAGGCAGAGCCGAGCGTCTCCGCTGATCTCGACCCGCCCTTTGCCGCCAAAGTCGAGCACTGGCGCGCCTTTCCAGGCATTTATGGCCTGTCACCCGCGCCAATCCTCATGTTTTTGTCATTGGGCACGTCCATCAACCTGCTGCGCGACGCAAACTTCGCGCCTCCGGTGCGCTGCGTATCGTTGTACGCGTCCGCTTTTCCTCGCGCAATGCACTGCGCTCTGGCGCTCGCAGGCGCGAAGCAGTGCTTCGCGAAATCCCTGCTCACGTGACACGAGTCTTGGCCGCGGCGACGGGTTCTGGACGCTGCCCGGTGGCAGTTGACCCGCAGGCGCGCCAAATCGTCAAGGTCACTAGCAGCAAGCGCATATCGGGCAAAATGCGCGCTGACTATTCGCACGGAATTGCCATGGACGACATCGACAGCCTGGCGCACGACTACTTTGCCGCGGATGCGCCGGGCGGCGCCATCGGCCTCATCCGCGACGGGGAATTGCGTTACGCGAAAGGCTTCGGCCTGGCAAACCTCGCGCAGCAAAGTGCATTCACGCCATCGACGGTGTTCCGCGCCTGCTCGATCAGCAAGCAGTTCGTTTGCCTGCTGGTGCTGCAGCTGGTGGACGAAGGCAAGCTGTCGCTGGATGCCCATCCCTCGGCCTATCTGCCGGAGATGAAAAGTTTTTCGCCCGATCTGACACTGCGGCACCTCTGCCAGAACCGCTCGGGACTGCGCGACTACTGGTGCGCCGCCATGCTTACCGGCGCGCGTGCCGAAAGCCATTATTCGCTGGAGGACGGCCGCGCACTGATCCAGCGGCTGTCGGCGCCGATGTTCGCGCCCGGCGAGCAATACAGCTACTCGAACGGCAACTGGCGCATCCTCGAATGGATCATCGAGGCCGTCACCGCGCGCAGCCTGCCGGCACTGCTGGCCGAGCGCATCTTCGAGCCGCTGGGCATGCGCGACTCCGGCTGGGGAGTCGACACCGGCGACGTCTTGCCGGGCGATGCCCGCGGCTACCGGCGGATCGGTTCGGGCTGGAAGGCGGAAATCACCCATGCCTGCTGGTCGGGCGATGCGGCACTGCTCACCACCCTGGACGATTTCATGAAATGGGAGGCGGCGATGTTGCGCACCGACGGCAGTGCGCTGCGATGTGCCGACCAGTTGGGCAAGGCCATGCCCCATCCCGACGGATCAAACGGTTCGTATGCATTTGGCATCAATGCCTGGAGCGATGGCACGCGCTGGATGCTCTGGCACAGCGGCGCCCTGCGCGGCTGGCGTATGGTGCAGATGCGTTTCCCGCAGGACCGTGCTGCCATCGTGGTGATGATCAACCGCACCGAGAATCCCATGCCGATCGCGCTGAAAGTGGCCGAGTGCGCCGGCATCCAGACCACGTGGGATGACATCGTGGCGCAGCCCGCGCCCAATGGCGCGTCCATGGCCGGCATCTATTTCTCCGAGAAGCTGGGGTTGCTGGTGGAAGTGCACGCTGCCGCCGGTAATCTCACGCTGGATCTGGGCAGCGATTCGGTGCCCATACTCTGGACCGGTGCGCACACACTGGCCAACGCCTCGGGGTTTTATCGGCTGGAGCGGCGCGGTGATGCGCTGCATATCCATGCGCGCCAGTTCGGCTGGCAGGATACGTTCCACCGGCTGCCCCCGGGCGACGCATCGACGCGGGTGGCGGGCCGACGTTACCGCAGCCCGCTGCTGGATGCCACACTGGTGTTCGCCGCAGACGGCGCAAGCGTGCGCATCCACGGCCCCGCCGGGGAATCCGACGAATACGCCGTGCGGCCGCTCGCCGAGGGCTTCCTGGCTTTTGACTGCCTGCGCGCGCTGGACGAATTGCCGCCGGGGCGCTTTACGCTGCGGTTGCTGACCGATGAGCAGATCGAGGTGAGCTGCTTTCTGGCACGTGGCCTGCGATTTTTGCCGCAGTCGGTGAACTAAGCGCGCGACAGGCGCTTGGCACCGTAGCCAGCCGGCAAACCGGTGCGCCCGCGGGCCGCCCGGCCGCCACCGTTGCCATTTCCGGATAACGCGCTGCGTGACGCCGCAACCTGCGGCGTGGCCGATTCATCAAGCTTGAACTGGGCGATGATTGCCAGGAAACGATCTGCCTGCTCGTGCAGCGCCTGCGCGGCGGCCGAGGCCTGTTCCACCATCGCCGCGTTTTCCTGCGTCACCTGTTCCAGCTGCGATACCGTGGTGCTGACCTGATCAATGCCCTTGCTTTGCTCGCTCGTGGTGAGGGCCATATCCGCCAGCGCGCGCGAGGCCTGCTGCACGCCGTCGAGGATTTCCATCATGGCGGCGCTGGCCTCACGCACGAACTTCTCGCCTGCCTCCACACGGCCCGCTTCGTCCTCGATCAGCTCCTTGATTTCGCGCGCCGCGCTGGCACTGCGCTGCGACAGCGTGCGCACTTCGCCCGCGACCACTGCAAAGCCGCGCCCCTGTTCACCGGCGCGCGCCGCTTCCACGGCGGCATTGAGCGCCAGGATATTGGTCTGGAACGCGATGCTGTCGATCACGCTCGTGATCTCGCCGATGCGTTTCGAACTCGCGCTAATACTTGCCATGCTGGTTACCACGGCTTGCATGGCGTTTTCGCCCTTGCCGGCCACGGCACTGGTCTTTTGCATGATGTCGTTGGCGTGCTGGGTGTGGTCGCTGTTCTGCCGCACCGTTGCGGTCATTTCTTCCATCGTGGATGCTGTTTCCTCAATGGCGGAAGCCTGTTCCTCGGTACGCGCAGAAAGATCCATGTTGGCGCCGGCGATCTGCTGCGCGGCGGCGGCGATTTCATGGCTGCCATTGCGCACCTCCTGCACGATTTTCGACAGCCCCGCAGTCATGTAACCGAGCTTGTCCAGCAACTGGCCCATTTCGTCCCGCCGCGTGGATACCGCCTTCGCGGTCAGGTCGCCGGCCGCGACCGATTCAGCGGTGGCCACCGCCCGGGCCATCTGCTGGGTAATGTCGCGGATCAATAGCCACGCAAAGACCATGCTGGCAACGACGGCAACCGCCAGCAGGGTGAGGCTTACGCCCAGTGCCAGCTTTTCACGGGAAGCGGCATCGGCACGCGCGGCCTCGAAGCGCTTGGCGATGGCATCGGTCACAATCTTCGACAGGCGATCGATGTCCTCGGTCGGCTGGCGGTCGATGCCACGTACCGCCTTGTCCACGAGCTGGTAGCTCTGGACATTCTTGGCGTCGAACTGCCGGATCGCGGCGAGGTACTTGTCGCGCAGGCCGGCGTGCGCATCGCGCGCCTTGGCGACCGGTGCCGCATCGATCGACAGCGCGGCAAACGCCTTGATGCACTGGGCCAGCGAGGCATCGACCTTGGCGTGCTCGGCGTTGAAGGCCTGCAGTTAGCGGTCGAAATCCTTGGGCTCATGCCCACGAATCAGCAGGTTCTTCCACTCCTGTACCTGGATCTTGAAATGCAGGGCAGCCGCGTCGCTGGCATTGATCGCCTGCATCGCCGTATCTGCATCGGCCAGGCTGCGGCTTAGTGCGGCGGCCTGACGGTCCTGCGAATAAATGCCCTGCAGGCCCAGGATGAGCATCAGCAGCAGCGTCGCGCCGATGAGGCAATAGAGTTTGATGCGAATCGTCAGGGAATTGAACATGTGGCTCTCGGCAATAGGATGGACGCAGCCCGGATAAGGCCTTCAGGGCATGCGATTCGAACAATTTAAAGGTGATCCGTCAATGAATCAATCGTTGATTGACTGCAACCAAAACTCTGGCAATGGCGGCACTCCCAGGCCGAAATCGCCCGGAGAACCGCGCCAATGCTGGACCGTTGTAGGCAGCGACGCCCGCAGCAGCAGATCCACGAACGGCCTGCAACATTGTTTGCAAAACGTACGGCACGGGCTTCTCCGCGATCCGCGAGCGCAGTGCGGAAAAGTCGACACCGCATGTCGAAAAGTCGTGCCCGGGCCGGCGGTAACGAATGGTTCTAGCGTGCAGCTCAATCCGGCATGGCCGCGATCATGGCGATCGACACCCGCATGCCCTTGGTGCTCACCGGCAGCGTCGCGCCCTGCCGGGCCGGCGGATTGGCCGGGAACCACTTCATCCACACTTCGTTGATGGCCGGAAAATCCGCCTCGTCGCGAAAGATCAGCGTCGCACTGACCGCATGCGCCAGCGAAGTGCCGGCCGCTTCGAGGATGGCCTGCACATTGCGCAGGCTCTGATTGGTTTGCTCACGGATATCCGGCGACACCTCGCCGGTATTGGGGTCGAAGGGTCCCTGCCCGGACACGAATACGAATCCGCCGGAGCGGATGGCCTGGCTGAACACGGGTGGCGGCTTGGGAGCGTTTGGCGTAAAAATGACTTCGCGGGACATGGTGGACTCCTTGATCGCAGGGTTGACTGGCCAGACAGGGTTCGCCGCAAACATAGCACCGAATGCCGAGGGTGAATTCGGCACCGACGCGCGCAACCACTGACACACATCAACATTTTCCACCCGGTCGGCGGCAGACTGGGCAAAATCAGGGCAAGTCCGCACGTCTGACGTCTGTCATGCACACCCAATAACAGCCAGGGAGCCACGCATGTTCGAATCCGCCGAAATCGGCCACAAGATCAGCAAAGCCGAATTCCAGAAAGAAGAACCCAAGCTGCGCCAGGCGCTCTTGAAGGTGCAGTACGAGTTGCTGGAAAAAAGCAAGTTCCCGGTCATCATCCTTGTCAACGGCGTCGATGGCGCCGGCAAGGGCGAAACGGTGAATCTGCTCAACGAGTGGATGGACCCGCGGCACATCCACACCCATGCCTTCGGCGGCTCCACCGACGTCGAGCGCGCGCGGCCAGAGATGTGGCGCTTCTGGACCTCGCTGCCGCCCAAGGGTCGCATCGGCATCCTGTTCGGTTCGTGGTACACCGACCCGATCCTGCAGCGGGTGATGGAAAGCGAAGGCCGCGCCGAATTCGAGGAGCGCCTCGCGCGCATCCGCGACCACGAGCGCATGCTGGTGGCCGAAGGCGCGCTCATCATCAAGCTGTGGTTCCACCTTTCCAAGCGTGCGCAGAAAGACCGGCTCAAGGCGCTCACCGCGAAGAAAAAGACCGCCTGGCGCGTCACCAAGGAAGACTGGAAGCACTTCAAGCATTACGACGAATTCGTCGGCGTGTGCGAACTGGCGCTGCGCGAAACCTCGACCGGGGAGGCGCCCTGGAACATCATCGAAGGCAGCAACCACGAATACCGCTCGCTCACCGCCGGCAAGCTGCTGCTCGACGCTCTGCAACGGCGGCTGAAAGGCAGCGCGCCGTCCGTCAAGGCCGCCGAGCCGCTGCCGCAGCCGGCCCTCGACAAGCGCGACATCCTCAATACTGCCGACTACACCCGCAAACTGGATGACGCCACCTACAACAAGAAGCTGCAAAAACTGCAAGGTGAACTGAGCCTGCTCACCCGCCACAAGAAAATGCGAGAGCGTTCAGTGGTGATGGTGTTCGAAGGCATGGACGCCGCCGGCAAGGGCAGCACCATCCGCCGCATCACCCGCGCCATGGATGCACGCTACTACCACGTCGTGCCCATCGCCGCGCCCAGCGACGAGGAACGCGCGCAGCCCTATCTGTGGCGCTTCTGGCGGCACGTGCCGCCGCAGGGCCACGCCGTCATCTTTGATCGCTCCTGGTACGGGCGCGTGCTGGTGGAGCGCGTGGAGAAATTCTGCCGCGAGGAAGACTGGATGCGCGCGTACCACGAGATCAACGAGTTCGAGGAACAGCTCACCATCGGCGGCGCCATCGTCGCCAAGTTCTGGCTGGCCATCAGCCCGGCCGAACAACTGCGGCGTTTCAAGGAACGCGCCAAGACGCCGCACAAGCAATTCAAGATCACCGACGAAGACTGGCGCAACCGCAAGAAATGGCCCGACTACGAACGCGCCGTGGCCGACATGATCGACCGCACGTCCACCGACATTGCACCGTGGCACGTGGTGGCATCCAACGACAAGCCGTGGTCGCGGGTGGAGGCGCTGCAGCGGCTGGTGGAGACGATTGAGAAGGCGCTTTAGGGGCGGTTGCGGTGCGATGAACGATGCGCAGAGCCATCGCGAGACGACCGGCGGCCGCTGCAATGGTTAAGGCTGCTCACAAGACCTGCCTGCACATGTTGGCGAACGTCGGAAAATCACGCTGACGTAAAACTTGATTCTGTTATGGCGGTATCTTCATACAGCCTCTTGATGCAACCCCCTGTTTATGTGAGATTTTCTGGCCATTTCCAAAACTTGTTATGCGTCACCGATAATTGTTACGCGTCACCGATAATTGTTACGCGTCAATTGTGACGTATAAATTAAGTTAGATTTCAATGATGCCGAATAGGGCCACTTTTATTGTTGTCGGAACCATTTTCCTCACGCTTTTCACATTGTTCACGGCCTCAGGACTTGTTTACGTTTATCACTCTGAATGGTGCCAACCAGGTGAATTCTGTGGCGAGGCGTGGAAAGTACTTCGATTGACAACGGAGTCCACGCTTACAGCTTCAGTCGCGGCTGCAATATGTGTTTGGGCGTCGCGCGCGAGGCTGGCAAACAAGAGCGTTTCCGTTCTGATGGCAATTGGTCTCGTTTCTTCAGCGCTTCTTTTCATGGCATTACTTCCCGCTGTGGAGATCAGAGCGGCAATAACTTCGCGGTTTTTCCCATACGTCATCGCACTTCGATTTGGTTTTCTGGGAATGTTTATTGTCTGGGGAACAATTAGCGTTATTGTTTGTGCTGCCGTTATGGCGGTGGTTAAACGCATAGACAATCTAACTACTCGTTCGAGGACGGACGCGCCATGAAGCGGCGCGCCTCTCAACTCGGACGTTAGACCTCGCGGACATCCGTTGGACATAATTACTCTTCGCACTAACCTCACGGACGATCTCAGATGGCCGGACTAATCGTACTTGCGCTTGCGGTCGGGTGGCTGTTCTTATCTGGCGTCATCGCGCGTGTTATCGCAGGTTCGGCTGCACCCGAGAGATTCGGCGGATTGATTACGATTTTGTTGTATCCGCTCATTCTCGCAATCCCGTTTGCGGATGAAGCTATAGGGCGTTGGCAGTACAGCAGGCTATGCGAACGCGAAGCAAAGGTGTGGGTGGCGCCTACCGCAAGTCAAGTGAAGGCTGCGCGGCAAGTCGGCCCCCATTTCGTCGACCGCGATGAATTCTTTATTCCAGTGCGGGAGCAGCCCATCGTCTATGTTGATATAGACACCGGGAAGCCGTTCTATACGGTCAAGGCGTTTCATACACCAGGCGGGATGATCATGCGTGCGGGCTTGAACATGGGTAGCTCCAGCGCTTGCTGGCCCCCAAATTGGTCTTCGCGAGAGAATGGGATCGACATTGACAAATTGCTCAAGCAAGGCGAAGCGTCGCGTGGAAAGCAAGGTTGACCCGGGACAGCTCAGACACCATTAAACGCAGCCCCTTACCTCCATCATTGGCCAGCCAAACTCAAATGGACAATCCAATGCGATCCGTACTCTTGCGTTCCATACTGCCACTCCTCGCCCTGTGCCTGCTTCCCGTCATATCTGCCGCACAGGTCGCCCCACAGCGAGGCATCGTGCTGGCGGATCTCACCTGGAAAGAGGCCGAGGCGGTCCTGAAGCCCAATACCATCGTCGTCATTCCGCTCGGCGCTGCGTCGAAGGAGCACGGACCACATCTGCGGCTGGACAATGATTTTCAGCTCGCTCAGTACTTTGCCGGCCGGGTGCTTGCGGCTGAAGACGTGGTGATGGCGCCAACAATCCCCTACCACTTCTACCCCGCGTTCCTGGAATACCCGGGTTCGACCCATCTTTCGTTCGACACCGCGCGGGACGTCGTCGTCGATATCGTCAAGAGCCTCGCGAACTATGGGCCCCGGCGCTTCTATGTCCTGAACACGGGGGTGTCAACCATACGCCCGCTGACAGCCTCGGCGAAAGTGCTGGCCAAGGAGGGAATCCTGCTGCGTTACACAGACGTGCTCAAGGTGAACGTAGAGGCGGAGAAGAGCGTCAGCAAGCAACTCAGGGGAACGCACGCGGATGAAATCGAAACGTCCATGATGCTGTACATCGCACCGGACCGGGTCAACATGAGCCTTGCAGTCCGCGACGACAATCCGGAAGATCCCGGCCCCCTTACCCGCAAGCCCAATGGGAAAGGCATCTACTCGGCCTCTGGCGTATGGGGCGATGCAACGCTCGCAACGCGCGAAAAGGGAAAGGTCGTGGTGGAAGGGATGGTGCAGGGAATACTGAAGGAAATCGCGGCGCTCCGGTCCGCCGACCTCCCCCGTCGAGAGTGATGGAACAGCTGGGCCTGACAATTCATTCAAGAAGACTGCCTTCGGTGGTGGCACAATTCACGAGGTAGGTGTCAAGATCTTGACCATGCGTAGACGTGAGTGACTCATGACTATCCAAAAGATCGCGGGCGGAACGATACACACGATGCCATCCGATTTTCGAAAAGCCATCCAATCCAGCGCCATGGCGATGAGCCTCTGGATCGACATCACTCCATTGGCGCGGAACGAGTGGATTTGTTGGGTTACCTCGGCCAAGAAGGATGAAACGCGACAGCGTCGCATCGAGGTTGGCATTGACAAGATGTCCAAGGGCATGCGGAGGCCGTGCTGCTGGCCCGGATGCCCGCACCGCTAGAGAACAATCAGTGTCAGGCGCCATTAAGGGCTCGACGATGCCGTGCACCATTGGGGTCGGGTCTTGAAGGAATGGATTGCTATTTTGCAAGACCTGCCCCAAATGCCCTCCTCCAAAAGTGTTTGCGCATTAGCCACAATTGTTTTGCGTCCGTCGCAGCGTATGAATTCGTTGGGCCTCACAAAATGAGAGGAACAGGAATGGTGAAAAAGCTGTCTTCCGCGACGACACGCGCCGCGCACTTTCTGCTGCTTGCCGCCGCACTGGTCGCCTGCCTGCGCTCGCCTGCGTGGGGAGAAACCCTGAATGCTTCATTGCGTGAAGCGGTGAGCAGCGTTCCCGTCCCCGCTTGGGGCGCGAAAATTGTGGTCACCAGCTTCCGACCGCGTGGCGATGGGCCGTTTCCGTGGATAGTCCTCAGCCATGGGACTGCCACCACGCTGGAGGCGAACTTTGCAAAGGGCCGATACCGACCGTTGAACCCTGTGCGCGAGTGGGTGAAGCGTGGATATGCGGTGCTGGTACCGATGCGGCGTGGCTATGGAGACAAGGATGTCAGGCATCTTGGCGATGCGTATGGCAGTTGTAGCCGCCCTGATTTTCGACGCGCCGGCGAGGGTGCGGCGCTGGATTTGCTCGCTACCGTCGAGTGGGCAAAAATGCAGCGCGACCTGGACCCAAAGCGCTGGCTGCTGGTGGGCCAGAGTGCCGGCGGATTCGCCTCGATCTATGCTGCATCGAAGCATCCCGATGGACTTGTCGCGGTGCTCGCGTTTTCGCCCGGGCGCGGTGGCGACCCTGACAAACGTAAAGGCGAGCCTTGCGGGTCGGACCGCATGGCGGAACTGTTCGCGTCAATTGCAGCACAAATTGCCGTGCCGGTATTGTGGTTCTACGCCCAAAACGACGAGTACATCGGCGCGCGGGTGCAGAAGCTCTGGTTCGAGAGCTTCCGATCGGCTGGTGGGCATGGCGAGTTAGTGGTGATACCGCCGTTTCCTCATGCCCGCGGCCACGGCGTGTTTCCATCGGAGGCGGGCACACCGCTCTGGACCGACGCCGTAGCCAAATTCTTCGGAGCGCAGAAACTGGCCCTGCCCTTTTAGGGGAATCGTGAACCATCAGGTTCAGTCACCGGTAAGTGCCGATGACGCATTACACGTTGGCCAAGAGGGGCGAGCAATTAGCGAACAAGTAGGGTGTCCACATTGCGGGGGTAAGAACAGCCTGAGCCCTCGCTCATGAACACCATCGGGGTGAGACAAAAGAATCGCGCATTTGGGCTTGGCCGTTAGTCGGGTTACGCGATTCGTGGTATACCCGGTGACGAAGTACCTGACAGGAGGACGACATGAACGCACACCGCGGACTCGGCGTCACAGCCATCACCGCCGTACTATGTCTGGCTGCGCGGGTGGAGGCGCAAACCAATCTGAACGCCCCGGACCTGGACTTCCCAAAGGAAGCCAGCGTGCTGTCGTTTTTCAGCCCTCTCGCGATGGGGATCTGGAAACCCGAGGGCAATGGCCCCTTTCCCGCCGTCATCCTTGTTCATTCGTGCGGAGGCGTGAAAGGCCAGATCGGCCACTGGCGCAAGGAGGCAATCAAGCGGGGCTACGTGGCCTTCGTCATGGACAGTTTCAGTTCGCGTGGTTCGCCTTCCTGCCGGCCGTTGGCGCCCGTCACGATGGACCGCGGAGTGAAGGACATTTTCGATGCGACAGCACATCTGGGCACTCTTCCATTTGTTGACAAGTCGCGCATCGTGAGCGTGGGCTTCTCTTGGGGAGCGATGGCCGGGATGTTGAGCGCCAGTGCGAAGTACGGCGCCGAGGCAGCTCCGGGCAAATCCCCGCCCGCAGCCATAGCGAGCTTATATCCGTCCTACCAAATTGCACCTTTCGGCACGTTTCGTGGCAACGAATACCTGCGCCAGGATGTATCGACACCGACTCTGGTGCTAATGGGCGGCCAGGATACGGAATCTCCGGCCGAAGAGTGCCTGAGCCGACTGCAGAAGCTGAAGGAGCGCGCGGCTCCAGTGGAATGGCATATCTACAGCAGCGCCACGCATTGCTGGGATTGTAGTGACATGCACAACCACCGCTGGACTCCGCCCTGGGCTGAAGGCCGCACCTCGGTCTATCTCTACGACAGCGACATCACGGCACAGTCGGTAGATCTCGTGTTCAATTTCTTCGGCAGGCGCTTGCCGGCGACGACGAAGAACTGACGTTGGCTCCTGCGCCGAGCGCACGGCGCTGGTCGACTGGTCTATCCGGCAATGTTGTTGCCAGCGAAATGACATCCGATCAGGCAGTCAACCGGATGCGCCGATTTCTCAGTGATAATTTGCAAGCATCGTGCCAACGCGCCGGTTACCTTGGGTTTCAGGCGGAGAAGCCCATCATCGCCCCTGCGGAAAAGACACGCACATGAATAAAGTGACACCTTTCCTCATGTTCAACGACCAGCTCGAAGCGGCGATCGCGTTCTACACCGCGACTTTTCCGGACTCCGAGGTGCGCAATCTCGCCCGCACGGGCGAGGACGGTCCGGTCAGCTCCGCCGAGTTCGTCGTTGGTGGTCAACGCTTCATGGGCTACAACGGTGGTGCGTACTTCAGCTTTTCCGAGGGCGTCTCGTTTTACGTGGACTGTGCGGATCAGGCTGAAGTCGATGAGTATTGGGACAAGCTCGTGAAGGCTGGAGCCGTGCCCACGGCCTGCGGATGGATCAAGGATCCCTTCGGTCTCTCCTGGCAAATTGTGCCGAGACGATTCACCGAACTGATCGGCGACAAGAACCCGGGCAAGGTGAAGGCAGTGATGGACGCTATGATGACGATGGTGAAGCTCGACGTGGCGGCGCTCGAGAAAGCGTATAACGAGGCGTAGTCGCGCTCGTCGAATCAGGTGTCCGCACCTTCCATGAATGCCGCGTGACCGGGCACAGATGCGCCCGTTCAGTGTGATTGCCATCGCCAACAAATTCGGGCGCAAGGATTGACTGGTGCCTGGTTAGCCACCCGGTACATCGCGAATCCACAGATGGTTGAAACGCAATGAACCAACTCTTCCTGTTTCCCGATTCACTTCCACGCGACCCCGCCGTCGAGCGCTGGATGCGCGCGCATCCCGGCCCGCTGGGCGCGATCGCGCAACGTTGGTTTTCGGTGATGCATAACTGCGGCAGCGATGTGCGCGAACTGCTGCACGACGGCCATCCCACGGCCTGTGCCGGCGAGGCAGCGTTCGCGTACGTCAATGCGTTCGCCGCGCACGTCAACGTGGGTTTCTTTCGCGGCGCCGAGCTGGATGATCCGGACGGCTTGCTGGAAGGTTCGGGCAATTTCATGCGGCATGTGAAGCTGAAACCCGACAGCACGGTCGATGCCGCGGCGCTGACGCGGCTCATCGAATCGGCCTATCGGGACATACTGGTACGCCTGCAGCGGGAAGGCCGGCACACTTGAGCGCCATTCCCACACTGCCCTGCCCCGGCTGCGGCGCGCATTTTGCCGAGACGGACGGACCGGTACATGCGTACATGACCTCGTCGCCCGCTTGCTGGGCCGCGTACGGCGCGGTGTTGGCGCGGGAGTACAGCGATGCCGTCTATGCCGACGTGCATCGGCTCGGTGTGGATGCCTACGCCGTGCAGCACCCCGGCGGACGCTCGCGCCAGGCCATTCAATCGGTGGGCCTGCATCTGGTACGCCTGTGCCTGTTCCTCGAACGCAATTTGACCGCTGCGGATGCCAATGCGGCCATGCTGCGGGCAGGAAAGGCCAAGCACGAACATGTCTGGCTGGAGCGTCCCGCATCGCTCGGCGCCATTACCGTCGCGAACGTCCTGGCCGCGGAGGGCGTCGATGCGCACAATGCCATGGTCCGCGCCTGGGCAGAGTCGGCTTGGGCGGCGTGGTATGCGCACCACCCCATCGTCCGGCGTTGGGCCGACGCAGCCTGACGCTGCCTGGGATGAGCTGCCAATTTTTCCCGGCAAGTGCTGATTTCCCTGCACTGCCTCAACACCGCGCAGGGAAATGCGTCGCGTGCAACAATCGATGACATGCTGGAAGCACTCATAACCGCGATCCTTGATGACGACCGGCCTGCCGTTCAAAAGATGCTGCAGACGAACGTCGGCCTGGCCGCGCGCGCCATCGACGAAGCCAGGCTCTATGAGCGCGGCATATTTCACTGGCTGTACGTCGGCGATACGCCATTGCACCTGGCGGCTGCCGGTTATCGGGTAGAGATCGTCGAATTGCTGCTGGCAGCCGGTGCCGAGGTGAATGCATGCACGAATCATCGTCGCAGCAGCCCCTTGCATTACGCCGCCGACGGATACATCACCGGCCCGGCGTGGAATGCCGCAGCACAGGTGCGTACGCTGCAAGTCCTGCTGGCCGCCGGCGCGGACATCCACGCCCGCGACAAGAACGGTGCGACGCCGCTGCATCGCGCCGTGCGTACGCGTTGCGCGGCGGCGGTCGATTTCCTGCTTGCGGCGGGCGCCTGCACCGTTGCGCGTAACAATTCCGGTTCCACGCCGTTTCATCTCGCGGGACAAAAACGCAGGCGGGCGGTGGAGAGTTGCCTGCCAAGGATGCGCAATCCGCATCATCGCGGCCTTTCTCTCGGCCGGAATGGATATCAATCTGGAAGGCAAGGGCGTAAATCGGTTTTGGCTATGCCACCAGCGCCTGGGTGCGGGACATGCTTGTCGATAACACTGCCTGAGGCTTTCGCAAGCGGTCGCCGGTACAGGAAATGATTTGGCCGCAGAAAAACGCCGCAAGCAGCTTGCGCTGGCAAAATGCGACGTGAAATCCGTCGCGAACCGCGCTCGTGCACGAGAGAGTTCCGCCTACCACGGCGCGGTCTGATCAGGACAAAATCCCGCCAGCGCCACGCTGCCATCATGAACCCTGCCGCCGGTGCAGGTTCGCGCCGCGGCGAAAGACATTGAGCAGTCATGATCGAAACAGTGAAGGCCTGGCAATGCATCGGTTGCGGCAAGATCGGAGGCGCCGCAGACCTGCGTGGGCGTGTCAGGGAACGCAAGGTGGAACTGGTTTACGCCGACGAGCACCGGGCCGAAATGGCGCGCCTGCAAACGGCGAACGACGCCATGGTCGCGTTACTGCGGCAGTTTGCCCATGTCACGCCGCGCAAGGGCGCGTAAACGCAGCTATCGCGCCATGCAGGAAAAAGCGCGGCTGATGGTAGGACGGCAACCTCGCGTCGAAATGCAGGACACCGCCAAGGCCGTATAAACACGAAGATTGCCATTTGGCGCGGCTTTTCCAGCCATTTTTCGCGGATTCAACCACGAGTCCCGACACTTCAGGGCGTGCGCAAGGAGGGTGAGGTAACGAACCGCGGTACCCTTTTGCTTCTGACACGAAAAGGAAGCCGCTGGTGGTTCGCCCCTCACCCCGGAAGAACGTTACCTGATTCACGCCGGTTTTGTGGCCAAATTGCCGTTGTCGAGATTGCCATTGCGCTGGGCCGGCATCGATCGGCGGTCTATGACGAGTACCAGCGGTCGTGATTCGGCGGGACGGTACTGTCCGCGCATCGGGCCCAGCGGCATCGCAACGCGGCCAGCGCGCGCAGTGCTGCCAACGCGCGGCACAAGCCCGCCGAAGACCGGCAGGAAATCAAGCAACAGATCGCGGGCTGGTCGGGAACAAATCAGCGGTCGCCGGCACAGATATTCAACACCTGGTGCCGGTCAGCTCTCCAGGCCATCCATCTGGCGGCCAAACGCCACGGCCGGGGACCGGTGGTTGCGCTGCGCCCGGCTGCGCCTTCATCTGAAGCGGCCTGCCCGGCGCCGGTGGAACGGTTCTGCAGTCGATCCACCGGCGCGCCAAGGAGGTTCTGCTGCGGATCGAGATCGGTCATTGGGAAGCCGATGCACGCCATTGGCAAGAGAAGGATAAAAAGCGTTTGTTGGTCATGGTCGAGCGGCAGAGTTTGTGCATGCAGTTGAAGGTGCTCGAACGGATTGAGGCCGAGCCAACGGCGCGATCGATGAAACGACGCCTGGATCACTGTGGGATTCCGTTTGAAAGTGTGGCCACCGATCGCGGTCCTGGAGTTCAGGCAACAGTAGAGATCACGGCCCACAAGGCTCTTGTCTGCGATCCTCGTGCACCAAAACCAGCGCGGCACCAACGAGAACCAGATCGGCATGCTGCGCGTGGTTTACCCAAGGTGATATGGACAACCTCACCCCACGTCAGGCGTCTGCAGGAAAAATACAACCACAGACCAAGGAAATGTCTCGGCTTCCTGACCCCATACGAGGTAGCATTCAACCGCCCACCGCGTGTCGGGACTCGTACTTGAATCCGCGTTTTCGGCCTGGAAGGCGCGCCAGTGCTTGTGTTTACGTCGTGGTCGGGGCCTAGTGCAACCTTGGCGCAGATGCCGGTCTACGGCCATCCCTGCCGATCAGACCGCAGTAATCCGCAGCTGCCGAACCATGACTGCCGGCCGCGCCACAAGATCGGCGAGCGTGTACTGGTCGAGTGAGGCATAGAGCGCATCAAAGCCGTCGCTGAGCACTTTTGCCAGCCGGCAACTGGGGGCGATGCGACAGTTGTTGTGTTCGGAAAAGCACTCGACGATGGGGGCCTCGCCCTCCGCGTCGCGCACCACGCGACCGACGCGGATCTGGTCCGGTTCGATCGCCAAGCGGACGCCCCCGCCCTTGCCGCGCACCGACTCCACCATGCCGGACTTGCCCAACTGGTGCACCACCTTCATGAGGTGATTCTCGGAAATGTCGTATGCCGCGGCAATTTCCGGGATGGTGGACAGCTGGTCGCGATGTAGCGCCAGGTACATGAGCACGCGCAGCGTGTAGTCGGAATAAACGGTGAGCTTCATAAGATGTATTTTATATATTGCTTTTTGAAACCGACGGGATTATATTAAAGCTGTATTTTCAATATACCTTCTAAACCCGCCTCATGTCCACGACCGACGAACTCGAAATCCTGCGCAAAGCCCTGCGCAAGGTGGTCGACCCGGAAGTCGGCATGAACATCGTCGACCTGGGCCTCGTGTACGACATCCGCCGGGATAGCGGCGGCGTGTCGGTGGATATCACCATGACCTCGCCGGCCTGCCCCATGGGCGAAGGCATCCTCGCCGAAGCGGAATATGAACTGCAGGCGGTGCTACCGACCGATGTCCCGGTGGCCGTTAATCTTGTCTGGGACCCGCCCTGGTCCGCCACGCGCATGAGCGAGCGCGCGCGCGAAATCCTCGGCTGGGAAGACGGCATGGACCCGCCATTCCCATGAATACCCTGCCCCCGCGCCTGCGCCTGCTGCTGGCCCTGCCGGCAATCGCCTCGTTGCTGTGCGGCGTCCTGTCGGGCCTGTCGCGACTGGGAATTGCCATGCCGGCGTTCATCAGCAATCTCATCGGCCAGCACGGCGCTCTCATGACCGGCGGACTGTTCGGCACCGTCATCGGACTCGAACGCGCCGTCGCCATCGGCGGCCTGTGGCCGTTTGCGGCGCCACTGCTCTCAGGGCTGGCCGCCGTCGGCATCATCGCCGGCATTCCCGCGCCGTGGCCGGCGACGGTGCTGTGCGCGGCAGCGCTGGTGATGACCCTTGCCTGCGCCGCGGTATGGCAACGGCAAAAAGTCGCCCATCACGCCGTCCTGACCATCGCGGCCGGCGCGTGGCTGGCCGGAAACCTGACGTGGCTGCTCACCGCCGACGCACCGGCCGCCATACCGTTCTGGGGCGCGTTCCTGTTACTCACCATCGCCGGAGAACGGCTGGAGCTGTCACGCTTCATCCCGACGCCGCCACGCGCCCGTCTGGCTTTCGCCCTGGTCACGGCATGGCTGCTGCTCGCGCTCGCCGCCACGCTGGTCATGGAAGCGCCGGCCTTGCGCGCATTCGGCGCGGGCCTGGTGGCACTGGCCGCCTGGCTGGTGCGCTACGACATCGCCCGTCGCACGGTGCGCACGCCGGGACTCACGCGCTACATCGCGGTTTGCCTGCTGTGCGGTTACGGCTGGCTGGCCGCAGCGGGAATGCTGGGCGCGGCTGGTGCGTTTGAGATCGGCGCGCCGCTGCGTGATGCCGCCCTGCATGCGCTGTTGCTGGGTTTTGTCTTCTCGATGGTGTTCGGCCATGCGCCGATCATCCTGCCGGCGGTCAGTACGCTGCGATTCCATTGGCACCGCGGCTTCTACCTGCCGCTGGCGCTGTTGCATGCGGGCATCTCGGTGCGGGTGTGGGCCGGGCTGGGTGACGACTTCGCGTTGCGCCGGCATGCCGGTGTCGCCAACGCGCTCGCGCTGCTGCTGTTCATGCTACTGGTCGCCACCAGCCTGCGCCTTTCCCGCAAGACCGCGCCCGGCCGCGGTCCTGAACCTGCTTCGTCCAACAACCCCCTCATAAGGAGTGCCACATGATTTCCTGCGACCACCACCACGTTTCCCCGCTGGCCGTTTACGGCTTTGACGCACGCGGCGTCGCCAAGCGCTTTCGCCACGCCGCCATCTTCGGCGCGCTCGATTCGCTGGACGCCGGTGAAAACATGCGTTTCGTCAACGACCACGATCCGCTCCCGCTGCTGCGGCAGATCGAAGCGCGTTACGGCGACACCGTTGCCGTCAATTACCTGAAGCGGGAGGACGGTGAAATCGTGATCGATTTCGCCCGGCGCTAGCATGACCTACGTCGTCACCGAAGCCTGCATCAACTGCAAGCACACCACGTGCGTGGACGTGTGCCCGGTGGATGCCTTTCGCGAAGGCCCCAACTTCCTCGCGATCGACCCCGATGAATGCATCGACTGCACGCTGTGCGTGCCCGAATGCCCGGTGGAAGCGATCTACGCCGATACCGAGGTACCGGCCGGCCAGGACGAATTCATCGGTCTCAACGCCCGCCTGGCGCAGAAATGGCCGGTCATCACCCAGCAAAAGCCACCGCTGGCCGATGAAGGTGGCGTAAAACTGCCGGCCAAACGGGAATTGCTCATCGAGGATTGGTAAGCACCGCGCGCGGGAGTACATCATGGCGGAACCGGTAAAGGCCTGGCAGTGCATCGGCTGCGGCAAGATTGAGGCGCCGCAGACCTGCGTGGGCGTGTGTCAGGACCGCAAGGTGGAACTGGTCTATGTCGACGAGCATCGCGCGGAACTGGCGGCGCTGCAGTCCGCCAACGACGCCATGGCTGCGGTACTGAAGCAATTTGCGTATATCCAGCCGCGCGAAGGCGGCTGGGAAACTTCCTACCGGGCCATGCAGGAAAGGGCCAAACAGGTCCTGGCTGGCGTGGGTGCTTGATCAGTGCCTGCGGCTTGAATGTTCCCAGCGTCGCCAGCGACACCTGTGCCTCAACACTTGGGCTGATCGACTTGTCCGGCGGACGGCGGTCGCCTGACAGGTGAGACCATCGCCAAGCCCGCATTAAAGATCGCAGAACGCCATTTGGCGCGGCTTTCCAGCCCTTTTTGGCCTGGAAGGCTCGCCAGTGCTTGAGTTTGTGTGCTCGTCAGGGCGCGGTAAAGCCCTTGGCAAGGAACAACTTGCGGCCCTCCCCCGTCGACAGAAATTGCAGCAGTACCGCGGCCTCCACGGGCGATGTGGCCACCTTCATCACTGCGCTGGAATAGGCGGTGGGCTTCTGCAGCGATGGCGGCAATGTGATGCCAGCTGATACTTTTTGCACAAGCGACCTGCAACGGTCTCGGCAATCACGCGCACCGGCGTTAGTGGCGACGCCAGAATCTTGGCGCGGTCGCCACCTGGCGCAATGCGACGGCGGTCTCGCTTAACAGCGCGGCACGGCGCGCGGCAATCCAGCCCAGCGCGAACCAGATGCGCGCGTCAGATTCCACCCTCTGCCGGCACAGCCTTTCAGCGAGCATGAGGTCATTCAATTCGCCCAGAAGCTCCTGTGCCAGACGCAAGCCGCCGAGCAATTCGTTCACCGCTTTTGGCCGCCACATCGCGGATACCAATTCAACGCTGTAGCGCATGCGCTTGACGCGTTTGCGCGTGCGGTGCCGGCCGGCGTCGTCCATGGTCGGGAAGGTGTCGGCATCGGCCCGCAACTGGCGATAAACGTGTCGCAGCCGCTGCCGCAGCTGGCCCCTCAGGCCGGGCGCATCCACGTCAAGCGGCGCACCCTGCGCGAAGCCGATCAGATCCAGCAGCAACTGGTTGCAGGCACGGCTGCGCAGCGCGGCAGCCGGATCGCCCGCCGGGGGCGGCACGAGCAGATCGAGCGGCGGCGAACCCGCCTTCCGCAACGCCGGCAAGACGGTGCCTTCGAGCGCATCGCGATCGCGCGCCGCGCCCAGCTGGTCGAACAGGGTTTTCAGGCCAGTGGTCCATGAGGCCTGCGTCGCGGTGGAAAAGGCGCCGTAGTTTCGCAGCGCCGATCGCAGACGCCGCAACGCTACGCGGGTCTGGTGCAGGTGCTCCGGTTCGCTGGCCACTGCGGAATCGCGCGCGACCTCGGCTGCATTCGGCAGCAAATGCGCCAGGCAATCGGCCACCATCAGGCGCAGCGCGGCGTCGGCGCTGGTTTTGTCGTGCAAATCCACACTGGCTGTGGAGGCATGCACCACCGGCCCGGTTCGTTGCCGGCGCGCCAACTGGTCGCCGCGGTCGGCCTTGGTGCGCACATCCAGCCACAGGTGAAAACGCGCCACCCAGCGGCGCGCCAGGGCAATCAGGTCTTCCATCGAGCCGGACTTGAGCTCGAACTCGATTTCGCACAGCGGCCAGCTCGCGCCGGCTGCGCTCAACGCGCCCTCGTCAAGCGCTACCTCGATGACGGATCGCCCGCTCTTCACCAGCCGCAGCGTGCGCCGAACGTCGGTGGTGAAAATGACCTGCATTGCGGGTGCCTCGTCGCCCAACGCGGTTCGCAATACCGATTCCGCCGCCGTCCCGGCAAAGGCGTTGAGGTCCAATTGCGGCGGCTTGCCGATGGCAGGTGGCTGGACCGGCACATCGTGTTCCAGCCGCGAAAACATGCCCTCGCCCCGCGCCTTCAGCGTCTGCACCCAGCGCCGGTTCTCGCGTCGCAAGCGCAGCGCCATGCCCGCGCCGGCCAGCCGCCGGTCAGGGGTGTCGACGTAATACGCGCGCAACTGCAGCATTGACGCGCCGCCCGGGTCGCGACCCCGCAATGCGCGCCGCAGCGCCCCGCGTTTGCCTTCGGGTACCTGGAACTTCAGTTCTGTTTCCGTCACGTGAGTTTTCCGGAAAGTGCAGTTCAAGCTCGAACGGCGATTATCGCCGTCAAAGGTTGCAACGCCGCCGTTTTCCTCGTCCATGGCCACGCACATGAAAACAGCGACTGCCGGCGGCGCAGGAACAAGCGGCACTTTACGGGCGCCAGGAACCGCACTTGCCGGAGACATTTTTTCCGTTGAGGCACGGAGACGGACGCTGTCGGAAAAATTTACAGCTCGCACATCCCTCCGCCAATTGCTGAAAGTAACACATTGATAGATAACGAAAATTCATCTTGGCATGTGGTTTGCTTTTCCTCTCAGGCAATCAACAACGGGGGTGCACATTATGAAAAAAATCTTGAGAAATCTGGCCGTATTTGCAGCAGCCATCGGATTTGCCGTCGCAGCAAGCGCGATACCAGTTGCTGGAACGAGTTCCGGCACATTCGTCAACCCGGTTGGGCCGGCAGGGATGGTCACATCAGGTGTAGGCACAAACAATTTTCATTGGGGCGTCGGTTCGCCGAACAACTCGCTCGTCTTCAACGGTGCCAGCTTCTCCGGCAACACGGGTTCGCCGTTCGGTATGGGTTCCATCACCTATTACAACGGCGCGATAAATGCCGGAACACAGGCAGACTCAGTTGATTTCCTGATCAATCTGGTCTTCACGAATCCAGCGGGTGTTTCGCAATCATTTCAGTATCTGATCAACATTATCAACACGCCTAACACGAACGACCCTGTGGCATCGGCAGATACCATCACTTTCTCAACGCTGCCGACCCAGTCATTCACCGTCAATGGCGTTACCTACACGCTGGCGCTTCAAGTTGGCTCATCAGGCCCGAACGGTTTCACGACCCAGAACTCGTTCTCAGTATTTGAAAATGCTTCTGCTACCGCGTCGCTCCAAGGCACCTTGACGACAGTCCCCGAGCCGGCATCCCTTGGCCTGCTAGGTCTTGGCCTTGCCGGTCTTGGCTTGGCACGTCGGCGCAAGGTTAAGGTTGCCGCGTAATCTGCAGGCAGTCGCCGTATCAATATTGAAAAACCCCGCGCATGCGGGGTTTTTCAATTGTATTTACTCTCTTTTGATACCGGACGATTGTTATCGGCCCACATCGATCAAAGCTTGAACACCACCGTTCGCAGTTCCGGATCGTCCGGATCGACTTCCTCGACGAAGCCCAGCTTGTCCATCAGCGACAGCATGTCGCTGTTGTTGCCCAGAACCAGTCCGATGATGGCCTTGAGGCCGCGGGAGCGGGCGATCTCGCACAGGTACTTCATCAGCGCCGAACCGATTCCCTGGCCCTGCACTTCGTCGGCCACCACCAGGGCGAATTCGGCGGTGACGGCGTCCGGGTTCAGCAGGTAGCGCGCCACGCCGACGATGCGGTCACCGCCATTCTCGGCCGGCATGGTGGCAACAATGGCCATTTCCCGGTCGTAGTCGATCTGCGTGAATCGCGCCAGCATCGACGGCGACAGTTCCTGCAGCGTGGAAAGAAACCGGTAGTAGCGCGCCTCGGGCGACAGCGCGCGCACGAACGTTTGCAGCGCCTCGGCATCCTCGGGCCGGATGGCGCGGAAATTCAGATGCATGCCGTCGCGGCTCATGACCTCGCGCCGCAGGCCGGTCGGGTACGGCAGGATCGCCATGTGCGCATACGGCGCGCCCTCACTGACGGTCACGGCACGCACCACGGCGCGCGCATCGACCACCGACGCACCCTTGTCGTCGAGGATGACCGGATTGATGTCCAGTTCCAGCAACTCGGGCAGTTCACAGGTCATTTCCGATACGCGCAGGATCAGGTATTCCAGCGCGTCGATATTCGTCGGCGGCAGGCCGCGCCATTCACCCAGCACGGCCGCGGCGCGCGCGCCCTCGATCAGCCGGTGCGCCAGGAAGGGATTGAGCGGGGGCAGCGCCACGGAACGATCGTCGATCACCTCGATCATGGTGCCGCCCGCGCCAAAAGTGATCACCGGGCCGAACAGTTCGTCGGTGGTCAGGCCGACGTACAGTTCGCGGCCGTTGCGTTTGTTGATCATGCGCTGCAGTGCCACGCCGTCGATGGTGGCTTCCGGCGCGCGGCGCGTCACTTCCTCCATCATGTCGGCAAATACCGCCCGCACCTGCTGAGCGCTGCGCACGTTCAGCATCACGCCCCCCACGTCGGACTTGTGCGCGATGTCGGGTGAATTGACCTTGATGACCACCGGAAAGCCGAGGCGCTGGGCGATGGCCACGGCCTCGTCGGCACTGCGCGCCACCTCGGTGGAGACCACCGGGATGCCGAATGCCGCCAGCAGTTCCTTGGATTCGGTTTCGGTCAGCACGTTGCGTCCGGCCTCGAGCACGCCGGCAATCACGGCACGGGCGCGGGCCACATCGGGCGCGCTTTCGCTGCCGCCGACGTTGAGCGGCGGCGGCGTCTGCATCAGCAGCTGCTGGTTGCGATAGAACGAGGCGATATTGGCGAACGCATCCACGGCGGCTTCCGGCAGGCGGAACACCGGCAGTCCGGCGGCATTGACCTTGCGGCGCGTCTCGTGCACCCGCGTCTCGCCCATCCAGCAGCCGATCACCGGCATGTAGAAATGCTTGAGGCTGGCGGTCGCGGCCTGGGCGATGGCCTCGGTATCGATACCCGGCTTGGGCGTGACCACCACCAGCACGCCGTCAATGTCCTTGGTCGCCGCCAGCGCTTCGGCCGCCGCGACGAAGTCTGCCGGACCGGCGTGTTCGCCGATGTCCACCGGATTGGCGATGGATGGCGCGTTGGGCAGGATTTCCTTGAGCTTGGCCAGGGTGCTCGCGGACAGCTCCGGGATCTCGACGCCGCGCAGATAGGCGTAGTCGGCCGCCAGCACGCCCGGCCCGCCGCCGTTGCCGATCACCCCAAGGCGATTGCCCACCGGCTTGTAGCGCGACGCGAGGCACTTGGCGGCCGAAAACAGCTGCACAAAGCTGTCGACCCGCACCGCGCCGGCGCGCCGCAGCGCGGTCTCGAATACATCGTCGCCGCCGATCATGGTTCCGGAGTGGGTGAGCGCAGCGTGGCGACCGCGCTCGCGCCGCCCGGCCTTCAGCACCAGCACCGGCTTGGCGCGTGCCGCTGCGCGCAGCGCGCTCATGAATCGCCGGCCGCTGCGAATGCCTTCCATGTACACCACGATGCTGTGGGTGCGATTGTCCTGCGCCAGGAAATCGAGCACATCGGCCAGGTCCAGCACGGCCGAACGGCCGGTCGCCACCACGGCCGAGAAGCGCACGCCGTTCGATTCCGCCCAGTCGAGCATGGCCGCGGTCAGCGCCCCCGATTGCGACACCATGGCCAGGTTTCCCGCCCCTTGCAACTCGCCGGCGATGCAGGCATTGAGCCCGATATGCGGCCGCTGAAAACCGGAGGAGCTGGGGCCAAGCAGGTGGATGCGCTGGCGATTGGCCAATTCCTTAAGTGCCTCGATGTCGGCGCCGGCAACGTCATAGACAATCGCCGCGCGCACCCTGGCCGCCGCGGCATGCTTGAAGGCGTCCAGCGCATGCTGGTCACCGACGGCGATCAGCGCCAGGTCCGGGCGCGTGGTCATTTCGCCGGGCACAAAGCCATGCCAGGTCGATTCGACGTGCGTCACCTTGCCCTGGAAACCGCTGCGCAACAGCGCTTCGCGCAACTGGCGTCCCGGCGAGGAGGCATCGTCCTCGCGGGTGTAGACGAGGATCGACTTGGGGTCGAACAGCGGCGCCAGATAATGATATTTCACAGTCCACTCCCGATGGCGACGCGCGCCTGCGCTGGCTTAAGCATCGACGGCTCCGAGCAGCACGCCGACATGGGCCCCGACGCTCGCGGCCAGGGCGTGCAAGGCATACCCCCCCTCGAGCATGGACACGATGCGGCCGCGCGAATGCTTGTTGGCGACTTCCAGCAGGCGCGCGGTGATCCAGGCGTAGTCCTTTTCCACCCAGCCGAGGTTGGCCATGTCGTCGTCGAGATGCGCATCGAAGCCGGCCGATATGTAGATCATCTGCGGCCGGAAATGGTCCAGCGCCGGCAGCCAGCGGTCGGTGACGACCTGGCGCAATGCGTCGCCGCGGGTGCGCGCCGGCAGCGGCACGTTGAGCATGTTGGCGCCCTTGGGCACCTCGCCCAGATACGGGTACAGCGGATGCTGGAAGGTGGACACCATCAACACCTCGTCGTCACCCGCGAGGATGTCCTCGCTGCCGTTGCCGTGGTGCACGTCGAAGTCGATTAGCGCAATGCGGTTGATGCCGTGCGCGCGCTGCGCGTGGCGGATGCCGATGGCGATGTTGTTGAAAAAACAGAAACCCATGGCCGCGTCGCGCTCGGCGTGATGGCCCGGTGGGCGCACCGCACAAAATGCGCTGCCGACTTCGCCCGACAGCACCAAGTCGGTCGCCAGCACGCCGGCGCCGGCGGCATGGCGTGCCGCGGTCAGCGTGTGGCTGTTCATCATGGTGTCGGGATCGACATGCACATACTCGCCCACGGCCGGCGCCATGTTCTCGATCTCGGCAACGTAATGCGCCGTGTGCGCGCGCAGCAGTTGTTCGTGGGTCACCGCCGGCGCCTGGTACGAGGGCATCAGGTCGAGGAAGCCGTGCGAGAGCAGATAGTCGTTGATGGCATCGAGCCGCTCGGGGCACTCGGGGTGCCCTTCGCCCATTTCATGCTTCATGAAACTGGGGTGGGTGATGTAGGCAGTGGTTGGCATGGGCATTGTCGAAGCGGACATGCCAATGCTGGTGTTTTCTTTTCGGCGCGGTGGTCCGGCTGCGAGCGCGCCGTCCTCCGAACCGCCCGCGCAACTTAATCGGCGAAGTCGATCAACACGCTCTTGAGGCGCATGTTCGCCTCCACCGCCTGGCGGCCCAGGTCCTTGCCGATCCCGGAACTGTTGTATCCGCCCGTGGGGATGATGAAATCCGCGCTGCGCCCGTAGCGGTTCACCCACACCGTGCCCGCGCGGAGGCGGCGCACGGCACGCAAGGCTTTGTTGATATCGCCGGTATGCACCCCGGCGGCGAGCCCGTAGCACGGGTGCGAAGCCAGCGCGTGACCTTCTTCCTCGTCGTCAAACACCTGTGCGGTCAGCACCGGGCCGAATACTTCCTCGCGCACCGCCTCCATCTGCGAGGTGACCCCGGTCAGCACGGTCGGCTCATAAAAGGTGCCTTCCGGCATGCGCGGGTCGCACCTGCCGCCAGTGAGGCTCTTGCCGCCCGCCGCGATCGTCCGCTGCACCATGCCGTGGATGCGATCCAGTTGCGGCACCGAGACGATAGGCGAAAACGTGGTTTGCGATGACCAGGTGGGACCCGGCCGCACCGATTGCATCAGCGCCATGATGCGCTCGAGCAACGGCGCTTCGATCCCGCGCTGGACCACCAGCCGCGATCCGGCCACGCACACCTGCCCGGCGTTGGCGGTGATCGACGCCGCGATGCTGCGCGCCACTTTGTCCAGGTCGGGCACATCGTCAAACACCAGTTGCGGACTCTTGCCGCCCAATTCCAGCGTGACCGGCTTGATGCCGCTTTGCGCCGCGGCGGTCATGATTGCCGCGCCGGTGCGGGTGGAACCGGTGAAGGAAATCTTCCCAACCAGCGGGTGACGGCAAAGCGCGTCACCGGTCGTCTGCCCGTTGCCCTGCAGCACATTGAAAATACCGCGCGGCATCCCCGCCTCGACCGCCAGTTGCGCCAGCATCAGCGCCGAGAAAGGCGTCAATTCCGATGGCTTCAACACCACCGCGTTGCCGGCGGCCAGCGCCGGGCCGACCTTGGTGACGGCCTGCGTAATCGGATAGTTCCACGGCGAGATGGCGACCACCACACCGTAAGGTTCGGCGATCACCAGGCCCAGGTTGTCGCTACGCGTGGCGGCCACGTCTCCCCCGAGCTTGTCGGCGAATTCGGCGAAGAAGCGAATGCAATCCGCCGAATACGGGATATCCACCGCCAGCACATCCTTGATGGGGCGCGTGGAGCCCATCGCCTCGATACGCGCCAATGGCACGGCGTTCGACTCGATCAGGTCGGCCCACTTGCGCAGGATCCGTGCCCGGGCGCGCGGCGCTCCGGTGGCCCAGTCGCTGGTGTCGAATGCCTGCTTCGCGTTCATCACCGCACGGTCGACCGTGTCGGCCGAGGCCACGCACAGCCGGGCGTATTCGACGCCGTCCGAGGGGCGCCGCACCGGCAGTTCGTCGGCCCCCTGCCTTTCCAGTGCACCGCCGATGAAATGGCCGTTGGGAAATGCAACGTCGTTGGGATTGAAGTCGAAGGACACGAGCTTGCCTCCTGAGTGTTGCCGATACCGGCGTTGAATGGATACGACTTACCAGCCCGTGAATCTGGGCCACACCGCTTCGATAACCGGCGCTGTCCCGCGCACGACGTGATAGGCGCCGTGCTGTGCCGCCGTGGAACACGCATGGTTGGGCAGGATCCGCAGGCGGGTGCCGATCGGCAGGTCCGGCAGCGTTGCCGCCGAACCGGGCCGCAACGCGACGATGCCGTGTTCCTGGTTGGCATCGAAGACAATCAGGTCCGCCAGCGGCCGGCCGGCCACATCGCACACCACGCCGTAGCCCTGATTGATCGCCTGCTTTGCGGTGCCGCGGTCCTGTGACATTGCCATCCAGCCGGCATCGGTGATGATCCAGCCCTTGTCCTTCTGGTGCCCGATCACGGTGGCGAGCACGGATAGCGCAATGTCGTCGAAGGCGCACACCCCGACGCCCGCCATCACCAGGTCAAAGAAAACGAATACCCCGGCGCGAACTTCGGTGACGCCGGCGAGATTTCGCGCGAAATGCGCGGTCGGCGTGGAACCGACGCTGACCACCGGACAGGGCAGCCCTGCGGCGCGCAGCGTCTCTGCCGCCGCCACCGTGCCTGCGCGCTCGACCTCGGCGCACTGTTCGAGTGCCGCCGGTCCGCGCGCAGCGTAACTGCCGCCGGCGTGGGACAGCACGCCGCGCAATTCAGCGCCACCGTCCACCAGCGTCCGGCCGATCCGCACCAGCCGGCTGGTTTCCTCCGGGCGCACGCCGCCGCGATGACTGTCGCAATCAACCTCGATCAGCGCGGGAATCGGCTGCCCAGCCGCGCGTGACGCGGTCGCGACCGCCTCGGCCTGCTCCACGCTGTCGAGCAGAACCGCCAGATCGACACCGCGGGCCCGCAAGGCGATCACACGCGGCAATTTCGCCGGCGCGATACCGACCGCGTAAATCATGTCGCGCACACCGGCGTCGGCAAACTGCTCGGCCTCCTTCAGCGTGGAAACGGTGGCCGGGCCGGTGGCGCCCGTCATCACCCGCCTTGCGACTTCGGCCGACTTGGCGGTCTTCAGATGCGGTCGCAGGCCGACATGCATCGGGCGCAGCCGCTCGCGCAATCGACGGACGTTGCGATCCATGCGATCCGCGTCCAGGACCAGACAGGGTGTTTCGACGGATTCCAGTGTTGATGGTGATGTCACGATGGGCATTCTCTCAAAAGTAAAAATAACTCAGGCATGGCGTCCGGTACCGCCGGCACCACACGGCGACGGCGGCGACACGAGGATTGCGATCGCCATTCAGAATGCCCCACCGACCGCTTCCGGCCTGGCGCCAACGCCGGTGGATTCGCCGTTGTTGAGCGCGAGCAAATATTGCGTCGGCTTTTCGCCGAACAACCAGAACAAAACCGGCGTGAGCAGCGTATCCAGTAAGGTTGAACTGATCAACCCGCCGAAAATCACCACCGCGACCGGATGCAATATTTCCTTGCCCGGGTCATCGGCCGCAAGCAGCAGCGGCGTGAGCGCGAAGGCGGCTACCAGGGCGGTCATCAGCACCGGCGTCAGGCGTTCCAGCGATCCGCGCACGATCATCGCCTGGCCGAATTTTTCGCCCTCGAACTTGCACAGGTTGATGTAGTGGCTGATCTTGAGGATGCCGTTGCGGGTCGCGATGCCGGCCAGCGTGATGAAGCCCACCATGGACGCGACCGACAATGTCACCCCGGTTAGCCACATGGCGATCACGCTGCCGATCAACGCCAGCGGAATATTGGCCATGACAATCGCGGTGAGCACGGTGGACTGGTAGCGCGAGTACAGCACCAGGAAAATCATCGTCAGCGAAACCAGCGACAGGCCGACGATCAGGCGTGTGGCCTGCTCCTGCGCCTGGAATTGTCCTTCCAGACTGATGAAGGTTCCCGGGGGCAGTGCCAGCTTCTTGACCTCGGCGCGGATGTCGGCAATGACGTGCCCCATGTCCGAGCCGTCGGTGTTGGCGTACACCACAATCCGCCGACGTCCGTTTTCGCGGCCGATCATGTTGGGCCCGTCGGTCTCTTCAATCGAGGCGATGGCCGAGACCGGCAGGCGTCCGGCGGGCGTATCGATCAGGGTGCCGGCGATATCCTGCGGACTGCGCTTCATGTCCGGCAGGCGAACCACCAGCTCGTAGCGCCGGGCGCCATCGACAATCTGCGCCGCGTGGGCGCCTTCACTCAACGCCGACAGCGTACGGACGGCCTCTCCCGGCGACAGGCCGGCCTGCGCAGCCTTGCGCTGATCGACGCGCACGGTGATCTGTGGAATCAGGACCTGCTTTTCGACCGACAGGTCCACCAGCCCGTGCACGCCGGACAGCTGCGCGCGCATCTGTTCGGCCAGGCCGCGTAAGGTGTCGGTATCGTCACCGTAGATCTTCAACGCGATCTGCGCGCGCACGCCGGACAGCAGGTGATCCAGCCGGTGGGAAATCGGCTGGCCGACGGCCACAGCCGCGGGCAGCACGGCAAGTTTGCGGCGAATGTCGGCCACCACCGTTTCGCGGTCGCGTGCGCTGCGTTTGAGGTCGATGTCCATTTCCGCGGAGTGCACGCCTTCGGCATGTTCGTCCAGTTCCGCCCGCCCCGTGCGTCGGCCGACCTGCACCACTTCCGGCACTTCGCGGATCAGGGCCTCGGCTACCTGCCCAACGCGGTTGGCCTCTCCCAGCGAGATCCCGGGATTGAGCATCAGCGACAGCACCAGCGAGCCTTCGTTGAACGCCGGGAGGAAGGCCCGCGCGAAAAACGGCACGCTCGCGGCCGACAGCAGCACCGCGGCCACCGCCACCGCCACTAGCTTCCGCCCGCGCGAAAACGACCACTTCAGCAAGCGCTCGTCCCAGCGCTTGAGGCGCGTCACCAGCCAGCTGTCGCCGTGGTCCTGCCTGCTGGTGGCGGGCAGCAGGAAATAGCACATCACCGGAGTCACGGTCATGGACACCAGCATGGAGGCCAGAATGGACGAGATATACGCCACGCCCAACGGAGAGAACAGCCGCCCTTCAATGCCTGGCAAGGCAAACAGGGGGACAAACACCAGCACCACGATGACTGTGGCGTACACGATCCCGGAGCGGACTTCGACGCTGGCATTGCGCACCACCTCGATCGTAGGCAGCGGGTTTTCCAGCAGCCGGTTCTGCTTCAGCCGGCGCAGAATGTTTTCCACGTCCACCACGGCATCATCCACCAGTTCGCCGATGGCAATGGCCAATCCCCCCAGTGTCATGACGTTGATGGACTGTCCCATGAGCTGGAACACCAGCGCCGTCACCGCCAGTGACAGCGGAATCGCGGTGAGCGAAATGAGCGTGGTGCGCATCGACAGCAGGAAGGCGAACAGCACGATCGCCACCATGATGGCGCCGTCACGCAGCGCGCCGTTGACGTTACTGATGGAGGCAACAATGAAGTCCGCCTGCCGGAACAGCACTTTGGGAGCGCTCATGCCCGCCGGCAGACCCTGCTTCAATCCGTCCAGCGCCTGTTCGATTTCGCGCGTCAGCTTCACCGTGTCTGCCGTGGGCTGCTTTTGCACGCTGACAATCACCGCCGGATTGCCGTTGTAGCCGGCGTCACCGCGCTTGAGCGCAGCCGCGAAACGTACATCGGCAACCTGCTCCAGCAGAATGGCGCGGCCGTCCTTCCAGGCAACCGCCAGCCCCTTCAGGTCGTCCAGGCGGTTGGTGCGGGCAATGTGCCGGATCAGGTATTCGCGGCTATTGAGGTCGATGAACCCGCCGCCGGCATTACTGGCGAAGCCGCGCAGGGACTGTTCGACCTGGCCAAGGGACACGCCGGACTGCGCCATGCGCACCGTATCCGGCTCGACGCGCAACTGGCGTACTTCCCCGCCGATGGGGATGACCTGGGATACCCCCGCCAGGGACAAGAGCCGCGGACGAAGTACGTAATCCGCATACTCGCGCGCCTGCATGGCGGTGGCCGGCTGCGCGGCCGCCTTGTCTCCCGGCGGAACAGCGCTGGTCGCGGCGCCGATCGGCAGCGCGATCAGCATGATCTCGCCCATGATGGACGAGACCGGTCCCATGATCGGCGTTATGCTTGCCGGCAATTGTTCGCGAACCAGGTTCAGGCGCTCGGACACCAGTTGCCGGTTGCGATAGACGTCGGTCCCCCAATCGAACTCGGCGTACACGATCGACAGCCCGACCCCCGAGGTGGAGCGCACCCGCGTCACGCCGGGCATGCCGTTGAGCGCGGTTTCGATCGGAAAGGTGACGAGCTGCTCGACCTCTTCCGGCGCCATGCCGCCCGCCTCGGTCAGCACCGTGACCAGAGGTTTGTTGAGATCGGGAAACACGTCGACGGGCGTACGCAACGCGGTCATGGCGCCGTACACCAGCAGCAGCACCGCGACGGCCAGCACAAACAGCCGGTTTCCCAGGCTGTTTCGGACGATCCAGTTGAACATGGCCAGCCCCGATCAGCGGATCTGTGCGATGAGTGGCGCGCCCTGCACCACCACGCGGTTATCGGCGCTCAGCCCCTGCGTGACAATCACCGTCTCGGCGTCCAGCGGCCGAAACTGGATCGGCTGGGGAATGAAGCGCTCCGCGCCGGATTTGATCCAGACGATGGGCTCGTTGGTCGAATTCCGCGCAACCGCCTTGGCCGGCAGCACCACGCCGCGGGTTTTTTCGCTCAGCGTGGCAATCACGGTCACGGTTTGTCCGACCGCCAGGGGCAGCGCCGCGCCAGGCTTGTCGCTGCGCGCTTGAAAGGAAATGGTCAGCACGCCGTCCCGCAGGCTGCGCGTCCCGCCCAGCAATTTCAGGGTGGCGCCGGGCATGGCCTGCAACTGCGCGCCACCCACGCGCGCGGCAAGACCGGCATCGGTGGTGACCGCCTCGACCAGCACGCGCGCCGGGTCGATCACTTCGAACAGGGTTTCCCGCGGTTCCACCACCTGTCCGGCGAACACATCGGCCCGCGAAACCACGCCGGAAACCGGCGCGACCAGTGCCTCGCGTTTACTCAGGCTGTCGCCGATCGCCTGCTCGCGCTCGGTGAGACTTTTCAGTTCGGCGCGGGCCGCATCGATGTCCTTGCGCGGCACCGTTCCTTCCAGGGCCTCCAGCCGCTTCACGCGCTGCTCGGCAAGGGTGCGGTTGGCGCGCAGCTCGCTCAGCTGCGCTTGCTGGGCGGCAAGCGCAAACGGCTCGGTGTGGTGCCGTGCATAGGCCAACACTTCCCCCAGCGCCACGCGTTGTCCGGCGACCGGCAATCCGCGCGGTCCGGGTTCGATGCGACCACCGTGCGCGACCTGAACCCGGCCACCGGCGTTTGGATCCATCACCACCCGGCCAGGCAATTCAACCGTGGCCGCGCCCTCGCTTGCCGGCGCCAGCAGGGTGCGAATGCCCATGCGGCGTTGGGCCAGCTTTGGCACGCTGACACTGCCATCCGGTAGTCGCGCCAGCCCCGATGCATTGGTCACCGCGGGCGCATCCAGATGCTCGCCATTGGGTCCATGCGCGCCCGGCCCCGCCCATGCCGAGTGCGTGCCGGCAGCCGCCAGTGCGGCGAGCAGCAAGCCCAATCGCTTGAGCAGGCAATTTTCGAGATGGTTCATTTGCCTGCTCCTGTCGATGCATACGGTGAGCGACGTTGCCGCCGGACACGCCAGTAAAGAAACGCGGCGAACAGGACCACCAGCACGAGCACCGCGCCGGCAACGATCTTGCCGGTGCCAATACCATGGTCATGGGCGTCGTCGTGGCCAGCCCCGCCCGATGCCGGCGTGAGCGCGCCATCCAGCAGGTCCGTGTCGGCGCCTGCGGCAATGGTGAACACCATGGCCTGTTTGGTTGGGCCGGCCAGCAGTTTCAGCATCGCCGGATCCGTGACCACATAGTCGCCCTGCTCGGCACGAAACACCGCCTTGGCGCGCGTCGCACCCGCTTCGACATCCACACTGGCGGACAGTACCGGCTCATTGGTGGCGAACTTGTCGATGAGCAGCGTGAGCGCCCCACCCTCCAGATGTCCGACCAGTTCGAACAATTCTGACTTGGCTTCCACGCGCGGACTGGTCGCGCCCTGCATCGATCCGGTCGCGGGCGCATCGAGATGTTCGCCGTTCGGTCCATGGGCACCGGGACCGGCGTGCGTATTGGTTGTCATGACCAGGGCAAGGGTCGAGGCGAGCAGCACGGCGGCAAACGCGTGCGTGGGACGGTGTCCGGGATTTCGTGAGATTGGCTTCATGGCAGTAACCCAAGGGATTGATTTAAACGCGCTTTGGCCAAACCGGCCGCAGCCTGTTGGCGGGCGAGCCCCGCGCGAGCCTGCGCCGACGCCAACTTGGCGCCTAACAGGTCGGGTAGCGAGGTTTCGCCGACGCGAAAGGATTTTTCAACCAGCTCCGCGCGCTCGCCGAGCAATTCGGCTCGGGCTTTTTCAACCGCTTGCTGTTCCTCGGCCGCCGCCAGGGCTTCGCGGGCAATCCTGACGTCGCTCTCCTGCTTCTCGCGAGAGCGGGTTTCGGCTGCGCGAGCAATATCGACCTCAGCGCGGGCGGCGGCCTCGCGCGGCAGATTGCGATCCGGCGTACCAAACGGTATGCGCAATCCGAAGCCGATGCTGTTCTGGGCGGGCAGTCCTGCGCCGGGCGAATCCTGGCGCATGCGGAAGGTCAGCTCCGGCGGCTCGCTTCGGTTTGCACGCGACAACTCCAATCGCTTGCGCGCGTCGACCGCGACGGCCGCGACCAGTGCCAATTCCGGATGTCCCGCGCCGGCAGTGCCGCTGCGCTCGCTGGGATCGGCCAGCGGCGGCAGGCCGGTGAGAATCCGCCACCGTGCGAGCGCAGCGGCGAGCTTTTGCCGCGCGTCGCTGGCAACGATCGCCGATGCGTACATTTCCGCCCGCGCCGCCAGTCCGTCGGCACGGGCCAGCTCGCCGGCAGCGATGCGTTTGTCGACGTCGTCAGCCAGCGAGCGCAGATTCGCAACCAGTGCGTCGGCAATATCGGCCTCAGCGCGCTTTGCAGCGACATCCCATGCGGATTCGCGCACCTCGCCGGCGAGTCGCAAGCGCGCGACCGCATGAGACCAATCAGCGACGTCGCGCTCTGACGCGGCCGCGGCTTGGCGTGCTGAACGTTGCCAGGGGAACAACACCGGAACCGTCAGGCCGACTTCGGATTCCTTCGCGCCGCTAGCCGAACTGCCACGCTCGTCGCGTCGCGAAATGTCCAGCGACGGCGGCGCCGCCCACAGGTAGGACGCGGCGACCTCGCCGGCACCGGCAACGTCGCGCCTGCCGGCGGACGCCCGGAACTCAACCGATCGCTCCCAGGCAGCGGCGACTGCGCCAGCGAGCGAAGTTGCGGTCGTGGGCGCGGGCGGCGCCCCGGCGGGTTCGGCATGCGCAACCGCGGTGTAGAAGGTCGCGGCCAGCGCACAGCATGCCAGTTGCGTAATCGTTCTCATGATTCTCCTGAATGCAAGTCAGAACACGGCTCGGTCCGCCCGCGATGGTCTGCGGAAGGCATCGGGAAGCGTCGGTGTTGACGGCGATGACGCCGTTGCCCCCCGCACAGGCAGAGTGCAACGGCAATCGCGTTATGCGTTCAGGCGGGGAGGTCGTCTCGGCCCTTCGAGGTAGGGCGAGGGATGGGGGAGTTGAGAAAGCGCCGGGATGTCAGCGGACCCGGCCAGGGACGGACCGGCATTGCAGGTCGATGCCGGGAGGGCGGGCGTATTGGGACAGTGGTCGTGTTGCACGTGCTGGCGGGCTTCGTCCGAGTTGTCGCGGCTCGAGCTGCCATCGTGATTGTGATGGTGGCTGATACCCGCCTCATGCATGGCCGCATGCGACAGGTCCCTGTTTGCTTCCATGCGCAGGCCGTGCCCGGCCGCCGCCGCCGACTGAACCAGCAGCGCCAGCACGAACATTACGACAACCAGCGGATTTCGCACGGGATACATGGGGCCAGATTGGCACACGGGGCCGCGATGCGACTTGGCGGCCCCGCGTGATTCACTCTCCGTCAGAACTTGTACGTTGCGCGCACCTGGTACTGCCGTGGTGCACCGGTGGAAACCCAGAGCGCGGCAAATGACGCGGGGTAGTAAACCTTGTCCGTCAGATTGGTCACTTCGGCGGTCACACTGAAGTTACGCTGCACTTCGTAGGTCGCCTGCAGCCGCAACAGGGTGTAACCGGGAAGAAAGAATTTCGTGCCGGTTTCGCCGAGCACGCTGCTGACATACTTGGCTCCGCCACCAAACGTAAATTTGTGTCCCGCCAGATCGATATCCTTCAGCAGCACCAGATTGGCGTTTCGCTTCGGGATGTTGATCAGGGGGTCACCCGAGGCCACGACACGGCCGAAGTCGGGATCGAGAACGTTTGATGTCGAGATCGCATCGGTATGGGAATAGGAGAACATGACTGTGACCTGGCCTGGCAGGCGCGCGCCGATGTCGAACTCCACGCCCTTGCTTTCGGCACCACCGATGGCGATCGATTGGCCGGCGTTGACCGGGTCGGCGGTGATGACGTTGGTCTTCTTCATCTTGAAGAGCGCGAGGCCGCCGCTCACATCGCCGTCCATGAACTGGAACTTCATGCCCACTTCGCCGGATTTTGTCTCTTCAGGCTCAAACGGGTTCCGGTTCACGTCGAAACCGGTGTTGGGGCGGAAGCCCTTGGCGTAGGCCGTGTATACGCTGAAGGCATCATTCACCTTGTAGGTCAGGCCGGCGCTGGGGCTGGTTGCGGTCAAGTCCTGCTTCGGCGGCTGCAAGGTCGCCAGCCGGTTCTCGATCGTCTGTTTGAATGAGTCGTAGCGGACCCCGAGCCTGAGCTTGAGGGCGCTGGTCAGATCCATCTGGTCGGTCAGGTAAATGCCGTACGACTTGTCCGTCTCCGTGTCGTTGAACACGTTCTGGTTGGCTGCCGGCGCATTGCCGTACACCGGATTGAAGATGTTGACGGCGTTGGAAACGGCGAGAGTCGTAGAGGCATTGAACGCCGGCGGACGATAACGCGTTTGCAGCCGGTCGAGCTTGAACTTCTCATAGTCGGTACCAAGCAGGATGTGGTGGCCGATGCCGCCGGACTTGAATCCGCCGCTCAGCTCCGCGCGCAACACGCTGTCGTCAGACTCGTAATTGGTGAAGCGCCGCTGGCGCGCAAGCGTCTGTCCATCCGTAAAGAAACGATTGCGGGCCGCGGCGAACTCCGGGTTCTGGCCGATGCCCTCAAGCTTGGTGTTACGGAACGCAGCTCCCAGCAACAGCACCCAGTTCTTGTCGAGCGAATGTTGCAATTCAACCTGGTGGCCGAGAACCTCCGCGGTGGTGGGGCCATCCCCAGGCTCGCCGAGGTAGCGCGAATTGGGGACGACGCCCAGCACGCCGTTGACCGCCGGCACACCGCGATCGAAGGGAATCTCCTGCTTCGAATACTCGAGCTCATACCAGATGGTGGTGTCCTTGCTGAGCTTGGACAGGATCGACGGGGAGGCGAAAGTGCGCTTGGTCTGCACGTTGTCGCGAAAGCTGTCGGCGTCCTCGAAGGCGCCGTTGATCCGTATTGCGGTCGAGTTGTTCAGCGGCGTCGTGTAGTCCCCCTCGATGCGCTTGAAGTCGTAGCTACCCAATGCAAAGCCGAGGCTGCCCTCAGTCTTGAACTGCGGCTTCTTGGTGGTAATGGCCACCGTGCCGCCTGGCTCACTGCGACCGAACAGCGCCGAACCGGGCCCCTTGAGGATTTCGATCTTTTCGACGGAAGACGTATCGCGAAGGCCGCCGAAGCCGCGCCCGCTGTTGAAGCCGTTGACAAGGTACCCGGAGGGCACATTCAGGTCGCCGGCGAAACCGCGGATGGCAAAGCCGTCCCACAAGCCGCCGAACGTGTTCTGCCGCGCCACCGAGGCCGCCAGATCGAGTGCGTCGTTGAGCTTCACGGCGCCCAGCTGCTTCAATGTTTCCCCGGTGATGACCTGGACAGACTGCGGGAGATCCTCAAGGGCAACGTCACCGCGATAATGCTCGCGCTGCGCAGAGACCTCGACTTTCTCGAGGGCATTGATCTTGGGTTCCGGCGCCGGCGCGGGCGCCGTTTGCGCAAACAGGGAAGCGGTGCTCAGTGGTCCGGCGGCAGCGAGAGCCAGGGCGCGACGAATATGGCGGGAAGTGGAATTGGACAAGGCGGACTCCTTAACAAATGCGTGAAATTGCTGGAAACCCGAAGCGCGGTCTGATTTCAGTTGATTGCAAGCATCAAACCTACTTGCCGGTCGGTCTTGTGCAAAAAACAGATGCAGAAAAACCACACCACCTGTTGTGGCCTTATCGGAACGCCGGGAAAAATTCCGGACGCCCGTTTTTGAAAGCATTTCAAATATATTCGTGGCCTTCTGTACAAAATGCCAAACTGCCGTGCCCCGCGATTCGAAAATGTCATTTTTGTGGCGGCGCAAGCAGAATTGTTTTTACGCAGAACCGGAAAACCGGCGTTGCCAAGCCGCGGCCAGGTCGCATCGGGACACGGTGGCCAATCCTGATTCGCATGGGGAAGGTCACGCCTCGGCGATCGGCGGGCGGATGGGCGTCCCGCGGGGCGGCAATTTTCCGTGACTTATCCGCCCAGGCGGCAACGCGCCGGGACCGGCCCCAACTTCCGCGGGCCGCGGCTTGCGCCGGCAACCGGCCGGCTGGATCAGGACTCGGAGTCGCGGCTGCGTGCGAACAACTTGCCGAGCGGGTAATACATTTTCACGATCGGCGACTTGATGACGATGTAACTGAAGTACTTTGTCACCCCAAGGTCGCTATCCAGGATGCCCTCGATCACCGACTGGTAATGGGAAACACCGCGGGTCATGAACTTGAGCAGGTAATCGTAACCACCGCTGATCAGGTGGCATTCAATGACCTCATCGACTGCACCGATGCCGGCTTCAAACTTGGCAAAGTCCTCACGGTGATGATCGGACAAGGTGATCTGGGTAAACACCACCACCGTCTCGCCCAGCTTGGCGATGTCGATATGGGCGTTATACCCGGAGATGTAGCCCGCCTTTTCCAGGCGCTTGACGCGCAACAGGCAGGGACTGGGCGACAGGCTGACCGCATCCGCCAGGTCAACATTGGTGACGCGCCCGTTGCGCTGCAGGTGGGCCAGGATGTTGATGTCTATTCGATCAAGTTTCAGCGGACCGGTCATGTCGGGCACCTTCTGGGACAATTTTGCGGAATGTGGCGGTGCATGTGCCGGCTTCGAACTTGTGCAGCAAGTCACGGCGCCCCGGATATTGCCATCGAATATTAGCACCCGGAAATCCCGGCCGCCGCACTTTGCCCGGTGCGGAGCGTGACGGCCACCGGGCGCGGTTGCACCGTTTTCAAATGCTGTTTGTACACCGAATTTGCAGCAATAATTGGCTGCGCCGGTGGAATGCAGCACAAAAAATCTCTCGCAGCGCCTATCTTTTCTGATCGGCACAAAATCGATTTTCAGGTTGCGCAGCACCACGCTGCAGCATCTCCCGTCGGTGAACACAATGCTGCTGGAGGAAAGACGAAAATGACTACCATCGCCGGAGGCAATACGGCATCGGCGCCCAGAGTCTCGGAGATACCGGCCGCAGCCGGCGCCGCAACCCGCGTGCGCATCGCCACCATCGACGCATTGCGCGGCCTGATCATGCTGATCATGCTGTTTGATCATGTCCGCGAAAATTTCTTTGCCCATGTGCCGATCACGGATCCCCTGATGGTCGCCGGCAGCGACCCGATGATGTACTTCACGCGGATTGCGGCGCATCTGTGTGCGCCGATTTTCGTTTTTCTGACCGGCCTTTCCGCTTGGCTGTACGGGCATCCGGCATCTGGTCCCGCGCGTGATGCCACCAGCTTCCTGCTCAAGCGCGGCCTGTTCCTGATTTTTCTGGAAGTGACCTTCGTCAATCTGGCCTGGTACGGCAAACTCCCGCCGAACATCCTGTTCCTGCAGGTGATCTGGGTGATCGGATTGAGCATGATTGCGCTGGCGCTGCTGCACCGGATTCCGCGCTGGGCGCTTGCGACGGTGGGATTCGCCCTGGTGTTCGGTCACAACCTGCTGACCCCCATCAACTTCCTCCCGGGAGAGACCGGCTATTCCCTCTGGACCATCCTGCACGACCGGGGCTTCCTAGTGGCGGACGGCCCCTTCAAGATCAAGGTCTCCTACCCACTCCTGCCTTGGATCGGCGTCATCATCCTGGGCTATCTGGCCGGCCCGCTGTTCGCGCGCGCCATGCCGTCAGATGACCGGCGCCGGGCGCTGTTCCTGATCGGCTGCGCCAGTCTGGGGCTGCTCGCCATCCTGCGCGGATTCAATATCTACGGCGAGACCCTGCCATGGGTGGCCGGCGAGACCATGCTGCAAACCGTGATGTCCTGGGTGAACTTCACCAAATACCCGCCCTCGCTCAGTTTCGTGCTTTTCACCCTCGGCATCGGCTGCCTCGTACTGGCCTGGTTCGAGCGGCTCGACAACCCTGCCATGCCGATTCTGGTGACGTTCGGCAGCGTGCCCATGTTCTATTACCTGCTGCACCTCTACTTGCTGCTGGCCATGCAAACAGTACTCGTCGCCACCGTCGGCACCACTCACGGCCAGCGATTCGGCGTGGACCACTACTGGCAGATCTGGGTGATTTCATTTGTCCTCATGCCGGTACTGTACTTTCCGTGCAAGGCCTTTTCCGACTTCAAGCGCACCTCAAAGCAGGCGTGGGTGCGTTATTTCTGAGCCAACATGAAGCTGATCAAAATCACCGCCACCGGCGACACCTCCCAGCCGTTTTGCCCGCGCGCGGGTTCGGCACCGGATTCCGCTGCCGAGCGGGCACGACAATATCTGTTCAGCAACCCGGCAGACGGCTGCCACCTGGGCTTTGCAGGCAGGCTGGCAGCTTACGACAACCCCGCTTTTTCCTGGTGCGAGCTCACCGTGGTCATTGCCGGCGAGCTGCGCATCACCGATGCCGCCGGGCGAGTGACGCTGGCGGGGCCCGGTGAGGCGGTGGCAATTTCCCGCGGCGCGCGCTGCACCATTGATCAATCCAGACTCGACAAGCGGCTGTTCGTCGGCATTGATGGCCCGCCGAATGAACCCGCGCCGCAAGCGGCCATTGTCAAGATCGATCCACTGTCACCGATGAGCGAGTGTGTGTTTGCGCTGCCGGCCGAGTTGCTGTCCAGCAAGGGAGCACCGGTTTCGCGTGTCCAAACGTCCTTCGAGGACGCCGGCATCGCCTTTAGTGCGGGCCTGTGGGGTTGCACCCCGTACACCCGCCTGCCGATCACCACCAGTCGCAACGAGTTCATGCAGTTGCTTTCCGGGAGCTGCACACTGACCGAAACGGGCGGTGTTCCCGTGACCATTGATGCCGGTGACATGGTGTTCATTCCGCGCAATGCCGTATTTGATTGGCACAGCCCGGTGGACGTGGTCAAACTCTACGGCAGCCACCGCTAGTGCCGCGCGGGCGCGACAGTGCGCGAGGCGTTACCCGAAGTTGCCCGGCGATTTGGCAAACAATGGCAAGTAATTGCGCCGGCACGCCCAAATTGCCTTGAATCTGCATGCCGACTGCCGCGAAACGCAATTTGTCGTTTGTCGGTGCGTGCTGTAATGGCCCGTGCCGGATTGATGGTGACGCGGCCAACCCATTCATCGCAAACAACACTACTGGAGTCCACATGAGAGTTACGACGAAATTACTCGCGGCGGGTGCCGCATGTATCTGGTTGGCGTCTTCGGCAAGTGCGATGGCACACGGCATCTGGTTTGCGCAACGTTCCAACCAGCTGGCGCTCATTTATGGCGTCGGCGCCGACGATCTGGACGCCGTAAAGCGACTGCCCCTGGTCAAGAGCATTGCCGGCTTTGACGAAGACGGCAAGCCGGTCGAGACCAAGCTCAATCCGACCACCGACCGCCTGCTTCTGGTCAACATCGACAATCAGCCCGCCGTTGTTGCCGCCGTTCTCGACAACGGTCGCTGGAGCAAGACCGCCGACGGAAAGTGGCACAACAAAGGCAAGGACGAAGTGCCAGACGCGGTCATCAGCGAACGGAATTTCAAGTACGCGGTTCACCTCAGGCTGCCGTTGAGCAAACCGCTCGCCGCGTTGCCGGAGCAGACGCTGCAGATCGTGCCGGTCAGTGCGAAACTTCCCGAGTTGCTGGGGCAGCCGATCAAGTTGCGCGTGCTCTTTCAAGGCAAACCGGTTGCCGGCGCAAAGGTGCAAGCTGACTTTGTGAACGACCCCGACAGCAAGCCCGTCAAGACCGGCAAGGATGGCAGCGTGACCCTCAAGGTGCGCAACCAGGGATTGAACGTGGTGGTCGCCACCTATGACGGACCGACGGACGATCCGGCAAAGTCGACCAAGATCGAGCACGTCGCCACCCTGTCATTTGTCCTGCCGCACAAACCCGAATAGAGTTTCCCCTTGTCCGGCCTTCGTTTCACTTTGTGAGGTATCCGCGCCATGAGAAAGACATTGCTTCAATTGCTGTTTGTGTCGGTGACGCTGGCCGCCACCGGCGCCCTCGCCCATGGCGACGGCAAACCCCTGTACGGCGGCATCTTGCAGATGGTCGATGACCTTTCCTTTGAACTGGTGGTAAAGGCCGACTCGGCCGAGCTCTATCTGGGCGACCACGGTGAAAAGGTGCTTTCCGCCGGCAAGAGCGGCAAACTCACCATCCTCAGCGGCGGAAACAAGTCCGAAGCGAAACTCGAAGCCGCCGGCGCCGACAAACTGCTGGCCAAAGGCGTGAAAATCGTCAAGGGTGACAAGGTGATCGCGCTGATCACCTACCCGGACAACCGGACCGCCAGCGTCCGTTTCGTCATCAAATAGCTGCGCCCCGCCCGTTCGACCTGCTTTTGGCGGGCCGAACAGGCGCGAATTCAGGCCGCGGCGCCTTGGACGTTCTGGAAGCGCGCCATCGAGAAGGCTTCGATCGGTGTAGTCGTCCGGCCCGTGTCGATCAATTCGGCCACAACATCGCCGACGCCCGGTCCGATCTGGAATCCGGCACCGCAAAAGCCAAAGGCATAGTAAAGACCGGGCACCTTCACGCTGGGCCCGATCACCGGAATATCGTCCGGCAGATACGATTCAATGCCGGTCCAGACCCGAATGATGCGCAGCTTTGCCAGCCCCGGTACCAGCCGGCGGAACTGCCCCATCGCCGCCATGGTGTTTTCCGGAATGACATACGCGCGCTTCAAATCCGGATAGGCCGGACCCCGCGTCCCGCCGCCGAGAATCACATTGCCGCGGGTGATTTGCCGCAGATAAACGGTTTCCTCGACGACCGGCGTCGATACGCCAAGCGAAGGTTCGATCAGGTAGCTGACCGGTTCCGTCACCGCCATGGTGGGCCCGCGCGCAATGAGATCCACCGGTTCGCCCATGGCGGCGCACATGGCACCTGCCCAGGCGCCGGCCGTGACCAGTACCACCGGCGCGCGAAATTGCTGGCCGCCGGCAACCTCCACGACAAAATCCTCGCCGTGTTTCTGGATGTCCAGAACTTCGGTGTTTTCCCGGACGGCGACACCCAGCCGGGCGGCGGCGCGCGCGAACGCCGGCGCCACCAGACGCGGATTGGCGTGTCCGTCCAGCGGTGAAAAGGAACCCGCCAGCACGCCATGTCCCAGATAAGGAAAACGTTCGCGGATCTGTCCCGGGGTCAGCAACTCCAGATTGAGCCCGAGTTCCTGCGCGTTCGCCGCATAGGCTTCAAACTGCCCGACGACTTCGGGGCGAAAACAGACGCGAAGATGCCCGCGCGCCAGGAATTCGCAATCTTCGCCGACCAACTCGGGGAGGCGACCCCAGATCTCACGTGCCCGATTGGCAAGCGGCAACTGGGAAAGGTAGCGCCCCTGCCGCCGCACATTGCCGAAATTGACACCGCTTGCCTGCTGGCCCGCCAGCCCGCGCTCAAGCAGGGTGACCGAGCGCCCGCGTTGCCGCAGAAAGAAGGCGGCGGTGGACCCCATGATGCCGGCACCCACCACGATGACATCGGAAACAACGGGCGCGCTCATGCCGCTCCCCCAACTCTTTTTGCACGGGTTCGAAATTGCATCATTGCGCCGCCGCCCATGCACCGGGAGCCGGCTCCGTGTTGACGCACAAGCCCTCAGAGACCGTTGTTGAGCAGGCCCTCAGGCGATCACCGGCAGGCGTCCATACCCAGCAATCCTGACACGCCCCCATCAGGCAGAATCCTGCGCGGGTGCCGCCGCCGAATTCCTCGCGTCGCACCCAGGCGGTATGCGTGAGCATGGCCACCATCAGCGTGTCGCCTTCCAGCGCCTCGACCGGCCGGCCATCAATCTCGATGCGCACAATCGGCCGCTCACGTTCGCCCAGCCTGACGAAGCGTGCCACTATTGCGTCTCGACAAACGATGCAGCCGCCGTACCGCGAAACAGCACGCTGCGATCGCGATTGGCAGCCGCCAGGTACTGTGTGGGCGTCACGCCGCAAATGCGTTTGAAATGCCGGTACATGTGGCTCTGGTCAAAGAATCCGGTTTCGGCGGCAGCTACGGCGGCCGGCACACCCTGCGCCAGCAGCGACTTGGCCTGTTGCACACGCAAGCAGGACAGGTAACGATACGGCGGCATGCCCACTTCCTTGCGGAACACAGTCGCAAAGCGGAACAACGTCAGGTTGGCAATCTCCGCAAGCTGGCTCAAGGAAACGCGCTCCACGAAATGTTGTTCCATGAAGTGTAGCGCCTTGCCGATGGAAGTCGAATGGACGGCCGGTCCGGCTGCGGACGTTGGCGCGACCGTGACAACCTGGTTATGCATGGTCGAAGCTCCCGACAGTGTAGACACCACAGAGACGACTGAGTCCTGCAAGCCGGCAAACGGCTGCCGAAGGTACTCTGCCCAGGACCGCGCTATGGCATGGCAGCGATGCGGCTCCCAAGGATCATGTTATTGGGTGACGCAAAAAATACTATCTTCTTCCCTTGATTGCCGGGACCGGATTCTGTCGAAATGTCCGCCGGTACAGCATTTTGTATCGGCAGCGAATTTGCGAATCAGGCCGGCAAGCGCCGTTCCACCAGTCCGGCCAGCAAGGCTGCGCCCGTGGACAGAACATCATCATTGAAGTCGTAGGAAGGGTGATGCAGCGGTGGCGTGCCCGGGCCGCGTCCCTGGCCCAGCCAGATGTAGGCACCCGGCACGCTTTGCAGCATGAACGCGAAATCTTCCGAGGTAAATGCCGGGGCATCCAGCTTGAGGGCCGAACCAAACAAGTCCTTTGCCACTGCCAGAGCATGACCGGCGCAGTCGGCATGGTTGACGGTCGCCGGGTAGTAACGCGTGTACTGGACTGTTGCCTCGCACCGGCCCGCCATCGCCACTCCCGCGACCAGTGCCCGCAGATCCGCTTCAATCGTATCCTGCACCGCCGGGTCGAAGGTACGAACGGTCCCGGTCAGTGTAACGGTAGCGGGCATGACGTTATGCGAACTGCCGCCCTGCACCTTGGTAATCGACAGCACGGCAGATTGATTCGGGTCGATCCGCCGCGCCACCAGCGTATTGGCCGCGGCGATGATCTGCGCCGCACACAGAATGGCATCGGCAGTGAGGTGCGGCTGGGCCGCGTGGCCTCCCGAACTCGTGACCGTGATTTCGAATTTGTCTCCCGCCGCCATGATCGGTCCCGCGCGGGTCGCTACGGTGCCCGCCGGCAGCGAGGGCCAGTTGTGCAGCGCGTAAACCTCATCGCAGGGAAAGCGCTCGAACAGGCCATCGGCCATCATGGCGGCAGCGCCCGCCTGCCCTTCTTCGGCCGGCTGGAAAATGAGGTGCACGGTGCCGTTGAAACGCCGCGTCTCGGCCAGATAGCGCGCGGCACCGAGCAGCATGCTGGTGTGGCCATCATGGCCACAGCAATGGGAAACGCCGGCAAACAGGCTCTGATGGGCGAGCCCGCTCGCCTCCAGGATGGGCAACGCGTCCATATCCGCCCGCAGGCCAATGGTCCGGTCTGAGCTCCCCGCGACCAGCACCCCGACCACGCCGGTCTTGCCGATGCCTTCATGCACGGTGATCCCGCAGTCGCGCAGACGCTTGGCCACCAGTCCGGCGGTGCGCTGCTCCTGGTAAGCCAGCTCGGGGTGCTGGTGAATGTCGCGGCGAACGGCGCGCATTTCCGCCGCCAGTTCTTCCATGTGCCGCAGAATGGGCGGGCGGTCTGGAGCAGCTTCTGCAATGGGGATGGTCATGGACGTGGCCTTACGGGTTCAAGACTGCAATTGGTCGCATGCGACGGCGCTGTTTCTCGGTGCCCCGCGGGACCTCCCAGTGCCAGCAATCGGAAAATCGTAGCACGCAGCACGATCGCCGCTGCACCCTCCGGCCAATTCGGCAGGCTCGGCGCTTTCCGCGCAAAAAACAATCAGCCGATGCTGGAAAATGCCACCGGATTGGCAATTTTGCCTGCGGGGTTGGCCTATGCTCGTTGCTTTGTACCGCACCTTGACCGCATCATGGCCAGCGCGATGCGAAGGCCGCGCCGGTACCAATCCTCATACTCGTGCAATATGAAAAAGCAGTTACTGCGTATTCACAAATTCATCGCGCTGGCCGCAGGCGCGCTGATTGTTGCCCTCTGCGTTTCGGGTGCCTTGCTGGTATTCCGCGACACGCTTGCGCCAGTAGCCACCCCGTCGCTGCGCGTGGCGGCTTCCGCGGAACCGGTCGCATTCACGCGAATTCTCGCCACCGCACAATTACAGGCCGCCAGCGGCGAAACCATTGAAATTCGTCCGCACGCCGATCCCGGCAGAGCCGCGCTCGTTGCCCTGCATGGTGATGCCATCCGCTTCATGTATGTGCATCCGCAAACCGGCGCAAGCGTGGTTGGTGCCACCCACAATGAACTGCTGTTCGAAACGCTATTCCGCTTTCACCGCTACTTTCTGGTCGGCGACCGCGGCGAATATCTGGTGGCGTGCCTGGCCGGGCTGCTCATCGTATTGGCCATCAGCGGCGTCGTGATGTGGTGGCCCCGGAAATGGCACCTGGCCTGGCGGGTTCGTCGCGATGCCAATCGGCTCGCATTCAATTTCGACTTGCACCGTGCAGCCGGAAGCCTGATCGCGCCATTCCTGCTGGTCAATGCAATCACCGGCCTCGTCCTGATTTTCTCCAATGCTTCCACCGCGCTGGTCGACCGGCTGTTCTCGGCGCAAGCGGTGGCGAAACCGTCGTCATCGCCGCGCACCGGCCCCGACAATCATCCGTCGCTCGACAACCTCGTCCAGAGCGCAAACGCGGCCTTCCCGAGCGGTGTCGTCACGCAAGTGATGGTTTACGGTGCAGACCGCCCGATAGTGGTCCGCAAGCGCACATCCGCGGAAAGCAATCCGCTAGGTGGAAACCGGATTTACATGGACCCGCGATCCGGCGACGTGGTCGCCGTGGTCCCGCGCAATCAACTGACGCCCGGCGTTCGCATGTACGAGTGGCTGTATCCCCTGCATACCGGCATTTTGTTGGGCACGCCTCACCGCCTGCTGCTGGTCGCGACGGGTGCCGGCACCCTGCTGATGCTGGTCTCCGGGCTGCTGGTCTGGCAAGCCCGCCGGCGGATTCGACGTTAAGGACCTTCCCCCGCCGACATGGGGATCGGTTTCACCGGTGCCTGCCCGCGCAGTCTGCCGACCGATTCGACCGGCACCTCTGCGACAGCCGCAATGATTTCGGCGGCGGCGTTTCCGCAGTAGCGCCCCTGGCAGCGTCCCATGCCGACCCTGCTGAATGCCTTGGCCCGGTTCGACTCCTTGGCGCCCTTCTCCTTCACGACCGCGCGCAATTCACCAGCGGAGATGCACTCGCACCGGCACACGATGGCACTATCCGGCACCTGTGCAGCGAGCGCGGCGGGCCAGGGAAACGCCTTTGCGAGCGCCCCTGCGAACCGACTCATCTTGTCCAATGTCGCGCGCAGCGAATTCTGCGTCTGCGCATCGATCGGCTTTCCCAGATCCGCGAGCACTGCCAGCGCCGCCAGCCGGCCGGCCGCTTCCGCTGCGTCCGCGCCACGGATCCGCGCGCCGTCGCCCGCCAAATAAACGCCTGCCTGGGAACTGCGCCCATCGCCGTCCACGACCGGAAGCCACTGCCGCGTCAGCGCGTCGAACGCGAACTCGCAGCGCGCGAGATCGGCCAGTTGCGTTTCCGGTCGCAGGTGGTAACCAAGCGCGATGGCATCGCAGGCGATCCGATGCTGCTTTCCGGCCTGGTCTTCGAATGCGACCGCATCGACACCGGCCTCTCGAGTGCCCGTGATTTCAACGGGCCGAATGCCATAGTGCACGGGCACGCCCGCCTGCTTCAGCATGCGCGCCATGCGCAGACCATGCCACAACAGCCGGGGCCGGGAAAGCAAACCGGGCAGAGCCGTAAGTCGCGCTGACCAGCGCGAGGTATCGAGCACGGCAGCAACGTCCGCGCCCACCTTCAGGTATTGGGTGGCGATCAGGTACAGCAGCGGTCCGGTGCCCATGAATACCACGCGCCGGCCAATGCCGCAGGCCTGCGACTTCAGCGCAATCTGCGCCCCGCCCAAACTGAACGTGCCGGCGAGATCCCATCCCGCTACCGGCATCAGCCGATCGGTTGCGCCGGAACAGATGACGAGTGCGTCAAACGCCAGCGTCTCCGCCTGCGCGCCGCGCATCAGGTAGACGTTGCCCGCGGCGACATTCCACACCAGCGTCTCGGACCGGTAGTCGATGTGCGGCAGCAGCCGCTCGAATGACTGGTGCACGCTCAGCGCCCGTGCGGATTCCGAACCATAAAGCTCTTCATAGGTACGCTTGAAATGCGTCGGCTGCCGGCGATAAATCTGGCCGCCGTCGCGTACGCCTTCGTCGATCACGACCGGTCGAATTCCGGCGGCCACCAGCGCTTCTGCGCAACGTGTGCCGGCAGGTCCGGCGCCGATGACGACAATGCGCGGTGGCGACGCGGCGGTGGTGGTCATGCCGTCTGTTCAGTTCGCGTACGCTGAAAATGGATGGACTGCCGCTGTGCCTGCATCAAGGTCTCGCCGCTCAGATGGCACAGGATTTCCTTGCCGGATTCAAGTACCCGCCGCGGCGGCGGTAACCGGTCGCAGGTGCCGCCGACCCGCAAATCGCATCGCCCCAGGAACGGACACAGCCCGGCCCGGGCGTCCGCCGGCAGGCTGGCGTGCAATGGTCGGGCCTTCGACTGCTGCGCGACCTCATCAAGCCAGCCGATGCGCAATTCCGGCACCGAACCGATCAACAGATCGGCGTACGGGTGGTAAGGAGGCGCCTGCAGCGCGGCGCGCGTTCCGGAGTCGACGCGGGTGCCGGCATACAGCACCAGGATTTCGTCGCACACCGCGCGCACGGTCGATATGTCGTGACTGATGAACATGTACGACACGTTCAATTCCCTGCGCAAGTCGGCCAACAGGTCGAGGATGGCGGCCCCGACAACGGTGTCGAGAGCCGACGTCACCTCGTCGCACAAAATCAGGTCGGGTTCGGCGGCCAGCGCCCGCGCAAGATTGACCCGCTGCTTCTGCCCGCCCGACAGGTCGGTCACGCGCCGCCCTGCAGCCGTCGCCGGCAGGCGGACCAGGTCCAGCAGTTGTGCGATGCGGGCATCGGCGGCGGCGCCGGTGAGGCCGTGATAAAACGCGAGCGGCCTGGCCAGAATTCGCGTGACGGAGTGCGCCGGATTCAATGCGGTATCCGCATTCTGGAAAACGATTTGCACGCGCCTGAACTGTTCCGCGCTGCGCTTTGAAAGCTGCGCCGGCAATGGCACACCGTCGAGCAACACTTCGCCCCGTGCCGCCGGAACCAGACCGGCAACCACCCGCGCCAGCGTGGTCTTGCCGGAGCCGGACTCGCCGATTACGCCCAACGCCATGCCGCGCCGGATGGTCAGATCAATATCGTTCAATACCCTGATGGCAGGCAGCCCATCGGCATCGATACCGCCGTACCCGGCGACGAGGCCGCGAATCTGCAGCAGCGGTGCCGGCGCGACCGTGCCCACGTCGGGCGGCCCCGCCCGGACACCGGGAGCCGCCGCCGCCAGCAGGCTCTGCGTGTAGGCGTGCGCGGGTTGTTGGAGAATCTGCCGGGCGGCGCCCGTTTCGCGCATTTCACCGTCGCTCAGCACCATGATCTGGTCGGCCATTTGAGCCACCACGGCAAGGTCATGCGACACGTAGACTGCTGTCATGCCGCGCTCGCGGATCACCTTCTTGAACGCCAGCAGCACTTCGATCTGTGTGGTGACGTCCAGTGCCGTCGTCGGCTCGTCGAGCACCACGAGCTGCGGATCGGTAATCAGCGCCATCGCCGCCATCAACCGCTGCAATTGACCGCCGGAAACCTGGTGCGGGTAGCGCGCGCCGATATGCTCCGGATCCGGCAGCGCCAGCTCCCGGAACAGTTCGATCGCCTTGCTGTTTGCCGCGGCCCGGTCCATGAGGCCGTGAATCAGCGCGCCTTCTATCACCTGGTCGATGATGGGTTTCATCGGGTTGAAAGCCGCCGCCGCGCTCTGGGCGATGTACGACACCGTGCGCCCGCGAAAATCGTACTGCTGTTCCCGATCGAGCGTCAGCACCTCGGTATCGCCAATGCGCACGCTGCCACCGGCAATGCGGCAGCCGCGCCGCGCATAGCCGAGTAGGGAGAGCGCGATGGTGGTCTTGCCGGAACCGGACTCGCCGATCAGCGCCAGTACATTTCCGGCGTCAATGCTGAAGCTCACGTCCTTAACGATCACCACCTCCCGATCCGGCGTGTCGCCGGCCACTACCCTCAGGTTGCTGACACTGACGAGTCCACTCATGGTCAATGCTCCGCCATGCGGGTGCCGCCGGTGAAGCTGTCGATCAGCATGTTCACGCTGACCGTGAGCGTGGCAATCGCCAGTGCCGGCATGATCACCGCCGGCGCTCCTTCGCCCAGGCCGGAAATGTTCTCGCGCACCAGCGAACCCAGATCGGCATCCGGAGGCTGCACGCCCAAGCCGAGAAAACTCATGCCGCTCAGCAGCAGCACCACGAACACGAAGCGCAGTCCGAAGTCGGCCAACATGGGATTGATCATGTTCGGCAGTACTTCAACCAGTGCGATGTAAGGCAGCTTCTCGCCGCGCGCGCGGGCCACCAGCACATACTCCATCGTCTTGATGTTGACGGCCAGGGATCGTGCGATCCGGTAGGCGCCGGGCGTGTAGCTGATGGCGGCTGTCAACATCAGCAACTGGACCGAGGAGCCGAACGCGGCAACGATGACCAGTGCCAGCATCTTGCTGGGGATGGAAATCAACGCATCCATCAGGCGGCTCATGACCTCATCGACCCAACCTCCCGCCACGGCGGCGGTCAATCCGAGCGTTGTGCCGGTGATGCTGGCCGCGAGCGCCGCCGCCAGCGCCAGCCCGACGGTAAAGCGCGCACCAAACAGCACGCGGGTGAACATGTCCCGCCCAAGATAGTCGGTGCCCAGCGGGTGTTGCAAACTGAGATCGCCGAACACATCCTGGGCAACGATCGCCCCCACTTCATACGGGGCAATTGACGGCCCCAGCAGGGCGACCAGCAGCCACATGAGGATGACCAGCATGCCCAACTTGCCGGACAGGGAGAGGCGCAGGCACCGGTGCCAGAAATTGGTCAGCTTGCTCACGAGTGAGTTTCCCGTTTCATTTGCGCAACCGCGGGTTGGACAGGATGGCAACCGTGTCCGCGATCAGCACCAGCAGCAGGTAGGCGGCACAGAAAATCATGGCGCAGGCCTGCACCAGCGGCATGTCGCGATTGGTGACCGCGTCGACCATCAGGCTGGCGATGCCCGGGTAGTTGAATATCGACTCCACGATCACCACGCCGCCGAGGAGGTACGACAAGCTGAGCGCAACCGCATTGGCGATCGGCCCGATGGCGTTGGGCAGCGCATGGGTAAGGACGACGCGCATCGGCCGCGCGCCCTTCAGCCGGGCCATTTCGACGTATGAGGTTCCCAGTTGGTCGATGACCGCTGCCCGGGTCATGCGCGCCATCTGGGCAATGATCACAAAGCACAAGGTCATCACCGGCAGCGCGTAGGCACGCAGAAAATCAACCAGCGTCAGCGTATCGACCGCGTTGGAAAGCGCGGAAAGCCAGTTCAGCTTGACCGCGAAAATCAGCACGGCGATGGTAGCCACTAGGAACTCGGGCACCGCCACCAGCGAAATCGTCAACAGATTGAAGCCCCGATCGAGCACCGACCCCTGGCGCATGGCCGACACGATTCCGAGCGTCAGTGCGATCGGCACGGAAATGAGCGCGGTGACGCCTGCAAGAACCAATGACGCCGGCAGGCGCGTGGCAATCAGTTTGGTCACCGGCATGCCGTTCATGGCCGAAACGCCAAGATCACCGGTGCACAACTGCGTGATCCAATGCAAATAGCGCAGGTGCGCCGGCTGGTCCAGGCCAAGTTGCGCGCGTAGTGCCGCCAGCGTTTCGGGGGTGGCACTCTGCCCAAGCGCCGCCTCCGCCGCATCACCCGGCAACAGGCCGGTGATGAGGAATATCACAGCCGACACCAGCCACAGCGTGATGGCGGCGGCGATCAGGCGTTTGCCGATCAGGCTGAACGTCGACCGGTTCATGCGCGACTAGCCATCCAGCCACACGTGCTCGGCGAACATGTAGCCCATGAAACCGCCCGACGGGATGCCGAAGAGCCCCTTGAGTTTCGTCGAGTGCGCATCGATGAAACTCATGAAGACCGGAATGCCGATGCCACATTTCTCATGCACGAGCACCTGCATGTCGCCGTACAGTTTCTTGCGCTTCGCATCATCCGGTTCGGCCCGCGCCAGCAGCAACAGTTCGTCAAACTGCGCATTCTTCCATCCCGACTCGTTCCACGCCGCATCGGATTTGAAGAACTGCGTGAAAATCACGTCGGCGCTGGGGCGTGGATTGATGTTGCCGAATCCCAGTGGGTGCTTCATCCAGTGGTTTGACCAGTAGCCGTCGCCCGGAACGCGGTTGACTGTCAGCTTGAGGCCGATCTTCTGCGCCGATTGCTGCATTAGCACTGCGATATCGATCGACCCTTCCGCCGCCGCGGACGCGACAATCGGCACGGTCGCGCCGGCAAGACCGGATTTCTGCAAATGAAACTTTGCCTTGTCCAGGTCAAAGGGCCGCTGTGGCAGGCCGGCATTGAAATAGCGGTGCGACGGCGGGATGGGCTGGTCATTGGCCACCACCGCATAGCCTCGAAACAGCGCGTCGCGCATCTGGGCCCGGTCCATCATGTACTTCATGGCCAGCGCGAAATCCGGCGAATTGTACGGGGGCTTGTCCTGGCGGATGACCAGATCGGTGTAGAGGCCCGACTTGGTCTCGATGACGGCAAAACCCGGCTTGGCCTTGATGCGGCTGGTTGAACGCGGATTGACCGCCAGAATGAGCTGGACGTCCCCGGAGAGCAAGGCATTGACCCGCGCCGGCTCATCGGGAATGCCGATCAGCTCGATCTCGTCAACGTAAGGTCTGCCCGGCTTCCAATAGTTTTCGTTGCGTACGCCCACCGTCCGCACGCCCGGCTGGAACTCCTTGCACTTGTACGGACCCGTGCCAATGGCCGTGGTGAACTCGGTGGTGCCGTCCTTGATGATCAGAAAGTGCGAGGCAGCGAGAATGACCGGAAGATCGGCGTTGGCAACCGCGAGCGTAATCTGCACTTCATGCGTGCCAAGCGCCTTGATGTCCTGAAACTGGTCGGCCAGGGACTTGGCCTTGGACGCGGTGGCCGGATTCTTGTGTCGCGCCAGCGAGTACACGACATCAGTTGCCGTCAACGGTTTGCCGTCGTGAAAGCGCACGTCCTTGCGCAGCTTGATGTTCCACACGGTGGCCTTGCTGTTGCGGATCTCTTCGGCCAGCGCCAACTGCGGGGTCAGGGTGGCGTCAAGCTGGGTAAGGCCGCTGTAAAACATGAAGGCGCGCGTATAGTCGGTCGACAGCGCCCCCTTCGCCGGGTCCAGCGTGTCGGCGGTGGAGCTCGACAAACTGGCAGCGCGGATGCGACCGCCCTTCTTCGGCGTCTGTGCAAAGGCATTCCCGGCCGCCGTCAGCAAGCCCCCAGCCGTGGTCGCCATCATGCCGCCTGAGGCCAGCAAGCGCATGACGTCACGTCGCGACACTCCGACGGGACGCGATGCGTCCGAATCCGGCATCAATGGCTCCTGGCTTTGCATATGCACTGCGCGATCATCGACGTTCATACCTGTCCTGTCTTCTGTGTCGTCACGATTGAAGGCTGAAGCTGCCGGCGTACGCGCCGGGCTTCAGTGAATCAGGTCCTGAAACCGGTAATACGCACCCACCAGCGGGAGGAACCACGGATCACCGAAATGCCCCGGGATCGCCGGCCAGGCCGCGCCTTTCCACAGGTTACCCGCGTCGCGGCCGGCGAGGACATCGGCCATCACGCGCCCCATGTATACCGACATTTGCACGCCATGCCCACTGTATCCCATCGAGAAATACAAACCATCCCGCTGGCCGGCGCGCGGCAGGCGATCAACAGTGAGATCCACCAGGCCACCCCAGCAATAGTCAACCCTGGTTTCCTTCAGTGCGGGAAACACATCCTGCATGGTTTCGCGCAGAATGCGGCCGCATTCTTCATCGGAACGCTGGTTGGACATCGTAAAGCGGGTACGCCCGCCAAACAACAGGCGCTGGTCCGGCGTGGTCCGAAAGTAGTTGCCGACATTGAGCGTGGTGACATACGAACGCCGATGCGACGCAATGCGGTCCAGCACGGCAGTCGACAGCGGCTCGGTAACAATGATGAAGCTGCCGATCGGCACGAGACGGCGGCGAAACCAACCCAGCGGTCCGCTGCGGGATGCCCCGGTGGCCACCAGCACCTGCGCCGCTTCAATCACGCCACGGGCCGTGGTCAGGCGGTGACGGTCTCCTCCCAGGCGCTCGATGCGGGTAACGGCGGCGTGTTCATAAATCTTCGCGCCGCGCGCGGCCGCGGCATCGGCGAGGCCGGCGGCAAACTTGCCCATGTGCATTTGGGCGCTCTTTTTCTGGATCATTCCGCCGTAAAACTTGCCGGAATCCACTTCTTCCCGGATACGGCTGGCCGGCACCATGTCGACATCGGTATCGACCTCGCGCCTCAGCACCTCACAGGCGCGGGCCAGCGAATCGTAATGCGCGGGCTTGGCCGCCAGTTTCAGTTTGCCGCCGCGCGCAAAATTGCAGTCGATCGACTCTTCGCGCACGGTGGACTCGACCGCATCCACAGCGGCATCGAACGCGTGATAAATGGTTCGCGCGCGCTCAATACCCTGTGACGCGGCCAATGCACTGAAGTCATGCGCGATGCCGTTGTTGCAATGGCCGCCGTTGCGTCCCGACGCCTCGCCCGCAACCCTGCCGGCATCCAGCACCACCACGGACGCACCGCGCTTGGCCAGCGCAAGAGCTGCCGACAGGCCGGTGAAACCGGCGCCAATCACCACAACGTCGGCTCTGGTTTCGAGCGGACCTTCAACCGCCCGCGAAAAAGCCGGTGCGCTGTCGAGCCAGTAGGATTCGAATTTCACGGCGGCGTCGGTATGGTCGGCAAGTGGATCAGAGGCCGACCAGCGCGGGCAACCCGCCGATGTCATTGATCATCGTGGAACCATAAGCCGCGTTGAACGGCTCATGGCCGCGCGCGACAAAGGCCTTGTCACGAATGCCGATATCGCTGGCCGACATATGGTCGTAGCGCATGCTGGACGACACGTGCAGCAGTTCTTCCGGCTTGGCGCCCAGCTGGTCGAGCATGTACTCAAACGCCTGCAGGCGCGGCTTGTAGGCTTGCGCCTGTTGAGCGGTATAAACGGCGTAAAACGGGGCGCCGAGCAGGGCCACATTGTGGTGGATCTGGTCGTTCGACGCGTTCGAGAGAATCACCAGCGGAATCTCCTTGGCAATGCGGGCCAGGGGTGCCGATACGTCCGGGTGAGGACCCCAGGTCGGGACCGCGTTGTAAATGGCTACCGCATCCTGGTCGCGGTATTCAATTTTCCAGCGGCGGCAGGTGCGCTGCACCGAGTTGCGGATCACTTCCGAATACGGCTTCCAGGCACCCAGCACCTCGTCGAGCCGGTAGGCGCTGAAATCGCGCACGAACTGTTCCATGTCGGCTGCGCCGATCCGGTCGGGAAACAGGTCCCGCGCCATTTCACCCATGCGAAACTTGGTGAGCGTGCCGTAGCAGTCAAAAGTGATGTATTTCGGTCGGAAGTGCGCCATGTGATCCTTTCGGATGATCAGTATGTAGGGGTGGCTGACGGTACAAGCGCCGGCAGATGATGTGATGGCGCATTGGCAAAACGGAGCTGCATGATGTCAACGTGCGTCGGACGGCGGAAACTTTTCCCGGATTGATTACAGCATAGGGAAATGAGTAGTTGCCATTCTTTGACAGGCTCAATGGCAAACAAAAAACTGTTTTCAGGGTGCCGTCCGGCATACTTTGCGGCACCGCACCGGGTTCTCGCGCGGCCGCGGCATCGGGACGGCGATTCACCTGACTGGTCACGCAATCGGCCATGCCATGTTGCAAATGCGGGGCCGGAAAAGCGCAAGATCGTACTAGCCTCGGACACGGCACCAATGCCAGATTAGAAAGATGAATACTAAATCGCCTCAGCCGGATGAACCGGTCGTCTATCGACAAATGACCCCTGCGGACCTGCCCGCCGCACACCAGCTCTCGCAGGTAGTGAGCTGGCCGCATCGTCTGGAAGACTGGCAATTCGTGGATGCGCTGGGTCCCGGCTTTGTCGCCGAAGACGAAAGCGGCGTGATCGGCACCGCCATGTACTGGAAACATGATGCCCGGTTCGCGTCGCTGGGCATGATCATCGTCGCGCCCTCGCGCCAGGGGCGCGGCATCGGCCGGCGGCTGATGGCCATGATACTGGCCCGACTGGAGGGCATGTCGGTCCTGTTGCATGCCACGGAAGCGGGACGGCCGCTGTATGAAAGTTACGGATTTCGCGCCTGCGGTCAAATCGACCAACATCAGGGCCTGGTGCTGAATCCGCCGGAGGCGGTACTCCCACAGGGCAGTCGCCTGCGACCCATCGGCACCAGCGATGCCGACCAGCTGGGCAAGCTGGCAACGCGCGCAGCCGGGTTTTCGCGGCACATCCTGATTCCGGAACTGCTGAAAGTGGCCGAAGGAATTGTGCTTGATCGCAATGGGCGTACGGTCGGCTTCGCTCTCATGCGCCGATTTGGTCGGGGCTTCGCGATCGGTCCGGTGATTGCGCCGGACGGAGACAGTGCCAAGTTGCTCATTTCGCACTGGATGGCGGAACTGCCGCGAAAGTTTGTGCGTCTCGACGTACCGCACTCGGCGGGCCTGACCGGCTGGTTGGCGCAGCAGGGACTGGAACATGTCTCTTCCGTGGTGCCGATGTGGCGCGGCGTCCCGCCGAAACGCCAACGCACGCCAGGCACATTTGCCATCGTCAGCCAGGCGCTGGGCTAGGCGGGGCGGTCGACGTGTCATTCCTCTATAAGGCGGATCCGGTTCGCGGCGCCGAATGGGCGCGGCTATTCGCGGAACATGCGCCGGACATTCCCTTCGAGATGTGGCCGCACACGGGCGATCCCGGCGCCATCCGTTATCTTGCCGCGTGGGATCCGCCGCCGGCATTGCGCGCGCAATTTCCCGCGCTGGAGGTGCTGTTTTGCACCGGCGCCGGCATTGACCACATCGACATGTCCGCGATCCCGGAAAGCGTGAAGGTGGTGCGCATGATCGAGCCGGAAATCGCCCGGGGCATGCTGGAGTACGTAACGCTGGCCACGCTGGCCCTGCATCGCCACCTGTTTACCTACATCGAGCAGCAACAGCAGCAGCATTGGCAGGCCCACAGCTTTCCACCAGCCCATCAGCGTCGCGTCGGCGTGATGGGGCTGGGCGTGCTGGGCCAGGCGGTGATCGGCCGGCTGGCCCAGTTTGGCTTCGATTGCGCCGGCTGGAGCCGCTCACCGCATACGCTCGCCGACGTTCCCTGTTTCGCCGGCGCCGACGGTCTGCCGGCATTTCTGCAGCGCACCGACATCCTGATTTGCCTCTTGCCATTGACGTCAGAAACCAGAGGCATCCTCAACGCCGGCTTGTTCCAGCAACTCGCGGACGGCGCAGCGGTGATCAACGTGGGGCGCGGTGGCCACCTCGTGGAGGCCGACCTGGTCGCAGCGCTCGACAGTGGCAAACTGAGCCGCGCCGTACTGGATGTCGCCGCCACGGAACCGCTGGAAAAATCGCATCCGTTCTGGCGCCATCCACGGATCATGGTCACGCCGCACATTGCCAGCATGACGCAACCGGCATCAGCAGTGGCGGCGGTACTTGAAAACCTGCGACTGCATCGCAGCGGACAGCCCATGAACGGCCTCGTCGATCGCAGTCGCGGCTACTAGGCTTTTACCCGAGCCGCGCACCAACGGCGGCGGAACGGTCCCGGCAGAAAATGCCGACGGGGCGAAAAATTCGCAATCCTCTGCACATTGCCACCGCATGGTCGCAAGGTCCCGCCAGCACGTCGCTCCTAGAATGGATGCATCGTTCATTCGACCACTTACGCGACCACTATCATGCCGACCAAGTCCCTTACCGAACTCGACCACGACCACCTGATTCACCCGGTAGTCAGTTACCGCGCCCATGAGCAGCGCGGTGTCACCGTGCTTGAATCCGGCAAGGGCGCTTACCTGCGTGACGCGGCCGGCAACGAATTGCTGGACGCCTTTGCCGGGCTGTGGTGCGTCAATGTGGGTTATGGACAGGAAAGCATTGTCCGAGTCGCCGCCGAACAGATGACCAGGCTGCCCTATGCGACCAGCTACTTCCACTTTGGGTCAGAGCCGCCCATCCGGCTCGCGGCAAAACTGGTCGAACTGGCTCCGGCTTCCCTGAAGCATGTGTATTTCACGCTCGGCGGTTCGGATGCGATCGATTCCGCGGTGCGCTTCATCACGCATTACTACAACGCCACCGGTCGCCCGGGCAAGAAGCACTATGTCACGCTGCAGCGCGGCTACCATGGCTCTTCATCGGTGGGATCCGGCCTGACGGCGCTGCCGATGTTTCACACCAATTTCGACGTGCCGCTGCCGAACCAGCATTACATTCCCTCGCCCTACCCTTATCGCAATCCGGTCGGCAACGATCCAAAAGCCGTGATCGCCGCCTCGGTGGCCGCCTTGCGCGCCAAGGTCGCTGAAATCGGTCCGGAACATGTCGCCGCGTTCTTCTGCGAACCCGTGCAAGGCTCGGGTGGCGTGATCGTTCCGCCGGTTGGCTGGTTGAATGCCATGCGCGACACATGCCGCGAACTCGACATCCTGTTTTTGGCTGACGAGGTGATCACCGGATTCGGCCGCACCGGCCCGATGTTTGCGTGTAACGCAGAAGCAGTGGAACCCGACCTCATGACCGTCGCCAAGGGGTTGACCGCCGGCTACGCGCCGATGGGCGCGGTGCTGATGTCGGACGCGATTTACAACGCAGTAGCCGATGGGGTGGCGCCGAATGTTCCCGTGGGCCACGGCCACACCTACTCGGCGCATCCGGTCAGCGCCGCCATCGGCCTCGAGGTCATACGCTTGTATGAAGAAGGCGGCATCCTGGCCAATGGTATTGCCGTCACGCCGTACTTTGAACAAGGACTGCGCAGCATGCTGTCGCATCCGCTGGTCGGGGACGCGCGCAACCGCGGCCTGCTTGGGGCGCTGGAACTGGTGGCGGACAAGGAAAGCAAGCGCGGCTTTGACCCGGCACTCAGGCTGAGCGAGCGCATCGCGCAAGCCGCCTATCGCAATGGCCTGATCTTCCGCGCGTTTGCCGACAACATCCTCGGCTTCGCGCCGGCGCTGTGCTTCACGCAACAGGATTTCGAATTGCTGTTCGTGCGCCTGACCAAGACGCTGGACGAAGTCGTGGCGCAAAAGGACGTACGCGCCGCACTCACCCAGGTTCGCGTCGCCGCCTGACCGCGACCCGCCCCGCCCAACCCACACGACAAGAAATCTCCATGAGCAACGTATTCAGGATTGCCGTCATTCCTGGTGACGGCATCGGCAAGGAAGTGATGCCGGAAGGCCTGCGTGTCATCCAGGCGGCAGCAAAGAAATTCGGCATCACGCTGGAATTCACACATATCCCCTGGGCCAGTTGCGATTACTACGCCGATACCGGCGCGATGATGCCGGAAGACTGGAAGGAACAGTTGATGCCCATGGACGCCATCTACTTTGGTGCCGTCGGCTGGCCGGACATCGTGCCGGATCACATTTCGCTGTGGGGCTCGCTGATCAAGTTTCGCCGCGAGTTCGATCAATACGTGAACCTGCGCCCGGCGCGCACCTTTGCCGGCGTCAAGAGCCCGCTGGCGGGCCGTGGCCCGGGCGACATCGATTTCATGATCGTGCGCGAAAACACCGAAGGCGAGTATTCGTCGGTCGGCGGCGTGATTTATCAGGGCACCGAGCGCGAAGCCGTGCTGCAGCAGGCGGTGTTTTCCAAGCACGGTACCGATCGCGTGTTGCGTTTTGCATTCGACCTGGCACAGAAGCGCGCCCGCAAGCACGTGACGGTTGCGACCAAGAGCAACGGCATCGCCATCAGCATGCCCTGGTGGGACGCACGCGCGGCGGACATTGCCAGCGAGTATCCCGATGTCACCTGGGACAAGCAGCACATCGACATTCTGTGCGCGCGATTCGTCATGCAGCCGCAGCGCTTCGATGTGGTGGTCGCCTCCAACCTGTTCGGCGACATCCTCTCCGACCTGGGTCCGGCCTGTGCCGGCACCATCGGCCTCGCCCCTTCGGCCAACATGAATCCGGAGCGGAAGTTTCCCTCGCTGTTTGAACCCGTGCATGGCTCGGCGCCAGACATCTACGGCAAGCAGATTGCCAACCCGGTAGCCATGATCTGGTCCGGCGCCATGATGCTGGACTTTCTGTCCGGCGGTGCCGGTGCCGGCCGCGCCGCCCACGACTGCATCGTCAAGGCCATCGAGACCGTACTGGCGCAAGGGCCGCATACCCCGGATCTGGGGGGCAAGGCGACCACGTCGCAAATGGGCGCGGCGATCGCCGCACTGGTTGATCGGGAGACATGATGGCCGCACAGCCTGTACTTCGCCACACCCTCGCATTGTCGCGCCAGGATTTGCTGTGCGACGGCAACTACATCGACGGAAAATGGCAGCCCGCACGATCACTCGCCCGTTACGCCGTCTCCGACCCCGCCGATGACGGCGTCTTCGCCCATGTCCCGGACAGTACGGCAGCGGATGCCAGTGACGCCGTCGATGCTGCCGCGCGCGCATTCGACAGCTGGCGCGCCCGGCCGGCGCGCGATCGCGCCAAACTGATCCGGCGCTGGCATGCGCTGATCATTCAGCATGCGGAAGACCTGGGAAAACTGATTTCCCGCGAGCAGGGAAAGCCGCTGGCGGAAGGTCGTGGAGAAGCAGCCTACGGCGCGTCCTACGTGGAATGGTTCGCCGAGGAAGCGGTACGCACCTACGGCGACCTGATCCCCGAACAGGTGCCCGGCAAGAAATTGATGGTGGTGCTGGAACCAGTGGGTGTGGTCGCCGCCATCACGCCGTGGAATTTTCCGCTGGCGATGATTGCGCGAAAGATTGCGCCTGCGCTGGCGGCCGGTTGCACCGTGGTGGCGAAGCCGGCGGAAGACACACCGCTCACGGCGCTGGCGCTGGTGAAGCTCGCCGAAGAGGCAGGCATTCCGCCCGGCGTACTCAACATCGTTAGCGCCTCGCGCGCCAATGCGGCTGCGTTGGTGGGGTGCTGGCTGGCGGATTCGCGCGTGCGCAAAATTACCTTCACGGGCTCGACCGCGGTCGGCAAACATCTGGCGCGAGAATCGGCCGGCACGCTCAAGAAAATGTCGCTGGAACTCGGTGGCAATGCCCCGTTCATCGTGTTTGATGACGCCGATATTGATGCCGCCGTTTCAGGCCTGATGGCCGCAAAGTTTCGCAACGGCGGCCAGACCTGCGTAAGCCCCAACCGCGTTTATGTGCAGAACAGCGTCTACGATGCGTTCGCGCAAAAACTGGTGGCTCGCGTCAGCGCGCTCAAAGTCGGACCGGCCACAAGGGAGGACTCCCAGATCGGACCGATGATCAATGCGCGCGCCGTCGAGAAGATCGAGCGGCATGTGCAGGATGCCGTGGCCCATGGCGCAAAAATCCTCTGCGGAGGCCATCGCGTCCGCAACGACATCGCCTGCGGACAGAACTACTTTGCGCCGACCGTGCTCGGTGACGCGAATGTCGACATGGCGCTTTGCTGCGAGGAAACCTTCGGGCCGGTTGTGCCGCTGTTCCGGTTTGACGACGAAGCGGAAGTGATCCGCCGCGCCAACGATACCCCGTTCGGCCTCGCCGCCTACTTTTATTCCGAGAATGTCCGTCGTATCAATCGTGTGGCGGGCAAGCTGGAAAGCGGCATCGTCGGCATCAATGAAGGTGCCATCGCCAGTGAGGCGGCACCATTCGGCGGCGTCAAGGAATCGGGATACGGTCGCGAGGGTTCGCGTCGCGGTCTGGACGACTACCTGCACACCAAATATCTCTGCCAGGGCAACCTGGTCTAGCCACCAATCGAATCCGTGGCAAGCCCTTCCACACACGCGCCATCAAGAAAATGAACTGTTGTGGCACCAGACGCGCAACGGAAGACCCGGACCCAGCGTGGCTGATTGCAAGACCGTCCACACGGCCAGTCCAGCGGCACGCCGGTCATGCGTAAGCGCCGCGAACGCGCGGGCTACGTAACTGTTAGGCAACAGGCACAGGTTTGAAATGACTATCCGGATCCGGCCATGCGGCAGCCACTGAGACTTGTCGAGTCTTCATTCAACCTGCCGGCCCAGGCCGACGTGGTGGTGATTGGCGGCGGCATCATCGGCGTCTTCGCCGCCTACTACATGGCGCGGCGCGGGCTTTCGGTCGCCGTTGTCGAAAAGGGCTACATCGGCGCCGAGCAATCGAGTCGCAACTGGGGTTGGTGTCGCCAGCAAAACCGGGACGCCCGCGAACTGCCGATTTCCACGGCAAGCCTTGCCCTGTGGGAGCAGTTCACCGCCGACACCGGCGAACTCACCGGCTTTTCCCGCTGCGGATTGTTCTACCTGAGCAATGACGAGGCCGAGCTCGACGGCTGGGCCCGCTGGCGCGATTTCGCGAAGACTGCGGGCGTGACCACACACATGCTGAGCGCCAGCGAGGCCACGCAGCGTGGATCTGCGACCGGCCGGGCCTGGAAGGGTGGTGTCTTTTCGCCGAGTGATGGTACCGCCGATCCGGGCATCGCGGCCCCTTCCGTGGCCGCCGCGCTGATCAAGCTGGGTGGCAACGTTCGCCAGCAGTGCGCCGCCCGCGGCCTCGAACTTGAGGGCGGCCGCGTCAGCGGTGTGATCACCGAATCCGGAACCATCAAGACCCGCATCGCCATACTTGCCGGCGGTGCCTGGGCCTCGTCGTTCTGCCATCAGCTGGGCATCCGTTTCCCATTGGCCACCGTTCGCCAAGCCATCGTGCGCGTTTCTCCGGTGAGCCAGCCGCTGCCTGCCAACCTGCATACGGCGCGGGTGTCGGCAACCCGCCGCAGCGACGGCAGCTACACGCTGGCCATCAGCGGGCGCGGGCGCGTCGACCCGACACCGCAGTTGCTGCGCTTCGCGCCGCAGTTTCTGCCGATGTTTGCCAAGCGCTGGCGCAAAGTTTTCCCCGGTGGTCTGGAAGGCATTCGCAGCGGCCACGAAACACTTTCGCGCTGGCGCCTCGATGCGCCCACGCCCATGGAACGGGTGCGGGTACTCGACCCGCGACCTGATCCCGCTGCCGTCCGGAAGACCTATGACCGTGCCGTCGAACTTCTGCCCGCGCTCGGCGAGGGCAACATTGCCAATACCTGGGCAGGTTATGTCGACAGCACACCCGACGGCGTGCCTGCCATTGGAGAAGTCGCCAACATACCCGGCTTCATCCTGGCGGCAGGCTTTTCGGGCCACGGTTTCGGCATCGGTCCCGGCGCCGGCCATCTCATTGCCGACCTGGTCACGGCAACGACCCCCATCTGTGATCCTTCATCCTACCGTCCCGACCGTTTCAGCAAATCGGCATGGGGCAAGGTCGCGGATTTCTAGCCGGCGCAACTGAGCAATACGACGACAATAATCTTCTTGGCGCCCTGCCGCCGCAGTGAACACCGGTTGGGGACGGACCCGCTTTGCATCGCCGGTAATGGGGCAGCGACGTCGCCAACACGCACCACCCCGTTGGCGCGATGGAACGCTGCGGCATAGGTATCCGCATCATTAGTCGCCACCGTCGCCCCATGGTCAAACGCCCCCTCCAAAGCATGCGAGAGCAAGGCACGGTTGCGGGCACGAAAATGCCCTGAAAGGCGCGCCAATACTGGACTTTGGACGTTCGTTGCTCTCAGCTGCCCGGCCGCAACTGTACCGGGTCATAGTAGAACTTCTCCTCGGCGATCAGGTTGCCCTCCCAGCGCTGATAGGCGAGTTCGTCGATGCGAATCGCCGCGCCGGTCAGCGTCACGAATTCAAACACCCAGCGGATGACCACCCGATCGCCGCTGATGAACGCCGGCCGCACGCAGGTCGAGCGCACCGATCGCATGCGCGCCAGTACGCCGCGCTCGTGCGCGGCAAGATTGTCCCGCCCGGTGCGCGGCACGCCGTCGTTCTCCTGCATCGACGCGTCCGGCGTGTAGAACTCCTCAATCGCTTCCGCGTGGGCGTTGGATTCGACTTTGGCGATGAAGCGGTCGAGCGTTTCGCTTGATGGCATATTTGTACTCCTCGCAAACAGCCCGGCTTTCCCCGGATCAATTGATCCGGATCTTTTCTCCGTAGCCGGTCATTTCCAGATACCCACGGCCGATCTCGCGCCCGGACTCCATTACCCGCACCGCCCCCTCCCAATACACTGCGCCAGTGCTGCGTCGGCTGTCGAGTTCCTGATCATCCATCATGGCCTGCAACGCCAGCGTGCGCGCACCGATGCGCAGGCGCCATGCCACCGGGTAGGTGATGCCGGTGCGCAGCGACTTCCACATCTTCTGCGGTTCGAACCCGACTTCTTCGCGCGCCGGCATCACGGCAGGGCCTTGCGCGGGCTTGAGTGTTGCCGCCGTCCACAGCTCGCGGCCATCGTTAGCGCGCATGCGAAACGCCATCAACCCGCTGCCATCGTCGAGATTGAGCCCCACCCAGTCCCAGCCCTGCGCGCCTTCGGGCAACAGCTCACTGGACCACTCGTGATCCAGCCACGCCGTGCCGGACACGGCCTGCGGCTTTCCGTCAAGCGTTACCGTGCCGCTCACCGCCATCTGCGGCCGGCTGTAGTAGTAACTGGCGTGGCGCGGATCGGCCACTTTGCGGCTGAAGCCGCCGATGCCGTTCAACACGGGTGGCGCGCTCGGTGTCATGGTAAGCGCGTACGAGAAATCCTTGCCATTGACGATAGCGGTGTAGCGATCCTGCTGCTGATCCATGCGCCAATCGCCCACCCACACGCCGGTGCGACCGGTTTCCAATCCCGCGCGGCCGGGCATCACCCGTGCGGCGCGCTCGTCCACACGCAGGCGTCCGATCGCCGGGTCGGCGATGGCGGCGTGCGCGAGGATCAGTTGGCGCGGCGCAAAGCTGCTCGGATTGTTTTCACCAACGCCGGTGCGCACGCGAAAAAACGTCACCTGGAAACCCAGCGGGCTGCCGTCAGTCCGTTTCAGCCAGCCGGTGGCGTACCACCATTCGGTGCGGAAATCGGCGTGCGCGCCATGGTCGTTCGGGAACACCAGCTTTCGATTCGGCAGCACCGGCGCAAATTCGAACGCGTGCAGCAGCGTGCCTGTCCACAGCGGCGTACTGCCCATCGCCAGCAAAAAAGCGCGGCGCCGCATCACCAGTCCTCACGCACGGCCAGCACCGCTTCGCGTTGCATGGCCTGGCGACCCGCCACCGCCGCCGACATTGCCGCCAGCGCCACCATGCCTGCGCCGAACAAGCCTAGCGAGGTCCAGGGCACATGGATATCCATGCTCCAGTGAAAGCTCTGGCGGTTCACCACTTCGATGAGGATGACGCCGATGGCGCCACCGGCCAGCATGCCGGTAAGCACGCCCACGCCGGCCGCCAGCGCGCCTTCTTGGGAAAGCATCCAGCCGATCTGCCGTCGCGTCAGCCCGAGATGGCGCAGCATGCCGAACTCGCGCCGGCGCGCCACCGCCAGCGCGGCAAAGCTGGCTGCAACCCCGGCGAGGCCGATGGCGATGGCGACCGCTTCGAGCAAGTAGGTGACGGCAAAGGTTCGATCGAAAATACGCAGGCTGAGGGCACGAATCTGGCCCGGAAAGGCGATCTCGACCGCGCCCTCGACGGCGGTTTGCATCAGCGCCCCGGCAACCTTGGCGGCGTCCGCGCCCGGCGCCAGCATGATGGCCGCATCGTTGGCCAGGCGGTCGCCCGTGAGCCGGCGGTAATCGTCGAGGCGGATGGTGATCGATCCGGTCTGGCGCGAGTAGTCGCGGACCACGCCCGCCACCCACACGGGTGTGGCACGGCCGCCGAGCGGAATCTCCACTCGCTGCCCCGCCCGCCAGCCGTAGATATCGTGCGTGGCCTCGGAGATCCAGATCGGCGGCAAACCATCATCGGCCGGCACCGCAGTCATTGTCGGCCCCACGCGCGGCAGTTCATGACCGTCGGCCGAAACCGGCCGCGCGATCACCGCCACGGGTGCCACGGCACCCGCCAGTCGCAGATTGTCGTGGCGTGTGAAATTGACCTGCCCGATTCCCGGAACGGCACGAACCCGCGCCTGCATGGCTTCATCGAGCAGACTGCCGCTGGTGCCGCGGCCGGCGCGCAAATAAATGTCCGCCGGAAGTATCTGCGCCAGCCACTGATCCACCGATTCGCGAAACGAAGCCACCATGATGGCCATGGCCGCCGCCAGCGCCACGCTGGTGAGAATGCCGGCGGCCGCGATGACCGCATTGCCGGGTGCGGCGCCGAGCCGCGCCACGGCCAGGCGATTGGGCACCGCCCGGCTGGTCGGCAGGCGATGCGCCAGTGCCGCGGCGATGCGCGGGATCAGCATCACGCCGCCCAGCAGCACCAGCGCGACAGCAAGGTAGCCGCCCAGCGGCAGGCCATCGAGCGGCGTAATCGCGCAGGCCGGGATGGCGGCCAGCAACAGCGCCAGTCCGAGCAGCGGATGCCCATGCCCCTCGAACAGCGCGGCCTCATCGCCCGACTTCAGCGCCTGCGCGGGCGCCACCGTCGCCGCCTCGCGCGCCGGCAACCACGCGCCGGCCACACCCGCGGCCGTGCCGAGAAGCGTGTAGACCGCCGCCATCAACGGATCGAAATGCAGCTCGGGCCGCACACCCGAAAAATAGCCCGCCCCCAGGTCGCCGCCAAGCAAGGCCATCGCGCCCCAGGCCAGCAGATTGCCCAGCACCACGCCAAGCACGCCGCCCACGAGGCCCAGCACCGCGCCCTCGCCCAGCAGCCATGCGAACAATTGCCGGCGCGACAGGCCGATGGCGCGCAGGAATGCGAATTCGCTGCGGCGCCGCACCACCGACAGCGCCTGCGCGGAGAAAACCAGGAAGCCGCCAGTGAGCAAGGCCATGGCCGCAAGCATGGTCAGATTCACCCGGTAAGCGCGCGACAGGTTGCCGGCCTGCTCCACAGCCATATCGGGCGCTTCCACCTGCAGGCCTGCGGGCAGTGCCGCCTGCAGCGCGGCGCGCGCGGCGTCCGCGTTGACGCCTTCACGCAGTCGCAAGTCGATGCGCGTGAGACGCCCGAGCTTGCCGAAATGGTTTTGCACCGCGGCGATATCCATCACCGCCAGGCGCCGGTTGTCGGCGGAACCGGGAATATCCCCGGCGATGCGCAGCGCCAGCAGCTTGCCGGCGACCGGCACCGAAAGCACCTCACCTTCACGCACGCCCAGCACGCCCTGCGCGGCGGCGCTCAGGAAGATCGCATCATCCGCAAACGCGGCAAGCCGGTCCGCGCCTTTTGCCGGGCGCGGGAACAGCACCGGCGTGACCGCCGCCACCGAAAACATGTCTACGCCCAACACCTGCAGCGTTTCCGCGCGACCTGCCAGCGGAATGTCCACCTCGACCACCGGGCTCGCGTCCTGCACCTCTGGGCGCGCCGCCAGCATCACGTAGGTGGTTTCATCAAAGCCGCCGCGCGGCCCCACGACCAGCAGGTCGGCCTCACCCACCACCGCGCGCAGCCCACGGCCAAACTCAGCCAGCGCCGATTCGTGCACCGCCTGCACCGCCACGCCCAGTGCCACGCCGAGCACGATGGCCGCCAGCGAAAACAGCGTCGCCAGACGCCGCTTGGCCAGCGAGCCCAGGAATACCCGCGACAGGTTCAAGCCTGCAGCCCTTCGGCCGTGAGATGCAGGATGCGGTCCGCCGTGGCCGCCGCCTCCAGCGAATGGGTGACAAGGATGCCGATGGCCCCTGCCGCGCGCACGCGCTCGGCCAGCAGGCCCAAGACCTTGGCCGCATTGGCCGGATCAAGATTGCCGGTCGGTTCATCGGCCAGCACCAGTCGCGGCCGGTGCACCAGCGCGCGCGCAATCGCCACCCGCTGCATTTCGCCGCCCGACAATTCGCGCGGCCAGCTTGCGGCACGCACGCCCAGCCCGACCGCATCCAGCAATTGCTGCGCCGGGGCATCGGCCTCGGCATCGCCCTTGCCCAGCAGCCACAGCGGCAGCGCCACGTTCTGCCTCACGGTGAGATGCGGCAACACGTGGAATGCCTGGAACACAAAACCGAGCTTCTCGCGGCGCAGGCGCGTCAGCGCGTCGTCATCCAGCGCTGTGTAGTCGGTGCCATCGAGCGAAATGCGGCCGTTGTCCGCGCGATCCAGGCCGGCGATGAGGTTGAGCAAGGTGGATTTGCCGACGCCGGACTCGCCGACGATGGCGACGTATTCGCCGGGCTGCAACTGCAGGGAAACCTCGTTGAGTACGGTACGGCCGCCGAAGCAGCGCGTGAGTTTGTCGATGTCGAGCATGCGGCTACTTTGGCAGAAAGCCGCGCAAAAAGGGGCTGATGCAACTCGGCACACCCATCCGTTTCCGATTCAATCGCAAGAAGCGGATGGCTGCGCGGTTCCCACGCTGGTCAACTGGCATCCGCCAGCAGCCATCGACCAAAGGAAGACACACATGAAATTTCGCATTCAAGGCATCGACACCGAGGCATGCCACCGCATCTGGCAGGGAGGCAACGACGCCTACGATCAGCCCGCCCTGCGGCGGCGCGCCGGCGGCGGGGCCAATCCCTGCCGGCACTGCCTTGGCCTGATTGCCGACGGCGACGACAAGCTGGTGCTGGCCTATCGCCCCTTCGCCGAACGCGGTCCGTATGCGGAGACCGGGCCGATTTTCCTGCACGCCGAACCCTGCACGCGTTACGACAGCGACCGCTTGCCGGCGTGGTTCAACTACCTCGACCCGGCCATCGTGCGCGGCTACGACGTCGATCACTGGATTCGCTACGACACCGGCCAGGTGGTACGCGGGCCCGACATCACCGCCGCCTGCGAAGCCATTCTTCAGGACCCAACCGTGGCCTATGTGCACCTGCGCTCAAAGTTCAACTGCTACCAGTGCCGTGTGGATCGCGTCACGGACTGAGGCGGTGCCGTAAGCGGCTCATCAGGTGCCGGGCTGCACGCCGGCTCTTCCGCCGCTCATCAGCCAGCGAAGTGCGCGCACCCATGGCGACCATTTCACAACCATGACGGGCAGGCCGAGGCTAGCCTGCGCCACGCTCAGGGCGTCTTCCAGCAACGCGTTGTGCAGTGGTTCGAAAAGTAACGGCCAGGTGACGATCGCCACCCCGCTGGCACGCATCTGCAGGGTATGTCGCAGGATGCACTGCGCCGCGTCCACCGCGACCACTTCCAGCCGGTGGCCGCCGTTGAAACCGCGCGGCCCGGTGAAGCGAAAATCAATGCGCTCGCCCGGATGAATCGACTCGATAAAGTAGCGGATGGGGCCATGCCCCCCCACCGCGCCCACGGCCAGGGGGCGGTCAAATTTCATGCGTGGCCAGGCCTTCACCGGCCACAGTCCATCGCCTTCCGACGCCAGCGTGACGAGCAACTGACCGGCCGCAGCAGCCGGAACGCCGAGCGCACGCTCGTGAATGTTCAGTACCGGCCTGGCAGTCACGGCGTCAGCGGCTCGAACTCGGCGAACAACTGCTGCGCTTCCGGCAGCGTATGCAGCGGCACGTAATCGCAAACCGCCGCGAACTCCGCCCAGAGCGCGCCAACGGCGGCATTGCTGTGCGCCCTGCGGATGGCTTCGGCCGAGGCCCATTCGAAAACTTCGACGATGGTCCCGCCCGCGCCGCGCATGACGTACGCGGGACGCTCGCTCACCAGTTCCTCAGCGGCCAAAACCTTCAGGTGTTTTGCCACGCAGGCGACAAGGCGATCCGCCATGCCTGCCTTGGGCTTATAGGCAACAATCACAAAGCGTCCCATGCAATGCCTCGAAAGTTGATGAAAACTGACTGAGTTCGACTGCTTTTGGCAGCCGACAGCAGCGGAGCCGGCTTAGCTGAATTTTGCGCCAATTGCGTATTGGCGCTGGGCGCTGTGTGCGGCGATCAGGCACACCTTGCTGCGTAACCCAATAGTCAAAGATCAAGCACTGGCGCGGCTCGCAGGCCGAAAGTGCGCCAGGGACCCCGCCAATGCTGGTGTTTCGCTTACAAGCGGCGGCCCTCGGCACAAGCGGCGATGAGTACGGATAGCCGCCTTCCGCGCGTGGCCTCCTGCTTGGCGCTGGTCACCCACCAGTTCACCCTGCGACGATAACCGGGAGGCTGTGCGAGGTAAAACTTCCATGCAGCTTTGTCGCGCTTGAAGATTGTTATTTGCGCCGGCTCGAGTTCCGGCATGGCCGCTTGCTCGTAGGACGCCTTGGCGGATTTCGCTTCCGTGCGCTGCGCGAACGCGGCAAGGCCAGCCGGCTGCATGCGGCCCATGGCCTGCAATTCGCCCACGCGGCGGATATTGATCGCGCTCCAGTGGGAGCCTTTGCGACGCGGCGTGAAACGGATCAGGTAGCTGTCTTCGTCGATACGCTTGCGTATGCCGTCGATCCAGCCGACACACAGCGCCTCGTCCACGGATTGCGGCCAGGTCATGCTCGGTTTTCTGGTTGCGCGCTTCATGAAACCGACAATCAACTCGCTGCGTTCCGCGGCGTGACGCGCAAGCCAGCGGCGAAACGCTTCAGCAGTCTTGAAGAAGCGTGGTTCAGCGGATCCGTCGGGGGACATTGGGATCAGTGGCTGACGGTCGATCGGCAAGGCATCAATGAGGCGCGCCGCTACCCGCGGTGAACACCAGTTGGGGCCGGACCCGCTTTGCATCGCCGGCGATGGGGGCAGCGACTTCGCCAACTCGCACTGCCCCGTTGGCGCGATAGAACGCTTCGGCATTCGGATCGGCATCGGTGGTCACCACCGTCGCCCCGTCAGAAAAGGCCAAATTCAGCGCATGTGCGAGCAAGGCGCGACCGATGCCGCGATGCATGGCTTCCGGCGCCACCCAGAGGTGCTCTAGCGCCCAGGATTCCTCACCCGGTAGCATGGCATAGAAGCCACAGATTGCGCCATCGACAACCGCCACGCCGATGCGCATCAGGTTGAGGTCCGCTGCAGAAATCTGCAACTGATCGCGCCACCGTTGCATGACTTCAGGCGCATAGCCCCAGTGCGCCTTAGCCCCGACGGCCAGCGCCGACAAGGCCGCCAGATCATCCAAGGCAGCGGGGCGTATCAGCGGGCGCATCGCCGTTGCGGTCCTACTCAATCAATTCGCCGCCAAATGCGATGCGGCCGGCGCCAGCCGGCGCGAACTCGACATGCACGCGCCCGGCCGCACGGCCGCAGGCGACCGCGACCGCCCGGGCGATTCGTTGCGCCTGTTCTTTCAATGCCGCGCTTTCCGGCAGTCGGGCGTGCAACACGCACACGAACACCGGCAGCTCGGCCGCGGACAGCACCGCACCGTTCTCGGCATAACGCGATGCCGGCAGCACGTGCACGCGCACCCACACTCTTCCAGCAGCGGCGCCAAGGCAGACACCCAATGCATCAGCCAGTTCCTGCGCCAGCTTGTCGCGTTCCAGCGTACCCTCTTGCATCACCATCTGAACATCGATGATCGGCATGGCTCAGCCCCCCTACCCCGCTGCACCCGGCGCATCCGCCGATGCGGACACCCACGCCGCCAGTCTTGCCGAGAGATCATCGGCGAAGCGCTCGGCGAACGCGAAGGTGCGGTAGGGAAAGTGATCGGCGCCGGCATAGCGCGTGATGCGCATGCCGGGGTTGGCCTGCAAGGCACGTTGCGCCTGGTCTTCCAGGAATGCCGCGCCGAACTGTTCCTCGATCTGGATGATTTCAACGGGGACGCGGAACGGAACGGTCGGATCCACCGCCGAAAACACCTGGTCCATCGGCCGCAGCCAACAGGCCGTGTCCTGCCGCTGCAGGCTGGATGCGTGGCTCAACACGTGCCGCGCGCTGATGGCGTCCTTCTCAAATCCGCCGAGCGCATGTGGCGTATTCGCCACCAGATCAACGTACGCCTGCAGGCTGGCGTTGATCTTGCGAAGCTTTTTCAGGTAAGCCGCGAGCGCGGCGAACCGTGATGGAAAGACGGTGCGCGCATATTCCTCGGGGCTGGCATAGAACAGCGGCGGATCAATCATCAGCACGGCAGAAACCAGCGGGTGCGGCGCCTGTGCCAGCATGCCGGCGATGGCGCCGCCCATGGAGTGGCCGACGATGAATGTCGGCCTGCCGATGGCGGCCAGCACCGCCTCGGCATCCGCGCAATAGTCGATGACGAAATACCGCTCCGCGCGCGCCGAATGGCCGTGACCACGAAAATCCAGGCACCAGACCTGGTATTGCTCACAGAGCCGCATGGCATTCTCAAACCACGTGTCGCGCGACATGCCGAGTCCGTGGAGAAAAAGCACCGGTGGCCTGCCTTCCTCGCCGTAAACAGAAACGGCGAGCGAAACATCACCAGCGCGGTCGGAAATATCGGTCATATCGGCACAGCGACAGGAAAGGACGGCATGTTCATCAGGCAGTTGCTGCGCCCGATTCAAACCGCAAAGTCATGAACACACTGTTCGGGTCTTCGCGATAGTTGCCGAACGGGCCGCAGAAATCAAAGCCGTGAGCCTGGTAGAGCTTGTGTGCAGGTGTGAATGCCTCGTGCGTTCCGGTTTCAAGGCTCAGCCGCGCATAACCCCGTTGCCGGGCCGTCGCAATGATGCGCGCCAGTACCGCCCTGCCGGCGCCCTTGCCGCGTAGCGCCTTGGGCGTGCGCATCGATTTCACTTCCCCTTCCGTCGGTGACAGCTCTTTCAGCGCCCCGCAGCCGACCAGCGTTTCGCCTTCCCACACCGTCCAGAATGTGATGTCGGGCGCGCGCAGCTTGGTCAGGTCAAGCGCGAACACCTGCTCCGGCGGAGAAAGCTCGTACATGTTGTCGAGGTGCTCCTGCAGGAGCGCGTGGACTTGCGGGCGGGAGAGGTCGTCGAGTTCGATGTGCATGGGAAAAGGGTGAGTGGGGCGCCGCGATGATGCCGTTGATTTTTGATTCTATGGATCCTCAGAGCAAAATTGCTGAACCAGTGTGCATGCCCTCCCCGGCGAAGGTCGGGGCCCAAGTTACTATCGCGCGTGTTGCGAACAAAATTGGACCCCGGCCTTCGCCGGGGAGGGAAACCACAACTGCGAATCAGTCATCGCGTGGTTGCAATGGGGGAACAACAAATTTTACTAATTTTGCGCCGCAGTGCCGGTCGCACTCCATCGCGATGATCAGATTTGTGCGATCGCAAACGGATCAACTTTCAAGCCGCCACAAAACTCACTTCATCCACCTTCGCTGTGCCGGCGGTGCGCCCGGGATAGGTAATCCACGTCATCACAATATTGAGTTCGGCGACAATGCCCTCGCCTTCTATCCTGAAGCCATTTTCAAGTTCGATGGTCTTGGCGGTGTGGGCGTCCTTCAGCAAGGTGAGGTCGTAGCCGCGGTCCAGCGCGCCGTAGGCCGTGGCACGGATGCACCAGTTGGAAATGGCACCTGCCAGCACGATGCGGCTCACGTTGCGCTTGGCCAGTTCCGCTTCCAGGGTGGTGTCTTCAAAAGAGGATTCAAACGACTTGTGAACGATGGGTTCATCGGCGAGCGGCACCAGTTCCGGCGCCAGCTGCCAGTCCGGACTTTCCTTGACCAGTTGCGCATCCGAGTGCTGCACCCAGATCACCGGCACATGTGCCGCACGGGCCCGCGACACCGCACGGGCGATGTTTGCGACGATGCGGTCCCGATCCCAGGCGGTGCGGACGACGCCGGATTGGACGTCGACGATGATGAGGGCGGATTGGTTGGTTTGGCGGATGGTGGGCATGCGGGTCACCTCAATGTCACTTGACTATTTATTGGCTTGACGCGCGGCAACGGCTTCAACCTCTACAAACCACGCCGGGTCCACCAGCTGCGAAACAAACACCGCCGTCGATGCCGGCCGATGTTCGCCGAGGTACTTGCGGCGCGCCGCGCGCACGGCATCCCCATCGTGACCGGCCACCATGAATGTTGTGAGCTTGATGATGTCGGTCGGTGCGAGGCCGTGCGACTTGAGCAAGGCAACGATATTGGCGAACACCTGATCAGCTTGCCCGGCGATATCGGCAGGTGTGGTTCCGTCCGGGCGAACGCCCACCTGGCCGGAGATGAACAACAGTTCAGTGCCTGCCGGTACAACCACGGTATGGCTGTAGAGACCCAGCGGGGCGTGGACGCTTTTCGGATTTGAAAACGTCAGACTCATCGCTTCACTTCACCGAACGCCCGAGCAGTTCCCGCAAATACCCCTCCCAAACCTGCGCTCTGGTATGTGTCCCATGCCCCCAGGTCTGCTCGCTGGCCGGCAGCAGCAAAAACTTCCCGTTCTTCACCCGCTTGATCTCGCGCTCGGCGATGCCCAGTTCCGGCGGGTTGATGAAGTCGTCGGCCGAGTTGATGTGAAACAGCAGTGCCTTGATGGCTTCCAGGTTCGGTGAGGGATCGTAGTTGCGCGAGGCGCTGATGGCGTAGAGGAAGTCGTTGGCGTCGAGCCCATTCATGTTGCGCTCCACGGCTTCGTCGAAGGCTTTGTCGGTGGCATCGCGCGTCGGGGTGGCTTTCTGTGCCTGGATGGGCGCAGCACCGGCCACCACCAGCATGCCGGCCACGGTGCGCAGTGCGGCCCGCGGTTGCTGGACGTAATTGCCTTCATGCCACGCCGGGTCGGTGCGGATGGCGTTGATGAGCATCTTGCGCCAGGCGCGGTTGCGGCCGGCGATTTGTACCGGCAGACAGGCCAGCGGCATCAGCGCATCCACATAGTCGGGCCAGGTCTCACCCCAGACGAAGGCGTGCATGCAGCCCATCGAGGTGCCGAGCACCAGCCGCAGGTGGTTCACGCCCAGACCTTCCTCCAGCAGGCGCTTTTGCGCGAGCACCATGTCGCCGTAGTCGTATTGTGGGAACTTGGCGCGCAGGCCATCGCTGGGCTTGCTGGACTTGCCATGGCCAATGCCGTCGGGCAGCACGATGAAATACTTGGTGGCATCCAGCGGCTGGCCGGGGCCGAACAGGAAGTCGGTGAAGATCGGCCGCATCAGGCTCTGGCCTGAGCCGCCGGTGCCATGCAGCAGCAACACCGCGTTGGTAACGCGGCCATTGGCGTCCTTCACCGGTTTGCCAAGCGACGTGTAGTGAATGTTGAGCGCCGCCAGGGTTTCGCCGGACTTGAACTTGAAGTCGCGCAGGACGAAGTCGCCTTCGGTGGCCGGCGGGAATTTGGCGGGCTGGGCGTGGGCCGTGAAGACAACGCACGAGAAAAAGGCGATCAGGAAGCGCAGGGTATTTTTCATGAGGCGAAATGATGGGAGTAACGCAACGGGAATGGCATCGCAGAATATCAGCGCGCCGGCGCAAGGGCCAAAGTCAAGCACTGGCGCGGCACTTCAGGCATTTTCGGCCTGCGAACCGCCCCAGTGCTTGGGTTTTACTTCGCAGCCGCGCCAGGTGGCCAGTGGATCACCCAATTCCGTTCGCCCTGAGCCTGTCGAAGGGCCTTGCCGCGTCCAATGCTTCGGACGCTTCGGGCAATCGTGCTTCGACAAGCTCAGCACGATCAGGATTTACAAAGGTTTGTGCTAACGCGCCTTGAAAATCACCGCGCTGATCTTGTCCAGACTGACCACCGCATCGTAAAAGTCCTTGCCGGTAAGTCGCGCGATGTGCACGGTTCCCGCCGTCACCGCAATCACGGTGCCGTCGATATCCTCGCCAGCCTGCAACCGCAGCAGCACGCGTTTGCCGACGTTGGCGTGCAAGACTTCCTTGATGGTGGCGGGTGCCTTGGTTTCGGTCTTTGCATCCTGTGCAATTGCAACGATGGGTGCGGTGGCAGCCAATGCGGTGGCGACCAACAACACTTGAAGCAGGGAACGCGACTTCATGAACGGTCCTTTCTTTGACGACGGGGTTTGTACAATGGGAACAGAAGCGATCATATTCCTTTGCCGTGTGCGTCCGGCGCCCTGCGCTGCAAGTATCCCGCGATCAGGATCGCTGGCGGCGACGTTACGGTGGTGGAACCAGCCAATTCCACCGTACCATTCTTCATCGCGATGTCGGTCGACGAACTGACCGTGACCGCGACAACCGTATGAAGCTCAACCCAGGGCAATGGCATATGCACCGCCGCCCCTCTACAATCACCGCCACCATGCCTCCCGCCATTCCCAGTTCGGCCAACCAGGAAGTTGCGAGCCGCTTCGGCAAGCCTGCCCAGGGCTGGCGGCTGACGCTCTACACCGTCATCTTCGAGGCCGACACGCGCGCCGGGCGGGCGTTCGACGTCACGCTGATCTGGGCCATCCTCGCGAGCCTCGTGGTGGTGATGCTCGACAGTGTCGCCAGTATCCATTCGCAACACGGCAAGTTGTTCGTGATACTGGAATGGAGCTTCACCCTGCTGTTCACCGCCGAATACCTGGCGCGTCTGGCCTGCGTACGCCACCCGTTTCGCTATGCCACCAGCTTTTACGGCGTCATCGACCTGCTGGCCATCGCGCCGACCTATCTTGCGATTCTCGTGCCGGAACTGCACGCGCTGATCGATGTGCGCGTGCTGCGGCTGCTGCGCATCTTTCGCATCCTCAAGCTCACCGAGTACGTAGCTGAATACGGCGCGCTGGGTCGTGCGCTGGTCGCCTCGCGCCGCAAGATCTTCGTGTTCCTGTCGTTCGTGCTGCTGGTGGTGCTGGTGATGGGCACGCTGATGTATGTCATCGAAGGGCCGGAGAACGGCTTCACCAGCATCCCGATCTCGGTGTACTGGGCCATCACCACCATGACCACGGTCGGCTTCGGTGACATCACGCCCAAGACCGACCTGGGACGCCTGCTGGCCTCGGTGATGATGCTGCTGGGCTGGGGGACGCTGGCCGTGCCCACCGGCATTGTCAGCGCCGAATTCACCGCGCAGCGCTTTGGCCAGGCACCGACCACCCGCACCTGCCACGAGTGCTTAAGCGAAGGACATGCGGCCAATGCCAGGTATTGCCGTGACTGCGGCGCGCCGTTGCCTGCGTACCGGCACGATCCCTGACCTGCAGACGGCGAGCCACAACCGCCGCCGTACAATATTGCCTCGGCACGCCGGTCTGCCCGCGCGCTCCGACCCCTACATACCTGCACCGATCCGCATGAGCACTGCACCGCCCACCGCTTCCGCAAACTTCCGCACGCCCGAGGTGGAAATCACCCGCTGTTTCACCTGGCTGCAGCGCGGCTGGCAGGACCTCGCCCGCTGCCCCGCGGTCGCGCTGCTGCATGGCTTCGCGATGGCGCTGTTCGGCGCGCTGGCCTTCAGTACGTTGCCGCATCGCTTCTGGCTGCTGGCAGGCACGTTCTCCGGCTTCCTGCTGGTGGCGCCGGTGTTGGCCACGGGGCTGTATGCGGTGAGCCGCAAGCTCGAACAGGGTGGCGCGCCGCAATTCGGCACCGTGCTCGATGTCTGGCGCTCCGGCGACCGGCGCGCGATCGTGTTCGGCCTGCTGCTGGCGCTGGCTGGTACCGGCTGGGTGATGACCTCGGCGGCGCTCATCACCCTGTACGCCCCGCAGCCGATCAATGAGCCCGCCGATTTCTTCCGGCATGTGGTGATCAGCGACAGCTGGCTGTTCGAGGCCTGGGTGGTGCTGGGCGGGACGCTGGCGGCGCCCATGTTTGCCTCCAGCGTGATAGCCATGCCCATGTTGCTCGATCGCCCGGTCGGCGTGCTCACTGCGGTGCTGACAAGCTGGCGTGTGGTGCTGGCCAATCCGGTGCCGATGGCATTGTGGGCCGCGATCATCATGTTGCTGACCGCCCTCGGCATGGCCACATTTCTGCTTGGGTTGATTGTGGTGATGCCCCTGCTCGGGCATGCCAGCTGGCACGCCTACCGCGACCTGGTGCAGGACGCGCCATGATCTTCGGCTTTACCGAAGCTCAAATCGCCCAGTTCGGCCTGACCTTCGGGCTCGGCGCATTCATGGTCTACATGCTGTTCATCATCTACAACCTGGCGAAGGAGTCCAAGGCCGGCAAGCTGGGCACCTTCGTGCTGTTCCTGGTGCTGGCCTTCGGCATGATCGGTTTTGTGGCGAAAGGGCTGATCAAGTACTTCATGAAGGTCTGAATTCAATCCGCGAGATCGGGGTGCGGCGCTTGTCCTTTTCATGCCGGTGACCGCACGATTGATCCGCCGAAAATCCCCCTCGGTCCCCCTTTAGGAAAGGGGGAGGAATGGTATGAGGCGGCCGATCGGCAACAGGATGCGCGGCATGCGCACCTTGCGAGGAACGACTCCCGGTTCCATTCCCACCAACTTGCAATCCCCTCCGGCATCATTCCCCTCCCTTTTCTAAAGGGAGGCCGGGAGGGATTTGCGTTCGCCATGGAATCGGAGACTGCGCAATTGAACCGCCGAAAATCCCCCTCGATCCCCCTTTAGGAAAGGGGGAGTTTTGGTACGAGGCGGCCGATCGGCAACGGGATGCGCGGCATGTGCACCTTGCGAGGAACGAATCCCTGTTCCATTCCCACCAACTTGCAATCCCCACCGGCATCATTCCCCTCCCTTTTCCAAAGGGAGGACGGGAGGGATTTGCGTTCGCCATGGAATCGGAGACTGCGCATTGAACCGCCGAAAATCCCCTCGATCCCCCTTTAGGAAAGGGGGAGTTTTGGTACAGGCGGCCGATCGGCAACGGGATGCGCGGCATGTGCACCTTGCGAGGAACGAATCCCTGTTCCATTCCCACCAACTTGCAATCCCCCCACCGGCATCATTCCCCTCCCTTTTTCCAAAGGGAGGACGGGAGGGATTTGCGTTCGCCATGGAAACGGCGACCGCGTACTTGAGCCACCGAAAATCCTCCCGGCCTCCCTTTAGGAAAGGGGGAGGAATGGTATGGGGCGGCCGATCGGCAACTACGAACAGGGGATGCGTGCGCTGCGGGAACTTAGCGACTCCCTGTCCCATACCCATACCTTGCAATCCCCTCCGGCACCATTCCCCTCCCTTTTCTAAAAGGGCGGCCGGGAGGGATTTGCGATCGTCATGGAAACAGCGATCGCGTACTTGAGCCACCGAAAATCCCCCTCGGTCCCCCTTTAGGAAAGGGGGAGGATTGGCGCGCGCTAGGCCAACACCTCATCGAGATGCCCGATCAAGCGGTCGATCTCGCCTTGCGTGTTGTAGTGCGCCATCGACACGCGCACCACGCCGCCCTGTCGGGCCAGTTCCAGCGCCTCGATCAGGCGACGCGCATAAAAGTCGCCGAAGCGAATGCCGATGCGGTATTGATCGATGTGACGCACAACCTTCTCTGACTGCATGCCGTCAACCACAAAACTCACGGTGGGCATGCGGTTGCCGTTTACCACTTTCGGCAGGCCAATGATGCTTACGCGCGACTTGCCGCGCAGGTAGTTCAGCAGCGATTCAGCCAGCGCATCTTCAAGACGCGCGAACAGGTCGAACGCGGCCTGCATTTTCTGCCGCTCGTTGCCCGCTGCACCATGCAACTCGCCCATCGCCACCAGATACTCGGCGATGCCCGCGCAGCCGTACGAAAGTTCGAAGTTCACATTGCCCGGTTGCAGTTTGTACGGCAGCACCTCGGGCCCGATGAAGTGGTGATTCAGTGTCGGCAGGCCGAGCAGGAAGTCGCGCTTCCCCCACAGCACCGCGTAGTGCGGGCCGAACACCTTGTAAAAACTGAACACATAAACATCGGCGCCGCTGGCCTGCACATCGACCAGCCGGTGCGGCGTAGGCGACCGCATCCACCGCCAGCCGCGCGCCGGCTGCATGCACCCGTCGCGCAACCTCGGCCACCGGATTGACGGTACCGAGCACATTGGAGGCATGCGTCATCGCCACCCACACCGTGCGCTCCGAGAGCAGTGCATCGAGCGCCGACAGTTCCAGCTGCAGGCTATCGCGATTCACTTCCCAGATTTTCACCACCGCGCCGGCCTGCTGCAAACGCAACCAACCACCGATATTGGCCTCGTGGTCGGTGTCGGTTACGATGATTTCGTCGCCCGGGCGGATGCCGCGCAGGATGGCTTGCGTCAGCAGAAACATGAGCCCGGTGGTGGAGCCGCCCATCACCACTTCTTCGACGTGTGCGGCATTGATCAGTTGCGCGATGGCGCGCCGCGCGGCGAGCACCTTGGCCGAGGCCTCCTCGGACGCGGCATAACTGGCGCCCAGCTGCACACTGGTGGTCAGCAGGTAGTCGCGAATGCGGTCCGCCACCCGACCCAGCACGGCCGAACCACCGGCGTTGTCCAGGTAAACCGTTGGGCCGGCGAGCGCCGGAAATTCGGCGCGCACGCGCGCAAGGTTCAGTGGAATCATTCGGGACTGGTGATATTCGTCAGGACGATCGAGGAACCAATTGGTCCTCTGGCATGCTATTGGTGACTGTCACCATCCTGCTCGCGTACGCCGGCGCCCTTGAGGAAGAAATAGGCACACCACGCCGCCTGCAACTCGCTGCAATCGGGGATGCGCAGCAGCGCCTGTCCATCGCGCACCAGCACAAAGCCACCTCCAGGAGCATGTACCAGGCGCACCGGCTCGCCGCGGCTTTGCATGGCGGCGCTAAAACCGGCCGCATCACGAATGCCAGCCAGCCACGTCGCCTCATCCCGCAGCGCGGCATCGCTGTCGTCGAGGTTTCCCATCTGTGCCAGCGCTTTCAGCAGCGCGCCGTAACTGGCTTCGGCATCCTTCGACAGCGCGCTGTCGAGTTGCTCGTACAGGGAAAAGTCGAGTTCCTCAAAATCGCCGCGCGTGAGATGGTTAAGCGCCATCGGGAAAAAATGCTGCTCCTCCATCATGATGTGCAGGTCATAGAAGTCGAGGAAATCCTGCAGCTGCACCGCCAGATCATTGGCGCCTTCCGGCTTTGCAAGCGCGCATCGCTGAGCGCCTGTCGCAACTCGCGCATCAATTCGTCAACCAGCTTGTGCTCACTGGCCAATTCTTCGAGGGAAACCGCCAGCGCCGGAAAGCGCTCGATCAGCTTGCGATAAACCAGGTCTTCCTTGGGGTGGTGGCATTGCTCGGGAAAACCGGAGAGGTAGTCGAGGGCGCTTTCCAGCAACAGCCGGTCCACCGGCAGTTCAGCCTGCAGCTGTGCAAGCTGGCGCCGCAGCAGTCCGAGCACTTTGCCGATCTTTCGGTGCTCGAGTTGCAGGACAAGGATGGAATCAGGCATGGCGCTTCCCGGTACGTTCAGAAAGCAGCATTGTGCGGCATCTTGCGGTGCCGGTGGCGCGCTCGCATTTCATGGCGGCAGGGATTTTCCCGGGTAACATGCGCCGCATGAAGCTTTCCGTGCTCGACCAATCCCCCGCCTGCCAGGACCAGAGCCAGCACCTGCATCCGCGAGCTCGAGCTGGCAAACATTGCGGCACCGCCACCAGGTTATCACCGCTACTGGGTCTCCGAGCACCACAACAGCGACAGCATCGTCGGCACCGCACCCGAAATACTCATGGCCGCCATCGCCGCAATCACCACCCGTATTCGCATCGGCAGCGCCGGCGTGATGCTGCCCCACTACTCGGCGCTGAAAGTCGCCGAGCAGTTCCGCGTGCTCGAAGGCATCGCGCCGGGCCGCATCGATCTCGGCGTCGGCCGCGCGCCCGGCTCGGACCGGCGCACCGCCTTCGCACTCAATCCACAACAAAACAACGCCGAGGACTTTCCGTACCAGGTTCAGGATTTGCAGGCCTGGGTGTCGGGCCTGCCGCTGGCGGCGGGTCACGCGTTCGGCGACATCGAGGCGCACCCGCAGGGGCCCACCAGCCCGGAACTGTGGATACTGGGCAGCTCCGATTACGGGGCGCAACTCGCTGCCTTTCTTGGCCTGCCCTATGCCTACGCCTATTTCTTCACCGAGGGGCGCGGCACCGAACAGGCGCTGGAACTGTACCGGCACCTTTACAAGCCCAGTAAGCGGCATCCGCAGCAGCAGGCCACCATCTGCGTCTGGGCGCTCGCGGCCGATACAGAAGCGGAAGCCCGGCGATTGCTGAAGACGCGCGAGCATTGGCGCATCGGTTTCGAGAAGGGCCTGCGCACGCCGCTGGTCACGCCCGAAGCAGCCGACGCGGCCTACGCCGGCTACGGCGCCGCGGAGCGTGCCACTATCGACGCATTGCGCAGCAAGGCCATCGTCGGCTCGGGCGCACAGGTGGCGGCGAGACTGCGTGAACTGGCCGCAACGTTTGCGCTGGATGAGATCGTCGTCAACACCTGGACGCACGACCCGCTGGCGCGGCAGCGTTCCTACGCGCTGATCGCTGCCGAGTTCGGCATTTCGCACAGTACCTGAGTCTTTGTCGAATCGCTCGCGACGGCCGCGCGATGTGCGCCGGCGGATCTGCCGGGGCGCCGGAAAATCCGCTCCGCCACTGCCTGATCCATTGCCGCAAGCAAGCGCCCGCGACTAGCTCGCGGGCTTTTGGTTTGCGGTGGCCAGAACCCGCTCGGCCGCCTGCGGCGAGGTGATGACCGGGTGCACTTCGAAGTCAACAAGGTCGCGCCAGTGTTGCATCCATTCTTCCAGCAACGCCGCATCGCTAGCAGACATGACTTGGTAGCACGTAGCCAGGTCATCGCTCACCCAGCTGGACACGTATTCAAGGCCGGCGGGCGCCAGCCTGCCATGTTGGCGAAAGCGCGCATAGACCGGTCGCGGATCGCCGTTGCGAAAGCGTTCAATCACCATGTAGAGCAAGGAGAACCTTCGATCAGGCGCGGCCGGCGATCTGCCGATAAAGCGCCAGGTATTTCGCGGCACTCTGCTGCCAGCCGAACGACTGCTGCATGGCGCGCGCGACCAGCGCGTTCCATTCCTTTGGCCGCGAATACAGGATGAAGGCGCGGCGCAGCGCGCGCGAATACGCTTCCACCGTGAAGGCATCGAACACAAGAACCGTTGGCGCAGGCTTTCGGCGAGGTCCTCGCTGCAAGCTGTCCACCACCGCGTCCAGCGAGGCCGCCCACGCGCCGCACCAGTGGCAGGCTGCCGTATTTCAAGCCGTACATTTGCGTGAGGCCGCAGGGCTCGAGGCGCGACGGCACCAGCGTGACATCGGTGCCGGCAAAGATGCGATGCGCCAGCGCCTCGTCGTAACCCAGTGTCACGGCCACCGATTGCGGATGCTTCGCCGCCTGTTCACGCAGCGCCAGCTCAAGCGACCCGTCGCCGCTGCCGAGCACCACCAGCTGCCCGCCGCCGGTGACAATTTCGTCGATGGCCGCCACCACCAGGTTGAGTCCTTTTTGTTCGGTCAAGCGACTGACCACGCCGAACAACGGCGCGCGCTTTTCCACCGCCAGGCCCATCTCGCGCTGCAATGCCGCCTTGCACTTGCTTTTGCCCGTCCGCTGCATCGCGTCGAACGGCGCGGGAATGAGCGGATCGGCTGCCGGATTCCAGACGGTCTCATCCACCGCATTGAGGAGCCCCGAAAGCACATTGCCGTGCGCGCGCAGCAGGCCGTCAAGTCCGCAGCCTTGATCCGGCGTCTGGATCTCGCGCGCATAGGTCGGGCTGACGGTGGTGATGCGGTCGGCATAGAACAGCCCGGCCTTCATGAATGAAATCTGGCCGTAGAACTCCATGCCGTCGATGCCGTTGGCGACTGCGGGCAAGCCCAGTTCGGCAAAATTTGCCGCCGGAAACACGCCCTGGTAAGCCAGGTTGTGCACGGTATGGATGCTGCCCACCGGTTTGGTCATGCGGGCGCGTGCAAAGTGCAGATAGGCCGGCGCCAGCGCGGCATGCTAGTCGTGGCTGTGTACCACCTGCGGCTGCCATTTCGCATCCGCACCCAGCGCCAGTTGCGCGGCCACCCAGCCGAGCAAGGCAAAGCGGCGATGATTGTCGGCATACGGCTGGCGCTGCGCATTTTCGTAGGGATTGCCGGGGCGGTTGTACAGCGACGGCGCATCGATCACGTAGGCACGCAGCCCGCGCGGCCCTACCGCAGGCAGCGTGCCCGCGCGCACGCGCAGCTGCTCCCGCCAGGGGGCCGTCAGCGTGCAGACGACGGTTGCATCCTGCAGCGCGTCCATGATGGACGGAAAGCCCGGCAGCAGCACACGAACGTCGGCACCGGCCTCGATCAGTGCCGCCGGCATCGCGCCGGCGATGTCGGCCAGCCCGCCGGTCTTGAGCAACGGGTAAATCTCGGCGCTGACCTGCAATACTTTCATGGCGTCGCCGCTGCCAGCTTCGCCAGCATTTCCCGCGTGATCAGCACGACGCCGTTTTCAGTGCGTTCAAAGCGCTGCGCGTCCAGCACCGGGTCCTCGCCCACCACCATGCCCTCGGGGATGACACAGTGGCGATCAATCACCACGCGCTTCAGGCGGCAACTGCGGTGGACGGTGACATTGGGCAGCAGCACCGCCTGCTCGACATGGCAGAAGGAATGGATACGCACCTCGGAGAACAGCACCGAGTGGGCAACGTATGAACCGGAGACGATGCAACCGCCCGAGATCACGGTATTGACGGTGATGCCATTGGCACCAAGCGCGTCCGGCACAAATTTGGCCGGCGGCAGCTGGCGCTGGTAAGTCCAGATCGGCCAGTCGGGATCGTAGACGTCCAGCTCAGGAATGGTCGAGGCAATGTCAAGATTGGCCGACCAGAACGCATCGATGGTGCCGACGTCGCGCCAATAGTGGTTCGGGGTTTCGACGCGTGAAACGCAGCTCATGCTGAACGGGTGCGCCAGCGCACGTTTTTCGCCGACGCAGCGCGGGATCACGTCTTTGCCGAAGCCGCCTGAATTCCGCTGCTGATCCTCCTCAAGAATCTGGTAGAGGTACACGGCGTCGAACACGTAACGCCATGCTGGCCAGCGACATCTCGGGCTTTCCCGGCATCGGCGGCGGATCGGCGGGCTTTTCCATGAACTCCGTGATCTGCCGGTGCGGACCAATGGCCATCACGCCGAAGGCACTCGCCTCGCTGCGCGGCACTTCGATGCAGCCGACCGTGACACCGGCTGCACTTTCGACGCATCCAGATCATCAGCGGAATAGTCCATCTTGTAGACATGGTCGCCGGCCAGCACGATCACGCTCGGGGTTAACGCCTGCGAATGATGTCGAGGTTCTGTTTTACGGCGTCGGCCGTGCCGCGATACCAGTGTTCTCGCCGACGCGCTGCTGCCGGGCAGCAGATCAGTATCGTTGGAGCTCTGCGCGCACGGTTCGCCACGCTGCAATGACGTGCGTAACAACGAATGTATCGGCCAGAGAACGGCCATGCGGCGAATGCCGGAATTGAGGCAGTTCGACAGCGCGAAATCGATGATGCGGAACTTGCCGCCGAAATAAACCGCCGGCTTGGCGCGCCGGTCGGTGAGCTGCTTGAGGCGCGACCCCCGGCCGCCGCTTTCAGCACCAGCGCCACCGTGCGGCGCATCAACTGGTGGACTTGCATGTTCTTGGTGTTGGCGCGATGCGACGGGTTGGTTGGCACAGCACTCCTGGATATTGTAACTTCATGCGGCGGATGCGACTGCAAAAGACCGGCATCGGCCGGTCCGATGCCTCGAGTCCATTTTGACGGGTCTGGCCTGCATTGCAAATTGCGCCGCATCAAAGGCGCTTGTAATCGCCATGACGTAAATTGCTAGGGGTCAAAGGCCAGCATTGGCGGGGCTCTCAGGCCATTTTGTCCCGCGAAGGCGCGTGGATGCTGGGGTTCAGCCCGTGGGGAACTTCTAGAAGCCGTAGCGAGCGGTCAAAGTTCGCGCCGAGGAACGGACGCGTACGAGAGTACGCAGAGCACCAGAGGCGCGAAATTTGATCGCGCAGTAGGTTAATAGAAGTTCCCCGTGGGAGGTGCGCTATCCGGACTTCAACGCCCCCTCAAAATGGCACCGGGGGGCGGCGGCAAGGTGGCCATCGAAAGCGCGACTGGTGAAGCGCAGCGAGCATCCTGACGTTGCCGTTCACGGCGACGGGGTTTTGCGCAGGCCGCGCAAATAACGCGCTTCCACCTTCGCGCGTGCCCACGGCGTGCGCCGCAGGAATGTCAGACTGGACTTGATGCTTGGGTCATGGGTAAAGCAGCGTAGGGGCACGGCCTGGCCGAGCGCCTCCCAGCCCATGCGCTCGACCAGCGTGGTGACGATGGCTTCGAGCGTCACCCCGTCGAGCGACGGCCGCTTGTTGTTGGTAGTCATGAGCGGCATCTTACCGCGCGCTTACAATGGCCTTTCTCTGCTATCTACGACCAGCCTCGTTCAATCCATGACGGAACCCGTCCGCCTCGCCAAACGCCTCGCCGAAATGCTGCCCTGCTCGCGCCGCGAAGCCGAAATCTACATCGAAGGTGGCTGGGTGACGGTGGAGGGACGCGTGGTTGAGGAGCCTCAGTTCCGGGTTGCCGATGAACACGTGGCCCTGCTGCCCGGCGCGAAACTGGACGAACCCGAACCGGTGACCATTTTGTTTCATGCACCGGCCGCGGCAGATGACGCGGCGGCGCAGAACATCAGTCTGGACAATCATGCCCCCGGTGACGTGTCCGGCATTCGTCCGCTGAAGCGGCATTTCTCGAAACTCGCTGCTGCCCTTCCCCTTCAGGTCGGCGCCAGCGGACTGGTGGTGCTGACCCAGGACTGGCGCGTCACGCGCAAGCTGGTCGAAAACGCCAGCAGTGTCGAGCAGGAATATGTGGTCGACGTCGCCGTCGAGGTCACGCCGGAAGCATTGAAAAAACTCAACCACCGCACCGAGATGAACGGCAAGCCGCTGCCCCCGGCCAAGGTCAGCATGCAGACCGAGTCGCGCTTGCGCTTCGCGCTCAAAGGCATCGTGCCCGGGCAGATCGCCCATCTGTGCGAGGCGGCCGGCTTGCAGGTGGTCGCCTTGCAGCGGCTTCGCATCGGTCGCATTTCGCTGGCGCGCATGCCGGTCGGCGAATGGCGCTATTTGCCCGCGGGCGAACGGTTCTAGCGGGCAGGCGGCGCGCCGGGTCCGGGTTCAGCGCAGCGCTTCTGCAATCCCCGCCGCATCGACGCTGAAGGCCTGCGCGAACCCGCCAACCGCCCGCGCCGAAATCGGCCGCAGCCGGAACAGGGAAAAGTCGCCGAGCTGGAAAATATGCGCGCTATCCGGAAAGCGCGTCAGATAGGCTGCTTTTGCGGCAGCATATTCCGGCGAGTCGTTTTCCAGGGCATCGGCGTCCGACCGCAACGTGGCCCGCGCGCGGCTTTGCGCCGCACCGGTATCGGTCGCCATGACCATCAGGCTCACGCGCGGATGGGCAAGCATGTCACCCGTGTGTGCGGCGAGCCGGCTGACGTGAATGATGAAGTCCGCGCTGCCGGTCGCCCGCGCGAATGGCACCATCGATACGAATGGCTCACCCTTGTGCAAGGTGCCGAGCGAGGCAACCGTCTGGCCGTCAATCAGTTTGCGCAGGAAATCGGCGCGTTCAGGATTCATGGTGACAGTTTAGTCCGGCTGCAGGGCCGAGCAGGTTTGCGAGGGAAGGCTTCGCGGCGCCTGTTGCCCCTCACGGTTCAGGCCAAAAAAAACCCCGCCGAAGCGGGGGGTGGATATTACAGAAACCTCTTTGATCACTTTTCGTTGCGGCGGCGGCGCACGGCACCCAAGCCAATCAGGCCAATGGCCAGGAGACCGAGGCTGGCGGGTTCGGGGACGGTCACGTCACTGCGTTCAAATTCGACGCGCAGGCCGGTGGGGTTGCCGCCATTCTGTGCCGTGTTGGTGACGATGAACTGCAGCGTATTCAAGCCGGCGTTAAACGTGCCGCCTGCGCTGCTGAACGTTGCCCAGGAGGTGAAGCCTGTCGATGCGTTGCTGAGCGTCGTGCCATTTAGACGAATCTGGCCGCTGTTGTCGGTGGCCCAGCGGCCGCCGAATGTTGCCGTTGAGGCATTGAAGCCAGTCAGGTCAAATATCAGGGTCCAGATATATGTTCCGTTGACCGATGGGTCATAGCTGGCGGCAGGATTGGCGTTCGGCGTGATCCAGTTCGACGTGGCGCTGTTCGCGATCCAAGGGCCACCGCCGTACGGTGAAATCGGCCAGCCGGTAAATCCGGCCGACGCATATCCGTTTGGTCCCGAAATGCCGGTGCCGGTACCCGAAAGTGTGTAGTTGGTATCTGTCTGGCCGGTGGTCTTGCCGGCACCGGTGTTGACCAGACCAGTGATTGGCACCGCGTTTGCCGCGCCTGCCAAAAACGCGCCGAGGGTGAACAGGGAGGTCGCTGCGATGTGCTTGAAGTTCATGATTTGCATCCGGTTAAATAGCTTGAGAATGAAGCAAGACTTGAATAGCGTCTTTTCAGCAATTCCCGGGCCATGTTCATTTTTTCATTTTTGTTCAATTATTTACCAATTTGTGCCTGCCGGAAAACGCCGCGACTGTAAGATTTGCCGACGCCCCTTCCGCCCACCGGATTTGAGCGAGATCAGACAATCCGGAAATACCCGGGATGCCTGCTAGGGATTGCGCTAACCTCTTTTTCACCGGACCACCCATGTTCCGGCGGCAGGCGCGCCCGGGCAATCCAATGACGCGCCACCCATCCGACACCACCCTGGGAGGGCATCATGAAGAGATTGCTTTTTGTTGCAGCGGCAGCCGCCGCGATCACGCCGGCGGTCAGTGGCGCGCAGACGCCGTTCGACGGCAACTGGAAGACCGAGGTCAGTTCCATCGACTACCCGGCGAAGCCACTGGTCTACGTGTTCAAGGACGGCGTGTTTGACTGCAAGACCTGCGTGCCCCATGTCACGATCAAGTTCGACGGCAAGGACCAGAAAGTCGAAGGCGACCCCTATGCCGATACCCTGGCGATCAAGGTCAGCGACAAAAGCCATCTCGAAATGATCGGCAAGAAAGGCGGCAAGGTGGTGTCCAGCCGCAAGGTGGCCATTTCCATGGACACCAATTCCATGATCGTCGAGTACGCCACCACCTATCCGAACGGCCAGGTCGTCAAGGGCGCCACCTCCTACGCACGCGTCGCCTACGACAAGACCGCGCCGCACCTGATGTCGGGCTCCTGGAAAGCCATCAAGGAAGAACGCCGCACCGAGAACGGCCTCACCCTGACCTACAAGAGCGAAGGCAAGACGATTTCCTTTTCGAACCCGCTGGGCGTGAGCTACAAGGCCGAGGTGAATGGCGCCGATGCGCCCGTCACCGGCGACCCGGGATTTGAAACCGTGTCGGTGAAAATCAGCAAGAACACGCTCGAGGAATCGTTCAAGCGCGGCGGCAAGCAGGTCGCCTCGACACGCTTCCAGGTTTTGCCAAATGGCAAGGAAGCCAAGGTGGACTGGATCGATTACATCGCCCGGCTTAATGGCAACCACCTGATGAAGAAGCAGTAGGCGAAGACACAGCGGTTACCACATGTGGGTGTGGGCGGCCATGCTGCGTGGCCGCCCGTCAAGACGTCATCCCGCGTCAGCGAATCGCCGCGATCACCTTGCCGAGGAAGTCATTCAGCGACGGCGTCGAATCGATCCAGCGCACCACCACCAGCAGATCGTTTTGCGTATCCACGTAGATGATGTTCTGGCCGTTGCCGACGAAGGTGACGGCGGATTCGGGCGTGGCCGGCAGGCGCTTCCTGCCCGGGTTCAGGTACCAGTTGGCATAACCGTATTCGGCATTGGCCGCACCCGGGGTGCGCGCCATGCGGATCCATTCAGGCGACACCAGCTGCCGCTGCTTCCACTTGCCGTCACGAAGCATCAGGTAGCCAAAGCGCGCCATGTCCCAGGCACTGATGAACATGCCGCCGCCGTAGTGGCCGCCGCCGGATACCGATTGCATGCGCTGGCCGTCGAGTTCCACCCACGAGTTGTCGTAGCCCAGCCAGCGCCAGGTGCTCGACGCGCCGATCGGCTCCATCACCTGTTCGCGCAGCACCTCCGGCAACGGCCTGCGCCACACATGCAGTGCCGCGAGCGCCATGGCATTGACACGCACATCGTTGTACTTGAAGCGTGTGCCCGGTTCATGCAGCTTGCGGCTGGACCATTCGTCGGTTTGCCCTCGGGGCGATCGGCCCAGTCGGGCTTGCCCCATAGCGTGCCCTGCCAGTCGCTGGTCTGGCGCAACAGGTGATCCCAGGTGATGTTGCGGTTGTGCGGCGCGTCGAACAGATCGACGTTGAATGGCATGTAGGTCGCGACACGGTCATTCACATCGCGGATCAGGCCCTGCTGCCAGGCGAGGCCGATCACGGTGGTGAGAAACGTTTTCGCCACGCTGTGCGTCATGTCGGCGCGCGCGGTATCGCCCCACTCGGCCACCACATAACCGCTCCGCACGATGATGCCGTTGATGGGCGCACGCACCGAGGTCGGGCCGATCAGGCCGCCGAAATACGGCTCGTTCATGCCGAAGGTTTTCGACCAGGCCTGCGCCTGGTCGCGCGGCAGCGGGTTGTCTTTTGTTTTCGCAAACCGGATCGCTTCCTCTAGCGCAGCGCCGTCCATGCCGACCTGCGCCGGCGCGCGGCGCTGCCAGTCATGGCGCTCAGGAAAGTAAGTGGTTTGCGCGAACGCGGATCCGGTGAAGATCAGTGCGACGGCGGCAATCAGGCTGCGATGATTCATGACGATTCACTCACGATTTGCAAGGTGAAACTCCAGCGCTGGCGCGCCTTTCAGCCTGTTTTCGCGGATTCAACCACGAGTCCCGACACTTCAGGGCGTGCGCAAGGAGGGGTGAGGTAACGAACCGCGGTACCCTTTTGCTTCTGACACGAAAGGAAGCCGCTATGAGTGGTTCGCCCCTCACCTTGGAAGAACGTTACCTGATTCACGCCGGTTTTGTGGCCAAATTGCCGTTGTCCGAGATTGCCATTGCGCTGGGCCGGCATCGATCGGCGGTCTATGACGAGTACCAGCGCGGTCGTGATTCGGCGGGACGGTACTGTCCGCATCGGGCCCAGCGGCATCGCAACGCGGCCAGCGCGCGCAGTGCTGCCAACGCGCGGCACAAGCCCGCCGAAGACTGGCAGGAAATCAAGCAACAGATCAAGGCGGGCTGGTCGCCGGAACAAATCAGCGGTCGCCGCACAGCGATTCAACACCCGGTGCCGGTCAGCTTCCAGGCCATCCATCTGGCGGCCAAACGCCACGGTTGGGACCGGTGGTTGCATACCGCCCGGCTGCGCCGTCATCTGAAGCGGCCTGCCCGGCGCCGGTGGAACGGCTCTGCACAGTCGATCCACCGGCGCGCCAAGGAGGTTCTGCTGCGGATCGAGATCGGTCATTGGGAAGCCGATACCGCCATTGGCAAGAAGAAGGATAAAAAGCGTTTGTTGGTCATGGTCGAGCGGCAGAGTTTGTGCATGCAGTTGAAGGTGCTCGAACGGATTGAGGCCGAGCCAACGGCGCGATCGATGAAACGACGCCTGGATCACTGTGGGATTCCGTTTGAAAGTGTGGCCACCGATCGCGGTCCGGAGTTCAGGGCAACGGGCGAGGTCATGGTCGACAAGGCCTTTGTCTGCGATCCTCGTGCACCAAACCAGCGCGGCACCAACGAGAACCAGATCGGCATGCTGCGCGTGGATTTACCCAAGGGGGTGAGCATGGACAACCTCACCCCGGCCAAGGTCAGGCGTCTACAGGAAAAATACAACCACAGGCCAAGGAAATGTCTCGGCTTCCTGACCCCATACGAGGTAGCATTCAACCGCCCACCGCGTGTCGGGACTCGTACTTGAATCCGCGTTTTTGGCCGGAAAGGCGCGCCAATCCTCGACTTTACCGTGGCGGGATAGGGGCGAATTTGATGTGACGTCACCACCAACTTGGACCCCGGCCTGCGCCGGGGAAGGTCAGATATCAATGTCATCACACATGCTTCGGGTGCGCCGGCAACAGCAGCGACACCACGGCCGCGACAAAAAACGACCCGGCAAACACCATGATGGCCTGATGGTACTGGTCCAGCGACTGCGCCGATGCCGGCGCGCTCAGCAGCAGCGCCAGCACCGAAATGCCGACCACGCCACCCAGGTACCGGAATGTGGACATGACCCCGGACGCAATGCCGCTCATGTTGCGATCCACGGTGGCCATCGCCGCCGACTGCGAGGGGCCGTTGGCAAGGCCGAGCCCGCCGCAGCCCAGCACCAGCCCGATGGCGACATGCCACGGTGCCTCGCCGGGCACCAGCGTCGCCAGCCCTGCCAGCCCCGCCGCTGCCATTAGCGAGCCGGCCACGCAGGTGATTTTCACGCCGATTTTTTCCGCGACGCGCCCGCCGACCAGCGAGGCCGCCATCATGCTCACCATGAACGTGGTCATGTAGTGGCCCGACTGTTCCGGCCCCCATTGGTAGAGCAACTTCAGCAGGTACGGCAACTGGAACAGCAGCGCGTACATCGACAGGTTCAGCAGCGCGATGATGGCGCAGCCGGCCGAGAACGAGCGGTCGGCAAACAGCTTCAGGTCGATCAGCGGCTGCGATGACTTCGACTGCCACCAGACAAATACCCCCATCAGCAACAGGCCCGGCACCAGCAACAGGCTGCGATCTTTCAGGCCGATCACCAGGCACAACAGGCTCGCGGTCAGCAGCGCCGTGCCCAGCCAGTCGAAACGAAATTCCACGGTCGGCACTTCGTGCAGGCCGCCCTTGAAAAAACCGACGGAGAAATACACCGAGAGCGCCAGCGGCGGCAGGTTCATGAGAAAGATCGCGCCCCAGCCGAACTGATGCACCAACAGGCCGCCCAGCGATGGCCCGAGCGCTGCGGCAAAGCCCATCAGGCCGCCAAAATAGCCGAACACGCGATGGCGTTTCTCGGGCGGCACGGTGATCTTGAATACCGCCATGACGGTGGGCACCATCATCGCGCCGCCCAGCGCCATCAGCACCCGCGCGGCCACCAGCGCCTCGAAATAGTGAAAGACGATCGGCAGCAGGCAGCCGGCACCGAACAGCCACTGGCCCAGCCGCAGGGTGCGGCGATAGCCCCAGTGGTCGCCGAGCTTGCCGCCGGGTCCGAGGGCGATGATGTTGATGAGCAGATAACTGTTCACCAGCCACTGCGTGAGCTCGCCAGGCGAGCGCGAAAATTCCGCGCCGATCGACGGCAGCGCCACCGCGATCATGGTCGAGCCCAGCGGCACCAGCATGGCCGACAGGCCGAGGCCCATCAAGCGCAGCGGTGAGTAGTCTTCAGGAGCGGGTTCTGCAGGGGGCGTTGTGGGTGCGGGAGTGGTCAAACCGGATTGCCTGTGGTGATGGTGCGGCATTGCAGGAGGTAGAGGATACCGTGTTCGATTCCCCATTCGATGTCGCGACCGGTGCCGAAGTGCTGCTCGCACAGCATGCCCAGCCGCACCAATGCCTGCAGTTGCGCATCATCGACACAAAAGCCGCTTACCTTTGCCGGATCTTCGATCTCGCACTCCTCCACGCCGCCGCCGGGCAGTGGCTTGATGCAGATATCCTTGGTGCCCGCGCGTCTTTCCCTGGGCGTGCCGTCCTTGCCGAAGCGGAAATGATCGGGAATCACCAGGCCCTCGACGATCGCTTCGCCCAGCCGCCACGAGGCCTCGATGACGATCTCATCAGCGCCCGTGACGGGATGGCGCGTGAACATCACCCCCGCGCAATCGGGAAACACCATTTTTTGCAGCGTCACAGCGGTGCGCGGCCTTTCGGTAATGCCAAGCTTGGCCCGATAGGCGCGCGCACCTTCCGAGTGGCCGGAATTCCACACGGAGTGAATGGCATTGACGATGTCGGCAAAACCGATGCGGTTGAGCTCGGTGAAATGCTGGCCGGCGAAGCTGGCGATGTTCGCGTCCTCGCCAACACCGGAGGAGCGCACCGCGAACGGCTGCGGTTTATCGCGCAGGAACGTTTCAAGGGTCGCAAGCACTTCGGCATCGCCGTTGACGATCGCGTCGACAAACTCCACCGACAGCGCCCAGCCCGGCGGCACCGGCAGGCCGCTGCGCAGCGACGCGCCCAACTGCACCGACTTGCCGCCGAAAACCACCTCGCCTTCCGCCAGGCGCAATTCAACCGGCACTCTCATGACAGGATGGTCACTTCCCCTTTGTCGGCGTCCACACGAACCATGGCACCGTTGGCAATGGTTTGCGTGGCCACCTGGCAGCCGACCACGCCCGGCAGCCCGTACTCGCGGGCGACGATGGCCGCGTGCGACATCAAACCTCCGCGGTCGGTGACGATGGCGCCCACCAGCGGCAAAACGTAGTTGAAGGCAGTGGAGGTCGAGCGGGTCACCAGCACCTCGCCCTTCTGGATTTCACCCAGCGCCTCCATGCGATTGATCACCCGCGCGCGGCCTTCGTAAACACCGCTGCTGACGGAAATGCCGCGCACCACCTTGCTGTCGCTGGGCTTGTCGCCCGAGCCGAAGGTGAGGCCCATGAACGCGCCGATGGCCCGCATGGTGCGCTGCGCGCCCGCGGGAAACCAGTCCGGCGGCGGCGGCGGGGATGGATGGCCGTTGAGCGTGTGCGGCGCCATGTCGTTGGTCGCCGTGGTGCGGAAGTTGTGGCGCGCGGCCAGTTCGGCAGCATCGGGGCCACCGTTGCCGGAGAGCATCGCCAGGGCTTCGCTGCAGCTTGCGTCCAGCACGTGTTCGGCATGCCCGATGCGACCCCGGGCAAACAGCCGCCGGCCTACTTCCAGCATGGCGCGGCGCGAAATGCCGGCGGACCACAGGTCACTCCAGTAGCTGCGCTCGTCGCGCAGGCGGTTCACCAGCCGTGCTTCGGCCAGGCGATCATCGAAGTCCGCGCGATGCTGTTCGGGCACGGCCGCGCGCAGCTTCGCCGTTTGTTCGCGCACGGCCTGCTCGGCTGCGGCGACTTCGTCCGGGTTGTATTTCGCCTGCAGCGCCTTGACCAGCATGTCCGGTGATTCGATCGCCGTCTTGCAGGCGATGTCGTAGCCACCCACCACGCGATGCGCAACCAGCGACAGGTAAGTTTTGATGGCGGCGCCGGTCAGGCCCGGCAGCGCCACCAGCTGATCGAGGACATCGGCAGGCGGCGCCGCGCTGAAAAGGATTGCGCCGGCCTTCGGGTCGGTCTCGATGGCGCGCAGGGCCGCAAGGTATTCATCGGTGATGCCGGCTGAAATCGGCGTGCTGCCGCGCATGACCTTGGTGATTTCGCTGGGTGATTTGCCGGTCCACTCCAGCGCGCCCGCCACGAAATCGCCCATGGTGACGCCGCAGGTGATGGTGTAGATGTGATGCTGGAACACCATGGCCTTGGAATTCTCGAAGCACTCCTGCAGGTGGCTCGCCAGCTGCGTATCGCTCATTGCCGTCAGGTCCTGCGACTGCAGCCGGATGTGGTTGGCGGTGGAGGTGGGCTTCAACACCGTGTCCCAGTTCTTGAGGTGCTCGCGCCAGGGCTTTTGCGGCAGCACGGTCGCGGCGGTATCGAGGCGCGCCTTGATCTCCGGCACCGCTTCGCAAATGTGCTGGAAGACCTCCTTCGGCGGCGGACCCTTGGCCCCGGGCGGCGCGCCGACGATGCGCGCGCGGTGGTAGAAAAAACCGTTGATGAAGGTCGGCTCGAGAAACTCCATCATCAGGCCGTAGCAGGCCGTTCCCATCTTGAAGCCACGCATGAATCCTTCCGGGAATACCTCCTGCTGGAAACGCGTGATCGGCAGCGGGAAATGAATGCCATCCTGCTCCCACACACCCTCGTCCGGCGCGGTAAAAACGAGTTCGCCCATAAAGCCCCCTAATCCTTGTTTTCGGTTTCCGATTCGAGCTCGGCCCGACGCAGACCTGAGCAGCGGGAAGCCTGAATGGCATGCCGGGCATCAAGGCCCGGCATGAAGTGTCATATTACTGTAATGCGCCGGCACGGCAATTTTTCCGCAGTTGCCCCGCGCACCGCAGACCGTCATATCATTTGCAGGCTGATGAATCACCGCGCCGGCCATTTACTCACCACTCAAACCGCAGAAAGCAACAACGTGCCGCTGACCCGCCGCCGATTTCTTGCCTCAGGACTCGCCGCCGCCCTCACCACCCGCGGCTTCGCGCAGACGCCGCCGCCGGCCGGCGCCGGCAGAACCGCGCCCGGTCTGGCGATGCCCACCGAAACCATCGACCTGTGGCCGAAAGGGGCGCCGGGTGCACCGGCCGCGCCGCTCACCGAAACCGTCATCGAACGCAGTACCGACAAGCAACTCACCGATCGTGCCGTGCACGGCATCTCGCGGCCGCGGCTGGTGGTGTTCAGGCCGGCCGTCGCGAACAAGGCCTCGATCCTCATCACACCCGGCGGCGGATATCGCTGGGTGGTGGTGGACCGCGAAGGCTATGAAATGGGCCGCTGGTTTGCCGAGCGAGGTGTGACCGCTTTTGTGCTGTTTTATCGCCTGCCCGGTGAAGGCTGGACTGCCGGACCGGATGTCGCGCTATCTGATGCGCAGCGCGCCATGCGGCTCATCCGCCAGCGCGCGGCCGAATTCGGTCTCGACCCGGCGCGGGTGGCGGCCATGGGATTCTCGGCCGGCGGCCACGTTTGCGCTGACCTCGTCGCGCGCTTCGCAACGCAAACCTACAGCGCCGTCGATGATGCCGACAAACTGTCCGCGCGTCCCTGCATCGCCGCGCCCATCTATCCGGTGATCAGCATGCGCTCACCGCACGCCCATGCCGTTAGCCGCGAAAAACTGATCGGCGCAAACGCCGGGCCTGATCTGGAGCGCGCGCACTCGCCGCACCTCAATGTTCCTGCCGATGCCCCGCCATGCTTTCTGCTGCATGCCGAGGATGACACCTCGGTGCCGGTGGAGAACACCCTGCTGCTGCGCAGTGCCCTGCGCGAAAAGAAGATCGATGTCGAGATGCACCTGTTCACCCACGGCGGCCACGGCTTCGGCTTGTCCAAGACCATCGGCAAGCCGGCGCAGGCCTGGCCGGAGTTGTTCATGGCCTGGGGACGGTCGCAGGGGTGGATTTAGCGTCGCGTCAATCAAGTCTCCTGTGCGCTGACGCAAGGCGAACTACGTCAGGGCGCGATCACCTGCCCGCGGCGCCGCAGCACTTGCAGCACCAGCGCAGTGCCGACCAGCCCGAAACCGATCAGGTCAGCGAAGCGCGATGGATAAACCAGCGCGAAGCCGGCCACCAGCAGCATGCTGCGCTCGGCCAGGTTGGTCTTGATCAGGCCCCAGCCCTGGAAGCCCGCAGCCAGCGCGGCAATGCCGACCGCTGCCGTCAACGTGACTTCGGCAATGGACCACCAGTTGGCGGCGGCCAGCGCCTTGGTCGAGCCCATCAGCAACAGCCCCTGGCCGCTGGGATCGAGCACGAACATGAACGGCACCAGGAACGCCGGCACGGTGTACTTCCAGCACTGCATGGTGGTCTTGTACGGATCGCCGCCGGTGATGGCCGCGGCCGCGAACGGGGACAGCGCGGTGGGCGGCGAAACTTCGGAGAGTACGGCGTAATAAAAGATGAACATGTGCGCGGCGAAGTCGGGGACGCCGAGTTTGATCAGCGCCGGCGCGGCGATGACCGCGCAGATGATGTAGGAGGCCGTCACCGGCACGGCCAGCCCGACGATCCACACCACCAGTGAGGTGTACACAGCCGTCAGCAGCAGCGAGCCGCCGGCGTAGTCGATCACGATCGAGCTGAACTTGAGGCCGAGTCCGGTCAGCGTCACCACGCCGACGATGATGCCGGCGCCAGCGCAGGTGGCCGCGACGTTGAGCACGCCGATGGAACCGCCCTCCATCGCTTTCACGAACGGCGATTTGAAGATCTGCGCGAGCATCGGCCCCTTGCCGCCGGTGCCACGAAATAGGTCGTAGGAAAACAGCGCCGTATCGCGCCGCAGGAAACTGGTCACGAACGACACGACCGTGGCCCAGAACACCGACAGTACCGGCGAGAAGCCCCACATCATGAAGGCGACGATCGAGACCAGCGACAGAAAGTGATACCAGTAGTGCTTCGTCAGGTTCCAGACCGTATCGGCCTTCTCGATCAGCATTTCGCCCATGCCGTATTTGCGCGCGTCGATCTCGACCATCAGGAACAACGCGAGATAGAACAGGATGGTCGGGATGCACGCCATCAGCAGTACATCCAGATAGGAAATCTTCAGGAACTCGGCAATCAGGAACGCTGCGGCACCGAGTACCGGCGGCGAAATGATCGCACCGAGGCCGCCGGCGGCAAGCAGCCCGCCTGCGGCATTTTTCTCGTAGCCGGCCTTGGCCAGCATCGGGTAGGCCACCGCACCCAGCGTGACCGTGGTGGCCACGCCGGAGCCGGACGGGCCGCCCAGCAGGAACGAGGCCAGCACCACCGTGCGCCCGGCGCCGGTAGGCTTGCCGCCCATCGCCGCAAATGAAAAATCGATGTAGAACTTGCCCGCCCCGGAATACTGCAGGAACGCGCCGAAGATGGTGAAGAGGATGATCAGCGACGAGGACACATCCACCGCCACGCCGTAGATGCCCTCCAGCGTCATGTACATATGCCCGACCAGGCGGCCGACCTCGTAGCCCTTGTGAGTCCACGGCTGCGGCAGGTACGCACCGAACAGCGCGTAAAGGATGAAGGCGCTGGTGATGGCCGGCATGATCCAGCCATTGGTGCGGCGCATCACTTCCATCACCATCAGCATCAGCGCCACGCCGAAGAAGATGTCCCAGTTGTTCGGCGAGGTGTTGCGGTCGGTGAAATCATCGCCGCCCTGGACCAGGTAGACCGCAACGGCCACCGACAGCAGCGCAAGAATCCAGTCCCACCACATGATGCGGTGGCGAAAGCGCGGCGCGATCGGGAACACCAGGAACCCGAGGAACAGCACCCACGCAACATGGATCGGCCGCAGCGTCTGCGTGGCAACAATGCCATACGCCGTATAGAGGTGAAACGCCGACATCGCCACCGCGACCAGCGTGACCGCGGCCGCCAGCCAGCCGCCAAGCTTGTTGGCCGCGCCCTCTTCTTCCTCGATGAACTCTTCGGCCTTGGCAAGCGCCTCATCGCTGATGACGGGTTCGGCGGTCGGCGGGATCGGAGGGCGGCTCATGGCTCAATGGTGACAAAGTCTGAAGGTGTAAAGCGTGCCGTCTTGAACAATGATCGATTGTTGTGCAGCAGACTGCAGGGCACTTCCCCTTTTGCAAAGGGGGAAGTGCCGTTGCGTAGAACGTCGAAAACATTTGGCATTCGGATTCGTGACGACACTCACTATTGACACCACCGTGCACCTCCGAATGCTCCACCTTCCCATTTTCAAAGTGGGAAGGAATGTTGAACACGCTATTCCGGACAGCGGCATATCCGCAACCGCCGAAACAAAAAACCCCCGCCTTCCGACGAGGGTTTGTTGCATGCGCCAACGAGGAACCTGGGTCGACCCTCAGTTCACCTTCACGCCCTTTTCGGCGAAGTACTTCACCGCGCCCGGATGAAATGGCACCGGCGAGGCCGACGCCTTCTGGTTCTCAAGCTTGAAATTGGCCGCTTCCTTGTGCACGTTGATGAGGTCGGCGCGCTTGTCGAAAATCGTTTTCACGATGTTGTAGGCAGTCTTGTCGTCCATGCCGGCGTTGGTGACCAGGATGTTCATCACCGTGGCCTGCTTGTTGTCAGCCGCCATGCCGCGGTAGGTGTCTTTCGGAATCACGTCCTCGATGTACAGGTTGCCCCACTTCTTGTTCATGGCCGGCACCAGGTCAGCGTGATCAACCATCTTGATCTTGGTTCCGGGCGTGTTGGCGAGGTCGGTCACACCGGCCGTGGGCAGCCCCCCCACCCAGAAGAAGGCGTCGATCTTGCCGTCCTTCATGGCGTTGACCGACTCGGCCACGCCGAGGCGTTCCCGCTTCATGTCCTTGTCCTTGTCCAGGCCGGCCGCTTCGATGAGCCGGAAGGCCATCACCTCGGTGGCACTGCCCGGAGAACCGGTCGAAACATGCTTGCCCTTCAGGTCGGCAATCTTGTTGACGCCGCGGACTTCGACGGACACCACGTGCATGCGGTTCGGATACAGCACCATCAGCGTGCGCACCGCCACCTTGTTACCGCTGAATTTGTCCTCGCCGCGATAGGCGTCCTGGCTGGCATCGGCCATGGAAAAGCCGATGTAGGAATTGCTTTTGGCGATGAGCTTGAGGTTATCCACGGAACCGCCTGTGACCTCGGCCGTGGCCTGCATGCCGGGTACGTGCTTGGACAATTCGGCAGCGATGCCACCGCCCATTGGATAGTAGACGCCGCCGGTACCGCCGGTGGCGATGGAAATATTGACTTTATCCTGCGCGGCGAGCGGTACGGCCAGGACCACCAGCGTTGCGAAACCCAGTGCTTGCAGCAATTTCCTCATGTCGATCTCCTCGTGCAATGTTTGGCGCCAGCGTGCCGCTGCCGGTAGCCGGGTGTTTTTTGTGTGGCGTGAGCGCTTGGCGGAAAGTATATACGAAGCCGTTTTCGGCCAATTTGAACTGTGCGGTCAGGCCATTGTTACCGGTCAGACGCGCGCTCGTCGCCACCATTCAGGCGAAAGATGCTTGAATAGTCGCGAGCCGGCAACAACCGATCACTAACTTCCTCTTTCGAAAGCATCGCCATGTCTCTCGACGCCCATGTGACCAAAACCCTGTCCGCAGTGACCACCGCCACCATCACCACGCTGCTGCTCAAGAAGGGGCTGCGCAACGTCTGGATGCGCGGCACGCGACCGCTGCGTCCGGATCAGCCGCGGCTGGTGGGGCGCGCCTTCACCTTGCGCTTCGTGCCGGCGCGCGAGGACCTGGCCACGCCGGAATCGTGGTCCAAGCCGATCTCGACCCGCGCGGCCATCGAGGCCATGCCGGCCGGCTGCATCACGGTGGTGGACGCCATGGGCGTGACCGACGCCGGCATCTTCGGCGACATCCTCTGCGCGCGCATGCAAAAGCGCGGCGTGACCGCGCTCATCACGGATGGCGTGGTGCGCGACGTGGCCGGTGTGCTCGCTACCGGCTTGCCGGTCTGGTGCCAGGGTGCCGCGGCGCCGCCCTCGGTGGCGGGCCTCACCTTTGTCAACTGGCAGGAGCCCATCGGCTGCGGTGGTGTGGCCGTATTTCCGGATGACGTGATCGTTGCCGATGCCGACGGCGCCGTGCTGATTCCGGCCGCGCTGCTGGACGAAATCGTCGCGGCCGCACCGGAACAGGAACGGCTCGAAAGCTGGATCATGCAGGAAGTGGCCAATGGCGCCGCCTTGCCGGGACTTTATCCGCCCAATGCCGAGAACAAGGCCCGCTACGAGGCGAGCAAGGCCGGCGGCACCTCCTGAGAAAAGCCGCGTGGCGCAGTGCGCGCGTCAGAAGTTGCCGTTCATCACCAGCAGACTCATGTTCAGCAGCGACGCGAATGCCACCCACGCCAGGTACGGCGCCAGCAGCCACGCCGCCAGACGGTCCAGCGGGTGAAAGTGCTGGACGGTGACGATGATGGCCAGTGCCATGCACAGGATCACCGCCAGACCGCCCGTCAGAGAATGCGCGCCGAAGAACACCGGGGTCCACGACGCGTTCAGCGCCAGCTGCACGGCAAACATGCGCAGTGCCCGCGTCCGTGCCGGTGACGGCGACAAACGCCAGATGCGCCCCACGGCAATTCCCATGAGGATGTAAAGCAAGGTCCACGTCGGGGCGAACAGCCAGTTCGGCGGATTGAAAAACGGCTTGTTCAGTGCCGCGTACCATTCGCCCGGCCGGAACATGGCACCGAACACGCTGCCGATGCCGAGACATAACACCATGCCCGCGACGATCGGCAGCGCGCGCATCAGCAGCGATGCGTCCGCAGCAACGGGCGGGTTCGGGGGTAACTCAGCGGATGGTTTTGCAGGGATATCGGATTGCATGCAGACTCGCGCGAGGTTCGATCGGTGTGCGCGATTATGCGAAAGAACGCCGTGGCTGGCGTACACCGACAGTCGCAGGCATTGCTACCCGGGCGGACATGCTCAACGGGAACTTCCATCGAACCGGCAACCTGACACGTTCATGCGCCGGATCGCGCAAACCTGTTACCCGCCGAGCCCGAACATGAACGCGATGTGTTGCGGCGGATTGAACCGGCTGATGCCGACCCCGTGGTACGGGTTCGGGCCATTGAGCGATTCCGGCTCGGCAGTCCAGACACGGATGTGGTCGGCGGGGATGCGTAGCGCCGCGTAGGTGCGCGCAAGCAGCGCAGCGGTGTTTTCCTTGCCGTGATAGCCGGCAAACCAGCGCGCGGGCGGCGTGGCGCTGGCGCGCGACAGCCACGGCGCCAGCACTGGCGGTGCGCCGTAACTATCCCAGGGGCTGGAGAACAGAACTGCGCGGGCCACGCGCTGCTCCTGGGCAATAAAGGCCGCCATGCCCGCGCCCTGCGACTGGCCGGTGACGATGACGCGCGACCAGTTCACGCGGCCGTTGTCGAGGTAGCGGTTCCAGCCTTCGCCCGGGTGCGTGCGCTGCAAGGTTTCCAGCAGCCACACCAGGCGCGGCACGATGGCGTCCATGGGTTCATCGTCGATGACATCGATGGTGTTGGTGCCATATAGCCGTTTCGCGCGTACTTTGGCCGCGCAGTCCGGATCAGGGTAGCGCGGGCACACCTGCTGGATGGCCTCGCGGGTGTTGTAGCTGATGGAGACGACGCGCATGCCGGCTCGCAGCAACTGCGGGAAGAAGGCGAGTTCTCGCGGCTTGCCGCCAGTGCCGGCCATGAACAGCACCAGCGGTGCATCGGCGCTGTCGCGCGCCGGCTCGAAGGCCACATAGTGCGGATCGTCGAAACGCGTGATGGCGGTGTGCGTTGCGGACGGCTTGATCTGGTGAACCACGGGCGCGGCGTGGGCCGCGGCCGGCGCCAACAGCCCGGGCGGTTGCGATGCACACCCGGCAATCAGCAGCATCGTGAATGCAACAGCAGGCATACCAGCGCGCACGCCGGACAGCTTCATCGCATGACCTTCACTTGCCGGTCGCCCCATCGTCCGCCACCACCACGCGATTACGCCCGCCCTCCTTGGCGCGGTACATGGCATCGTCAGCGGCCTTCAACAACGCCGGCCAGCGGCCTTCAGCGAACTCGGGCTCGATCTGCGCACCTGCCACACCAAAGCTCGCCGTGGTGCCCTTGTGGCCGGTGACCGGCGACACGCTCGCTTCGAGCGTCGCGCGCATGCGTTCGGCCAGCACCCGCGCCGCCGCCTCGCTGGTGTCGGGCAGGATGGCCAGGAATTCCTCGCCGCCCCAGCGCCCCAGCGAATCGGAGTCACGCGCTTCCTTCCGCAACTGCATGGCCACACTGCGGATGACCTTGTCGCCGGCGTCGTGGCCATGCCGGTCGTTGATGAGCTTGAAGTGATCGATGTCGCAAAGGATCACCGACAGCGGCTGGCGCGAGCGCGCCGCGCGGGTGACATGCTGCATGCCGGCTTCGTCCAGCGCGCGGCGATTGGCAAGGCCGGTCAGCGCATCGGTGCGGGCCTCGTGTTTCAGGTCCTGCTCCAGCATGAAGGCGCGGCGGTTTGCGGCTTCAAAGATGCGCGCCAGCAGCAGGCTGACCGCCACCGCCAGGCCGATGAAGATGGCCGCATTGATGGCGGCAAAGCGCCCGACCCCGGCCAGCCACATGATCACGGCCACGGCCGGCAGCGGCAACGCATTGAGCACAAAAATCTCGCGCCGGTCGATGGCCATGTAGGGCGCGGCAAACAGCACCGCCATCAACCCGGCCAGGCCGACGATGTAGCCATCCTTCAGGAATGCAATGGCGCCCGCCACCGACAGCACGCCGGCCGCGTAGCGCACGCGCGCGATTGTCGGTGCCCAATCGCGGCGATCGCTGCGGCGCTGCACGATGCCGGTCAATACGATCACCACTGCCCCCACCACCCGCACCGCCAATGCGCGCGGCCAGTTCACCGGATCGACAAACCAGTCCCAGAAACCGAATAGCAGGATCAGCGCAGCCACCAGCCAATAGGTGCTGACATTGATCTCCGCCAGCGCCGCGATGCGCGCGTCGCGAAAGCCGGCTTCGACGGGTGGCGGAAAGGGTTCGATTTTGGGCTGCATCGGTCGCTATGGTGGCATGGAACCGGCAACGATGTGCGCCGGGGCGGGCACTGCAAGTCGCGCGCAACCAATGATCAAACTACAGGCGTTGCCGCGGCTTCCCGGCACTTTATTGCCTGGAAGCCGCGCCAGTGCTTGATCTACACTACGTTATCGCCAGTGAAACGGGTGGGCGTGGACCGCTTATTTGCCCGCCGGCGGAGGTGCTGCCGGGGTGGGTGCCGGGGTGGGTGCCGGGGTGGCCGCCGCGGGCGCAGGTGCGACCACTGGCGGATTCAGCGGTTTGTCGGACGGCAGCTCGGCCGAGTCGGGCTTGGGCGCGCCGATGTGCTGCTCGATCGGCGGCAGCGTATGCGCGATGCCCTTGTGGCAATCGATGCAGGTGTGGCCCTGGTTGAAGGCGATCTGGTGCATCGATGCCGCGCGCCGGTTCTGCTCGGCGTAGTCCATCGACGTAAACGTGTGACAGTTGCGGCATTCCTGGCTGTCATTGCGTTTCATCCGGTCCCACTCATGCTGCGCGAGTTCCAGCCGCTTGGCATTGAATTTCTCCGGCGTGTTGATGCTGCCCAGTGCCTTGTGCAGCAGTTCGTTGCTCGCCTGGATCTTGCGGATTATTTTCGGAATCCACTGCTTGGGAACGTGGCAGTCCGGGCAGGTGGCGCGCACGCCGGTACGGTTCTGGTAATGGATGGTGTTGCGGTATTCGACGTAAACGTTTTTCTCCATCTCGTGACAGGAGATACAGAACGTTTCGGTATTGGTGGCCTCGAGCACGGTATTGAAGCCGCCCCAGAAGACGATGCCGGCGATGAACGAGAGGCCCAGCGCGCTGGTGGCGATGCCCCAGGCCCACTTCGCCAACTTCGACATCTTGCCGGTAAGCTTGCCATTCACATTGAGGTTGTCGGTCATGGCGGGCTACCCTATTGCAGGCCGCGGGCGCGCTTGAAGGTGTTTTCCACCAGCGGCTTGGCGTCCGTTTGTGCAACATGGCACTGGTTGCAGAAGTAGCGGCGCGGGCTGATGTTATCGAGCTCCTGGCCGCCGCGATCGCGGAAGTGTGTCACGCTGACCTTGGTCGCGCCGCTGGTCTTGGTCTTCTGCCAGGCATGACAGTCCATGCACTTGTTGAAATTCTTGGTGACCTGATAGCCGCTGGTGGTGTGCGGAATCAACGGCGGCTGTTGCACGAAATCGCGGTCGAAGACGATGTGGTCACGCTCCTGGTGCGAGGCCGTGGGGGGATTGTCCTGGTTGACCGGCGTGCCGCCACGCAGGCCCTGGACCTTGACCGGTTCCGGCGTTTTTTCAGGCGCGGCGTGCAGCGCGAAAGCCGCGAGGAAAGCAGCGGAGAGCAGCAACTTCAGGAGGGCATGGACCTTCATGGTCAGTCCTTTCTGGTATCAAAACGATGGGTGAATACAAAAACGTCGGGGCCGCATACATCGATGCAGCGGCCGCAATTTGTGCAGGCAGAATCCTTGATGAGCGGCCCGGCGCCGCCTTTGCCTTTGAGCGCCGGCATGATCACCTGCGGCTCCGGGCACACGGCGTAGCAATCCGCGCAGTCGTTGCAGCGGCTGGCATGCTGCGCCGACACCCGCAGCAGGCTCGCCTTGCCGATCAGCGAGTAGGTGGCGCCGACCGGACAGACGTGACCGCACCAGCCGCGCGGCGCGATGAACAGGTCAAACAGGAACACGGCCGCCGCCGCGCCCCATGCGGCGGCGCCACCGAAGATGATTGCGCGCTGCGTCATCGACACCGGATTGACGAATTCCCACACCGCCTGGCCGGTGATGGCGCAGGCCAGCAGCACGGCGCCGATCAGCCAGTACCGCAGCCCGGCATCCGGCGTGCGACCGGCGCTGAAATTGAGTTTGCGGCGCAGCCAGCCGGCCGCATCGGTCACGGCATTCACCGGGCACACCCAGCTGCAGAAAACGCGACCACCCAGCGCCGCGTACAGCGCGATGACCACGCCCGCGCCGATCAGCGCGCTGGTCTCGGGAAGGTGGCGCGTGGCTAGCACCTGCGCCAGCACCAGCGGATCGGTCAGCGGAATCACCTCCAGCAGCAGGCTGCCGGAAAGATTGCCCTTGATGATCCAGATGCCCGCCAGCGGGCCGAGCAGGAACAGCCCCAAAACCGCCAGTTGCGACAGGCGCCGCAGCAGCAGGTAGCGATGCGCCAGCCACCAGCCCTTTTCGGCCACAGCGGCACCAGGCAGGATCATGGCAGTCACTTGCGCGCCTCCGCTGCCGGTGCCGCGGGATACGCTTCGCGCCCCGAGCGCAGCGGCACCAGATCACCGGCCACCGGTGTTTCGGGAAGCCGTTGCACCGGCTGGCCAAAATGCGGCCGCCCGGCCTGATTGCCTGGCTCCCAGCCGATGCGATAGTGGTGCCCCAGTTCGCCTCGCGCGAGTCCGGCCGGCAGCACCTTGATCGCGGCTTTCTCCAGCACACAACTTTTCTCGCACTTGCCGCAGCCGGTGCAGGCCTCGGCATGTACGGTAGGCAGCAGCATCGCGTGCCGGTCGCTGCGCGGATTGCTGAACTTTTCCAGCGTGATGGCCTTGTCGATCACCGGACAGACGCGGTAGCACACGTCGCAGCGCAGGCCGAGGAAATTGAGGCAGTTTTCCTCGTCGACCAGCACCGCCACGCCCATCTTCGCCTTGTTGATGTCGGTGAGCGCATGATCCAGGGCGCCGGTGGGGCAGGCTTTCACGCAGGGAATGCCTTCACACATTTCACAGGGAATGTCGCGCGCCTCGAAGTACGGCGTGCCGATGGCCACATCGCTGTCGAGTGCGTTGCTCCAGGTGGACAGGCGCAGGTTCTTCGGCGGGCAGTCGCGCACGCACAGGCCGCAGCGGATGCAGGCGCCGAGGAATTTGTCCTCGCTGATCGCGCCCGGCGGACGCAGGGCTTGCGATGCACGCGCGGCGGCGCTGCGACCGAACACGGCCGCACCGCCGGCGAGCAGGCAGGCGCTGGTGGCGCTCGCCGCCCCCTTCAACCATGCGCGTCGTGACAATCCCATTGCTCGTGGCTTTCGATCAGGCCCGCGATACCTTGACCGCGCATTTCTTGAAATCGGTCTCTTTCGAGATCGGGCAGGTCGCGTCCAGCGTGAGCTTGTTGATCAGGCGGCCTTCGTCGAAGAACGGCACGAAGATCAAACCGCGCGGCACCTTGTTGCGGCCCTTGGTCTCGACATGCGCGAGGATTTCACCGCGGCGCGAGGCCACCTTGATCTGCATGCCGCGCTGGATGCCCCGGTCCTTGGCGTCATCCGGATGCATGAACACCACCGCTTCCGGCACGGCGCGATGCAACTCCGCCACACGCCGCGTCATCGAACCGGTATGCCAGTGTTCCAGCACGCGACCGGTACAGAGCCACAGGTCGAAATCCTTGTCCGGTGCCTCGGCCGCGGCCTGGTAAGGCAACGCGAAAATGTTGGCCTTGCCGTCCTTGGCGCCATAGAAGCGCACGCCTTCGCCTTTCTTCACATATGGGTCGTAGCCCTCGCGGAAGCGCCACAGCGTTTCCTTGCCGTCAACCACCGGCCAGCGCAGGCCGCGCGCCTCGTGATAGGTGTCGAACGGGGCAAGATCGTGCGCATGCCCGCGGCCGAATTCGGCATATTCCTCGAACAGGCCTTTTTGCAGGTAAAAGCCGAAGGCCTTGCCCTCGTCGTTGTTGTAGTCCTTGATGTACTTGCTGTTGACCTTGGCGAGATCGGCCATCGGGAATTTGTTGACCTTGCCGTTCCGGTACAGCACGTCGAACAGCGTCTTACCCTTGTACTCGGGCTTTTTAGCCAGCAACTCGGCGGGCCAGACCTCTTCCATCTTGAAGCGCTTGGAAAACTCCACGTACTGCCACAAGTCGGATTTCGACTGGCCGGGTGCGGCCACCTGCTGGCGCCAGAACTGCGTGCGCCGCTCGGCATTGCCGAAAGCGCCCTCCTTCTCCACCCACATCGCTGAGGGCAGGATCAGGTCGGCCGCCATCGCGCTCACGGTCGGGTAAGCATCGCTGACCACGACGAAGGTTTCCGGATTGCGCCAGCCCGGCAGGATTTCACCGTTGATGTTCGGTCCGGCCTGCATGTTGTTGGTGGTGCTGGTCCAGTAGCACTTGAGCTTGCCGTCCTTCAGTGCGCGGCTTTGCGCCACCGCGTGCAGGCCGATCTTGTCATTGAGCGTGCCGGGCGGCAGCTGCCAGATTTCTTCCGTGTGCTTGCGGTGGTCGGGATTGGTCACCACCATGTCGGCCGGCAGGCGGTGCGAAAAGGTGCCCACTTCACGCGCGGTGCCGCAGGCGCTGGGCTGACCGGTGAGCGAGAACGGGCTGTTGCCCGGCTGGCTGATCTTGCCGGTCAGCAGGTGAATGTTGTAAATCATGTTGTTGGCCCAGGTACCGCGCGTGTGCTGGTTGAAGCCCATGGTCCACAGCGACATCACCTTGACCTTCGGATCGGCGTAGATTTTCGCCAGGTCTTCGAGCTGCTTGACCGGCACGCCGGAAATCTGGCTGGTCTTCTCTGCCGTGTATTCGGACACGAACTTGGCGTATTCCTCGAAGGTCATCGGCGTGGAATCGTTCGGATTGCCCTTGGGCTTGCCGTCGGCGCCGGGATAGCCGTTGCTCTTTGCATCCTTTTCCAGCGCATGCGCGGGACGAAGGCCGTAGCCGATGTCGTCCGCGCCCTTCTTGAAGTTCACGTGCTTCTTGACGAACTCGGTGTTCACCTTGTTGTTGGAAATGAGGTAGTGCGCGATGTAATTGAGGATCGCGAGGTCGGTCTGCGGCTTGAAAATGATGCCGCTGTCGGCGAGATCGAAGCTGCGATGTTCGAACGTGGACAGCACCACCACCTTGCTGTTCGGGTTCGACAGGCGCCGGTCGGTGATGCGGCTCCACAGCACCGGATGCATTTCGGCCATGTTCGAACCCCACAGCACGAAGGCGTCGGCCTGCTCTATGTCGTCGTAGCAGCCCATCGGCTCGTCGATGCCGAAGGTGCGCATGAAACCGGCGACGGCACTGGCCATGCAGTGACGCGCGTTCGGGTCGAGATTGTTGGACCGGAACCCCGCCTTCCACAGCTTGGCGGCGGCATAGCCTTCGAAAATGGTCCACTGGCCGGAGCCGAACATGCCCACCGCGCCGGGGCCGTCTTTCTTCAAGGCCGCTTTCCATTTCGTAGCCATCAGGTCAAACGCTTCATCCCAGCTCACCGATACGAATTCGCCCGACTTGTCGTACTTGCCGTCCTTCTTGCGCATCAACGGCGTGGTGAGGCGATCCTTGCCGTACATGATCTTGGAAAGGAAGTAGCCCTTGATGCAATTGAGGCCGCGATTGACGGGTGAATCGGGATCGCCCTGCGAGGCCACCACCCGGCCATCCTGCACGCCCACCATCACCGAGCAGCCGGTGCCGCAGAAACGGCACGGCGCCTTGTCCCAGCGCACCGCTACGTCGGCGGCAGTTTTTACCGGAATTGTCTTGTCCTGCGCCGCAGTGTTGAGCGGAATTCCGGCAGCGGCCGCACTTGCGACCAGCGCCTGTGTTTTGAGGAAGTCTCGGCGGTTGGGGTTCATATCAAGGTCTCCGTGGAATTGGCTTGCGGTGCCGGCTTGTCGATGGAAGGGATGTCTGTTTGCGGGTTGCCGGCGGGTTTGCCCCGCCAGGCGCGGTAGTCGCTCATGTCGTCGGTGACCAGCGGCGGTGCATCGGGGCCCGAATATTCGTAAACGAGGGAGGTGCTGAGCACATCCGGCCAGCAGGCGATTTCGTTGAGCAGGCCTGCGGCGCTGCGTATTTCCGGCGCGTCTGGTGCATCGCCCGCGGAGGTCGTATCCTCCATCACGATGACAATGCGGCCGTCGCCTGGATTGAGGGCAATATCCACTCCCGGCAGGCGGGCAAGGATTGCCAGAGTGGCGGAGAGTTTGGCGGGGTGAACCCGCACGACAGCGCCGAGAATGCTCATAGGTTTGCCCTGATTTGGTGCGTGGCCCAACCTTACGCCGCGCTGGCTGACCGCATTTGATCTAAATCAAACCGCCTATGGTGGTCACGCTTACCTTTCAATTGCCTTGATAAATCTTAGGAAAAGAAACTTTTTACGCGGCCGGGTCGCGGCGAAAGCCGAGGCGCCGCCGCGTCCGCCGTGGTCAGTTTTGCCCGATGCCGAATTCACCGCACGCTGCACCCGTTGCGGCGATTGCATCGGCGTTTGCCCGAGCAAGGTACTTTCAAAGGGCGACGGCGGCTTTCCCGTCATCCTCTTCAAGCACGCCGGCTGCAGCCTCTGCGGCGATTGCGCGAAAGTCTGC
>JBGATH010000044.1:0-28735 GCA_044229235.1 Usitatibacteraceae bacterium
TCGATGGCGCGGCGAATCACCGCCGCCTGGGCCGCATTGCCATGGTGGAGCGCATAAATCAGCGGCAAAGTGGGCTTGCCTTCAGCCAGGTCATCGCCGATGTTCTTGCCGGTTTCGGCGAGTTCGCCCGAGTAGTCGAGCACATCGTCGATCAGCTGGAATGCCGTGCCCACGCGCATGCCGTACTCGGTCAGTGCGGCTTCGTCGCGCGCGCTGGCGCCGCCAAGAATGGCACCGACCTGGCAGGCCGCGGCAAACAGCTTGGCCGTCTTGAAGCGCACCACGCGCAGGTAATCTGCCTCGTTGGTGCCGGCGTCGTGAATGTTCAGCAACTGGAGAACTTCCCCCTCGGCGATGACATTGGTTGCCTCTGCGAGCACCTGCATCACGCGCATGGAACCGATTTCCACCATCATCTGGAACGCACGCGAATAGAGGAAATCGCCGACCAGCACCGCCGCCGCATTGCCGAACTGCGAATTGGCGGTTTGCCTTCCGCGGCGCAGGTCCGACTCGTCCACCACATCGTCGTGCAGCAGCGTGGCGGTATGGATAAATTCGATGACGGCCGCCGCTTCGTGCGTGTTCGCCTTGTCGGCGCCGAACTGGTTGCCGGCCAATACAACCAGGGCCGGTCGCAGGCGCTTGCCGCCGGACTCGACAATGTATTGCGAAATCTGGTTGATCAGCACCACTTCCGAGGCGAGGCGGCTGCGGATGACGGCATCGACCGCAACCATGTCGTCGGCGATGACGCCACGGATGCTCTCGAGGGTGAGGGTTCTGTCGGGGGAATTCATGCACTGGTCCGGGGAAGCCGCCAGTTCACCCGTAAACCCCTGTTTCGACACACGAAAAGGCCCTGAAAGGGTTTGACGAGGAAATGGAAAGCACGTATGATAGCGGGTTCCGTCGCCTGATGGCAGCGCAATGGTCGGGTCGGCGGGAAACACATCACATATTTTTTGGAGTTCAACCATGTACGCGGTCATAAAAACCGGCGGGAAGCAGTATCGGGTCCAGGCTGGCGAAAAAATTAAAGTAGAACAGATACCGGCAGACGTGGGCTCGCAGATCGTCCTTGATCAGGTGTTGATGGTGGGCACGGGTGAAACCGTGACCATCGGCGCACCGCTCGTGGCCGGCGCGCAGGTCAACGCTACCGTTGTCTCCCAGGGTCGTCACGACAAAGTGAAGATTTTCAAGATGCGCCGTCGCAAGCACTACCAGAAGCGCCAGGGCCATCGCCAAAACTACACCGAGCTGCAAATCGGTGAAATTAAGGCTTAAGGAGATTACTCATGGCACATAAAAAAGCAGGCGGCAGTTCGCGTAACGGCCGCGACTCGGAATCGAAACGACTCGGCGTCAAGACCTTTGGCGGCGAACTGATTCCGGCAGGCTCCATCATCGTTCGCCAGCGTGGCACGCAGTTCCACCCTGGTGACAACGTCGGCATTGGCAAGGATCACACCCTGTTCGCGCTCAAGGACGGCAAAGTCCAGTTCGCGATCAAGGGAGTCCGCAAGGTGCGTACCGTCAGCATCCTGCCGGTATAAGTCCTAAAGGCCTCAGTCAAAAAAAGGCCCCGGAGAGTAATCTTCGGGGCTTTTTTTCTGGATAACTTCCCATGAAATTCATCGACGAAGCACGCATCGAAGTCCACGCCGGCAGCGGCGGCAAGGGCTCTGCGTCCATGCGCCGCGAAAAACACATCGCTTTCGGCGGGCCTGACGGCGGTGATGGCGGACGCGGCGGCTCCGTGTATGTGGTCGCGGACGGCAACATCAACACGCTCGTCGATTACCGCTTCACGCGCATTTTTCGCGCCAAGAACGGCGAGCCGGGCCGGGGCGCGGACTGCAACGGCCGCGGCGCCGAAGATGTCATTCTGCGTGTACCGGTGGGTACGCTGGTCAAGGACCTGGTCACGGACGTCGCGATTGGCGATCTCACCACGGACGGACAGAAGCTGCTGATTGCGCAGGGCGGCCGCGGCGGGCTCGGCAACCTGCATTTCAAGTCGTCCACCAATCGCGCGCCGCGCCAGACCACGCCGGGAGAGGAAGGCGAATCGCGTGAGGTGTACTTCGAACTGAAGGTACTCGCCGATGTCGGCCTGCTGGGCATGCCCAACGCCGGCAAATCCACGTTCATCCGCTCGGTATCGGCCGCGCGCCCCAAGGTGGCCGACTATCCGTTCACCACACTGCACCCCAATCTGGGCGTCGTGCGCGTGAGCGACAACCGCAGTTTTGTGATTGCCGATGTCCCCGGCCTGATCGAGGGCGCCGCCGAGGGGGCGGGGCTGGGCATTCAGTTCCTGCGTCACTTGCAGCGCACCCGCTTGCTGTTGCACCTTGTCGATATTGCACCGTTTGATCCCGATGTGGACCCGGCAAAGGAAGCCAAGGCATTGGCGCTGGAATTGAAAAAATATGACCAGTCGCTGTTCGACAAGCCGCGTTGGCTGGTCTTCAACAAGCTCGACCTGCTCGATCCTGCGGAGGCCAAGGCACGAATCGGCAAAATCCTCAAAAGCCTCAAGTGGAAAGGGCCGCACTTTGCGATCTCGGCGATGAAGTCCGACGGCTGCAAGGAGCTGACCTTTGCCATCATGGATCACGTCGAGCAACAACGCAGCGCGGACGCATCCAGCCAATCAACTGTCGCAGCGTAGACACAGTCCCATCCGGCCCCGCTCAGCCGGCCGATCCATGCCGGCGCGAACCGAATCCCAGCAAAAAAACGTCGCCATGCAAGCCGCCCGTCGCATTGTTGTCAAAATTGGTTCGACCCTGATCACCAACCATGGTGCCGGCGTGGACCATGCGCTGATTCGCGACTGGGTATCGCAAATTGCCCAGCTGCGCACCAGCGGTGTAGAGGTGCTGCTGGTTTCGTCCGGCGCGATTGCGGAAGGCATGCAGCGGCTGGGATGGAAGACCCGGCCACACGAAGTGAACCAGCTGCAAGCCGCGGCCGCCGTCGGCCAGATGGGCCTGGTTCAAGTATATGAATCGGCTTTTCGCGAACACGGCGTCGGTACCGCGCAAATCCTGCTGACGCACGACGACCTGGCGGATCGCAAGCGCTACCTGAATGCGCGCTCGACCCTGGCAACGCTACTGGCCCTGGGCGTGGTCCCGGTCATCAACGAAAACGACACTGTCGTCACCGACGAAATCAAGTTTGGCGACAACGACACGCTGGGCGCGCTCGTGGCCAACCTCATTGAAGCCGATCACCTGGTCATACTCACCGATCAACAGGGCTTGTTTACCGCCGACCCGCGCAAGGACGCACGTGCCATCCTGATTCCCCAAGCGCGAGCGGGCGACGCCACCCTCGAAACCATGGCGGGCGGTGCGGGGTCGGCATTGGGCCGCGGGGGCATGCTCACCAAGGTACTGGCGGCAAAGCGGGCAGCGCTCTCGGGCAGCGACACCGTCATCGCCTACGGTCGCGAACCCGAGGTGTTATTGCGCCTCATCCGCGGCGAGTCCATCGGTACGCGGCTGGTGGCGGAAGCAACCGGGCTGCAGGCGCGAAAAGCCTGGCTGGCGGGACATCTCAAGACCAGCGGCAGACTGACGCTGGATGCAGGCGCGGCCCGCGCATTGCGGCAAGGCGGGAAAAGCCTGTTGGCGGTGGGTGTCAGCGCCGTGGAAGGTGAGTTTGACCGGGGTGCAGTCGTCGCCTGTATCGACCCGGCCGGGCTGGAACTGGCCCGCGGCCTCGTGAACTATTCATCAACCGAGGCGCGCAAGATCGCACGCCGGCCCACCAGTGAGATCGAGGCCCTGCTCGGCTACATTGCCGAGCCGGAGCTGATCCATCGCGACAACCTTGTGCTGACCTGATCCGGCAGCCCGGCCTCTACTCGATCGCGTGCGGCCCCGCCGCATGGACGACGAGGGTCTCCTGAATGGCCAGCGTGACCGTCGCTTCGCTTGCATTCTCCATGCCCTGCCGGGAACGGCCCGGGTGCGAGGCGCGCGGGCGGGGAAGTGGTTCAAGGTACCGAACCAATTGTTGCAGCGCCTGCCGGTAAACGTCGCGCTTGAACTCAATGACCGAATCGAGAGGCACCCAGTAGTCGTGCCAGCGCCACGCATCGAATTCAGGATGCGTACTGGCCCTCAGGCGAATGTCGTGATCGCGCCCGGTCAGTTTGAGCAGGTACCAGATCTGCTTCTGACCCTTGTATGTGCCCCGCCACTCACGTTTCACCCAGTGGTTGGGTACGCTGTAATGCAGCCAGTTCTTGGTACGCCCCAAAATCCTGACATGTTCACGCCGCAGCCCGGTTTCCTCTTCCAACTCCCGGAACATCGCGTCTTCCGGGCTTTCACCGGCTTTGATACCACCCTGCGGGAACTGCCAAGAATGCTCCTTGATGCGCTTGCCCCAAAAAACCTCGTTCTTTGCATTGCAAAGGACGATGGCTACATTTGGGCGATAACCGTCTCGGTCAATCATGGCCCAAGTCCTTCCAATTCAATAGTTAAAGTGATTCTTTCACATTTTGAGATGGGTGACTAGGGTTGGGAGTTCCCGAGCGGGGTGTAAAATGCACGGTCGGCGCGCTCGTCCGAGTCCACGAAATCTACATAAAATCATGCGTTTATCAAACTTTTACCTGTCCACGCTGCGCGAGGCGCCTGCCGACGCCGACGTCATTTCCCAGCAGTTGATGCTTCGTGCCGGCATGATCAAGAAGCTGGCCGCCGGCATCTATAACTACATGCCGATGGGGCTGCGGTCCATCAAAAAAATCGAAGGCATTATTCGCGAGGAAATGACCGCAGCCGGCGCGGTGGAGCTGCTGATGCCGGTTATCCAGCCGGCCGAGCTTTGGCAGGAAACCGGTCGCTGGCAGAAATATGGGCCGGAACTGATGCGGATAAAGGACCGACACGATCGCGATTTCATCGTGCAGCCGACTTCGGAGGAAGCGATCACTGACATTGCACGCCAGGAAATACGCAGCTATCGGCAACTTCCGCTGAATTTCTACCATATCCAGACCAAATTTCGCGATGAGCGTCGGCCGCGCTTCGGGGTGATGCGTGGGCGCGAATTCACCATGAAGGATGCCTATTCATTTGATCGCGACGAGGCGAGTGCCTTGAAGAGCTACGACGCGATGTATGCCGCATACCAACGGATCTTTTCGCGTATCGGACTGAATTTCCGTGCGGTAGCCGCCGACACCGGCGCAATCGGTGGTTCACGCTCACATGAGTTCCAGGTGATTGCCGAAACTGGAGAGGATGCGATTGCCTATTGCCCGGCCTCCGAGTACGCCGCCAATATCGAGCTGGCCGAGGCGCTGCCCTTGCTTGCCGCGCGTGCCCAACCGGCTTCGCCGCTTGCCAAAACACCGACGCCTGGCAAGGCCAGGTGTGAAGATGTCGCGCAATTGCTGGGATTGCCGCTGTCGCGAACGTTGAAGTCGATCGTCCTCGCCGCCGACAAGGCTGACGAGAAGGGCAATCCGCTGCCAGCTGAAATCTGGCTATTGCTGTTGCGCGGCGATCATGACCTCAACGAGGTCAAGGCCGGCAAGATTCCCGGCCTCAACAAAGGCTTCCGTTTCGCCACCGAAGCGGAAATTGTCGATCACTTCGGCTGCAAACCAGGGTATCTCGGCCCGCTTGGCCTGAAAAAGTCTGTACGGCTGGTCGCCGATCGGACAGTCGTGCACATGAGCGACTTTGTCTCCGGCGCCAACGAAGTCGATTTTCATTACACCGGCATGAACTGGGGCCGGGACCTGCCCGAGCCCGATCTGGTCGCGGACATCCGCAATGTGGTTGCGGGCGATCCGTCACCGGACGGCAAGGGTGTGCTGGCGATCCAGCGCGGCATCGAAGTCGGTCACGTGTTTTACCTCGGTACGGTCTACTCGGCGCCAATGAAGGCAACGTTCCTCGATGAAAACGGCAAGCCGCAACCGCTGGAAATGGGTTGCTATGGCATTGGCGTCACGCGTCTGCTCGGCGCTGCGATTGAACAGAATCATGACGCCAGGGGCATCATCTGGCCGGATGCAATCGCGCCATTCACCGTCGTGATCTGCCCGTTGGGCTATGACCGCAACGAGGCCGTTAAATCGGCGGCGGACCAGTTGCATGACGGCTTGAGCAGCGCTGGAATCGACGTGGTGCTGGATGACCGCGGCGAGCGCCCAGGGGTGATGTTCGCCGACTGGGAACTGATCGGCGTGCCGCACCGCATCACCATCGGTGACCGCAGCCTGAAGGATGGCAATGTCGAGTACCAGCACCGGCGCGATGAGAAGGCAACGGTGGTTGCGTTGGCCGACATCGCGGCGGAACTCAAACAGAAACTCGCAGTGACGCGAGCCTGACCTCCGCACCCGACAAGCAAACACCAGCATTGGCGCGGCTCGCAGCACATAATCGTCCTGCAAGCCGCGCCAATGCTGGTGTTTGAGGATCACATAATTGCCCGCGTGCGGGTCCGGAGCGAGACTCCAGAGAAAGCTAGCTGACTTTCTCGCCCCGAATAATGCGTTCGAGCAGTTGCTTGGTCACCGTGCCGGTTTTCTGGAAGGCGATTTTTCCTGCGGGGTCATAAACAATTGTGGTCGGCAAGCCCTTCATGCGCCCGAAGACTTTTTCGCTCGCGTCCGTCCCCAAAACCATCGGATAAGTGTGGCCGACCTTCTTGGCGAAGGCGATCACCTGCTTCTCGTTGTCCCAGTCAAGGGCAATGCCCAGCACACGCGTCTTGTCGGCCTGCTCCTTGGCGAACGCCGCGATATCCGGAATTTCCTTGATGCACGGGGCGCACCAGGTTGCCCAGAAATTGACCACCACCCACTTGCCCTTCATGTCCGCGAGCCGCTGCGGTTTGCCTGCAGTGTCCTTGAGCTCAAAAGCGTGAAGCTGCGCCGCCGCAACCAGCGCCAGCATCACAGCAATCCTCAAGATAACGCGGTAAAGTATTGATAAATGCACGATTTAGCCTGTTGTCCCTGACAAAAACATCATAACATTCAGCCGTTTTATCCCGGCCGTCCGGCACCAGCTCTGACAGTCGCGGCGCCACAAAATTCATGGGGAGTTCATGGCACTCAGTCTTTCCGTTCCCGTCGTTACGCGACCGCTGCCACCGGAAGTTGAAGTCAATCCGAAGAAGGCGCGGGCCTGGATCGAGTCGCTGCCGCTGACCAAGACGATTGATTCGGCGCGTGCCGTAATCCAGAGCATCGAGGCCATGAACGCCGCCAAGATGCCGGGCGATGAGCGCGTCGCTGTCGTCGAAATCTATCGTCCGGTTGTTACGGTCCTGCTTGACGAGTTGCAGGCGATCTACGCCTACAGCAGCCTGCCGCTGCCCGCGAAGCAGGCCGAGGCATTTGACTTGTCCGCGCAGCTGATTACGCAATGCTGTTATGCGTACAAGATGTTGCTGCTGGAGAAGACCGGGAAGATGATCCTGTTCAACGCCAAGAAGAGCTTGCCTGGCCCGCTGTTCTGGTCGATGTACTACCTGCGTGCGCAAATGCTGCAGAGCTACAAGGTCTACTATCCGGTCCCGCACGGCGCGTGGCAGGAAATGCACCAGCTTCAGCTGTTCGCGGAAGAACAGGGCCTCACCGCTGAAATCGTCGACGCCGGCGTGGGCGCGACTGCAGCGGACCTGTACGCCGATGCTTTGATGATGTCCCTGGCCGACCCCTATCGCCTCATGTACCAGGAGGCTGACAAGGCGCTCGACCTGCTGAAGCAGAATCGCGGCCTGGTCGAAATGCGTACCAGCGCCGAAGGACTCAATCCGCTGCGCCTGTTCGTGGTGGCGATGGACAGCGACCAGCCACCCAAGGTGCTGGTGCAGGGAGGCCGCCCGCCTCCAGGTCAGTTACTGCGCATCGTCGATCCGGGCAAGCTCGTCGAAAAGCTCCAGCAGCGCCTGCGGTCGCAGACCTCGGCGTCGGCGCCGTCTGCGAAAAGTCGTGCGACGCACGATCTGACGGATTTGATGGGCCGGCTCATTCGCCTCTGGGGCGATCCGCCGAAGCGACAGTTCCGCCGCAACCCGACCGACTCGGCCGTAGCCCTTTGCGCCGGAATCAAGGCGATCTGCTATTTCACCGAGCTGGCCTCGCAGGAAGATCCCGAAGCCGATGCGCGGGCGATCCGCGAGGGCGGCACCATTCCGCTGCTGCGCATTCCGCAGGATCCCATGTCGCAAATGATCGGCGTGGAAGAGTGGCATGTACTCAACCAGAGTGCCAATGGCCTGCGCATGCATCGCGAATCCGGCGGAAGCGTCAGCGTCACGGTTGGGGAAGTGGTTGGCGTGCGCTTTGTTGGCGGCCGCACCTGGAATGTGGGCGTGGTGCGCTGGCTGACCATGCTGGAGGGCAACGCCCTGGAATTCGGCGTGGAACTTGTGGCGCCCGCCGCGGACAGCATCACCATCGAACCGACGATTGGCGGCGGCCGCAGCAACCCGGCTTTACGCCTGCTTTCACTGGTACCCGAAGCGGAAAGCGACACGCTGCTGACGACGCCGGAGACTTTTGCCGACCTTCGCGAATTCGAACTCAAGGGGAAAGGCGAGGTGCATACCGTGCGCGCGACCACCCTGATGGAGCGCACCAGCCGCTTCGATATGTTCCAGTACCAGGAATCCTAGGCTAGCTCGCGTCCGGGCAAGCGCACCGCCTTCACCACTTCCTCCTCGGAAATCGCTTCGCGCGCCAGTGCAAGGCGGTATCTTGAGCCGCTCGTCATTTGCACGAGATTGGCGCGTTCAAGTGCGTGAAGAATGTCCTCGGCAACATCGATCGGTACCGCCGCCCTGGAACGAATGGCATTGAGGCCGAGCCCTTGCACGCCGTCCGCAAGTCCGTCGACGATGCGCAACGCTTCGGCCACCGGCGGCGCGTGCGCGCCGCGCCGTTGCATGCTGTCGCCATGTCGAAAATACGACAGCGTGGCCGTCACCTCGGCACCAAGCAGTACCACCATCCAGCAGCAAAACAGCCACGCCAGGAAAATGGGCACGCTGGCGAACGCGCCGTAGACCAGGCTATACGTGGGAATACCGAGGACATAAAGAACGAACAAGTGCTTGACGACTTCGAACAGCAGCCCGGCAAACAGTCCGCCGATGAGCGCGTGACGCATCGGCACCATGCGCGCCGGCATGACCCGGTAGGCCAGCACCAGCGCGAGCGTTGCGATGCCGAATGAGGCCAGCTTCAGCAGCCAGTCGTCGAGCATCGGCAGAACCCGGTCAAATCGCTGCGTAAAGTTCACCAGGTAGGTGACAAGGGTGAGGCCAACGCCGATCAGCAGCGGGCCGAGCGCCAGCACCGCGAAATAACCAGCGAGCCGTTTCCACCAGGGACGCAGCCGCTTGGCGCGCCAGATGTCGTTGAAGGCACCATCGATCGTGAACATCAGCGCCACCGCCGTGATCACAATCATGGCCAAGCCGATGGCGGTCAGGCTCGCGGCGTTGCGCGCAAACTGCTCCATGTAGACCGTAACGACTTTGCCGGCCACATCAGGTACCAGGCTTTTCAAGGCGAATGTGCGGACCTGGGAAATCATGTCGCGCATGTACGGCAGCCGCGAGGTCAGCACCAGCGTCACGGTAAAAACCGGCACGAGGGCGAGCAGCGACGTGAATGTCAGGCTGCCGGCCACCATGAGACAGCGATCTTCTACAAAACGACGCGCGACGAAGCGCAGGTAAGCAAAGATTTGTTTGAGCAATGTACGGCCTGAAGGTGGGGTGCGGTTCGTATAATAGCCATGGATTCCGCGACTTCCCATTCCCGGCAACTTTCCAGACCATGGCTGAACTGCTCGTACTGTATTACTCTCAATCCGGCTCGGTGCGCGAACTGGCCATGCACGTTGCACGGGGAATCGATGGCGTGCCCGGCGCGAGTGCCCGGGTTCGCACCGTGCCCAAGGTTGCCGCAGTTACAAAAATAGCCGAGCCGTCGGTACCGACCGAGGGCTCGCCGTATGTCACGGCGCGCGATCTCGAGGAATGCATCGGGCTCGCGCTCGGTTCACCGACGAGATTCGGCAACATGGCCGCACCCATGAAGTTCTTTCTTGATGGCACGGGCGGCGAGTGGCTGCGCGGTACGCTTTCCGGCAAGCCCGCGTGCGTTTTCACATCGAGTTCCACCCAGCACGGCGGCAACGAATCGACATTGCTGACGATGATGCTGCCCTTGCTGCACCACGGCATGCTGATGGTGGGCGTCCCATTCACTGAACCAGCCCTTAACCAAACCCGCGGTGGCGGCACGCCGTATGGCGCGAGCCACGTCGCCGGCGCGGACAACAGCCAGCCCGTTTCGGAACACGAGAAACTGCTGGCGTTCCAACTGGGAAAGCGGCTCGCCGGCTTCGCTCTCAAGCTGCATGCCTGACGCTTTCTTCAGCGGTCGCCAGGCACTGCGGCTCGAACGAATTTTCCAATTGACCGCCAGCATCAGCCTCATCGCGCTGATCGCAGGCGGCATCGCCTGGGAGGCGGTGGTGGCGCCCCTGCGACCAGGCGGTTCCTGGCTGATTCTCAAAGTGCTGCCGCTGCTGTTGCCGCTGCCGGGCATTCTGCATGGGCGCCGCTATACGTACCAATGGTCGAGCATGCTGATCCTGCTCTACTTCGCCGAAGGCGTGGTGCGCGCGTGGTCGGATGCCACACCCTCAGCCTGGTGCGCGTGGGTGGAGCTGCTGCTTGCGACTCTGTTCTTCGTCGCCAGCGTGGGTTATGCGTGGATCACGCGCCCGTCGTTCCGGCAGACGCTGCGAAACGCGCCTTGACGATGCCGATGATGACGGGCAGCACGCTCACCACAACAATGCCGATCACCAGCAGCCCCTGATTCTGCTGGATCCAGGGGATATTGCCGAAGAAATAGCCGAGGTAGGTGAGGCTGCCAACCCATGCTGCTGCGCCGAACACGGTGTACGCGACGTAGCGCGGCCGGGACATTGCCGCCATGCCCGCCACAAACGGCACATAGGTACGCAGGAACGGGACAAAGCGTGCCAGCACCACGGCTGCCGGGCCCCATCTCTCAAAGAACTGGTGGGTTCGTTCAAGATGCACCGGATTGAGCCAGCGGGACTGATTGTCAACGAAAAAACGCTGGCCGAAATAGCGACCGATCTCGTAATTGGTGATGTTTCCCAGAACAGCTGCGGTAAACATGACCGCAACCAGCAGGTGGACATTCATGCCACCCAGGGCCGCGATCGAGCCAGCGACGAACAATAGTGAATCGCCGGGCAGGAACGGCGTCACCACCAGGCCGGTCTCGGCGAAGATCACCACGAACAATATGGCGTAAATCCATACGCCATATTGGGCCGTCCACGCCTGCAGGTAGCTGTTCAGGTGGAGCACGACATCCACCGCGGCAAGCAGCCAATCCATGACCGAATCCGTCTTGGCCGGCTATGGCTATGGCTGCGCCGAAATGACTTCCGGTTCGCCTTCCTTTTTGATCGGCTTGACGAAGTCTTCGCGCGATACGCCCAGGTACCTGGCAATTGGACAGGCCACCAGCACCGACGAGTAAATACCGAAGCAGATACCGATGGTCAGCGCCAGCGCGAAGTAGTGCAGGCTCGGTCCGCCGAAGATCAGCATCGCCAGCACCATCATCTGCGTGGTGCCGTGGGTAATGATGGTGCGCGAAATTGTGCCGGTGATCGCCGCATCGAAAATCTCCTCGGTCGTGGCTTTGCGCATCTTGCGGAAGTTCTCGCGCGCGCGGTCAAACACCACCACCGATTCGTTCACCGAATAGCCAAGGATGGCCAGCACCGCCGCCAGTACCGGCAGCGAGAATTCCCACTGGAAAAAGGCGAAGAAGCCGAGGATGATCACCACGTCGTGCAAGTTGGCGACGATGGTTGCAACCGCGAAGCGCCATTCAAATCGCACCGCCAGGTAGGCCATGATGCCGATACAAACCACCAGCAGTGCAATGGCGCCGTCATAGGCCAGCTCCTTGCCCACCTGGCTGCCGACGAATTCAATGCGCAGCTTGTTGGCCTTTGGATCCCTTGCCGCCAGCTCGCGATCGTAGTCGAGGCCGAGTGGCGTAAGAACATCGATGATCGCGTTCTTCTGTTTTTCCATGGCTTCGTTCTGCTTGCCATCGCTCACTTTCAGCGGCAATCGGATCAGCACATCTTTCGCGGACCCGAAATTTTGCACCGAGTCGTAGGCAAAGCCGTTCTTGGTCAGTTCGGTACGGATCGACTCGAGGTTGGCGGGAGTCTTGAACGGCGCTTCGATGACCGTGCCGCCGGTAAATTCGATCGAGAAGTGCAGTCCCTTGATGACCAGGAACACCACCGCCAGCAAAAACGTCACCAGCGAAATGATGTTGAACACCAGCGCGTGGCGCATGAACGGGATCGATTTCTTGATTCTGAAGAATTCCATGAATTTTCCTGTCTGATTCGTTTGGGCAGGCTGGCCTGGGCGATGGCGCGTTACGCCGCCGGACTGGCTTCGGGCTTGTGCCAGTCGACATTGCCGATGGAAAGCTTGGTGACCTTTTTCCTGCCGCCGTAAATCAGGTTGACCAGTCCGCGGGAAACCATGACTGCGCTGAATACCGAGGTGAGAATACCAAGGCAGTGGACCACCGCGAATCCTCGTACCGGACCCGAGCCCCAAATCAGCAGCGCCAGACCCACGATCAGGGTGGTGATGTTGGAATCGATGATGGTATCCAGCGCGCGGTCATACCCGGCCTGGATCGCCATCTGCGGCGACATGCCGCTGCGCAGTTCTTCCCGCACCCGCTCGTTGATCAGTACGTTGGCGTCGATCGCCATGCCAAGTGCCAGCGCGATAGCCGCGATGCCCGGCAGGGTCAGTGTCGCCTGCAGCATCGACAGCAGCGCCACCAGGAACAGCAGGTTGGAGGCGAGCGCCAACACCGAGATCACGCCGAACAGCATGTAGTAGATGATCATGAAGCAGGTGATCAGCGCAAAGCCGAGCAGCAGCGAATTCTTGCCCTTGTCGATATTTTCGGCGCCGAGGCTGGGGCCGATCGTGCGCTCCTCGATGATTTCCATCGGCGCGGCCAACGCGCCTGCGCGCAGCAACAAGGCGAGGTTGCGCGCTTCCTGGGTGGTGAAGCCGCCGGTGATCTGGAACTGCGGACCAAATTCGCCGTTGATGCTCGGCCAGGTCAGCACTTCCGGCTTGCCCTTCTCGATCAGAATCATTGCCATGCGCTTGCCGAGGTTCTCGCGCGTGGTCTGCAGCATGGCACGGCCACCTGCTGCGTCCAGCCGCACGTTCACGACCGGGCGACTGGTTTGCTGATCAAAGCCGGGCTGCGCGTCGGTCACCTTGTCGCCGGTGATGACGATGGCCTTTTTGACCAGCACCACGGCGCCACGGTCGTCGATCATTTTTTCGGTGTTGAAGGGCGCGGGTTCATTGCGCAGATGTTCAAAGCCGCCGCCGATCATCTGATCCTCTGCCACCATGCGCAATTCCAGCGTCGCGGTGCGGCCGATCACGTCCTTGGCGCGCGCCGGGTCCTGCACGCCGGCCAGTTGCACCAGAATGCGGTCGGGACCCTGTTGCTGCACGATGGGCTCGGAAACGCCGAGTTCGTTGACGCGCTTGCGCAGCGCCGTGATGTTTTGCTGCAGGGCATTGTCCTGCAGGGCTTTCAGCGCTTCCGGCTTCATGAGGGCCGTCAGCACGAATTCCCCGTTCACTTCGTTGTCGCGCAGTTGCAGATCCGGCAGGGACGTGCCGATTTCCTTTTGCGCCTTCAGCAACTCGGCCTTGTCCTTGAACCGCACCACGACGCGATCGGACTCGCGAGCAACCCCGCTGTAGAAAACCTTCTTCTCGCGCAGCAGCGTGCGGATGTCGCCCGTGTAGCGATCGATCGACTTGTCGATGGCCGTCTTCATGTCGACCTGCATCAGGAAGTGCACACCGCCACGCAGATCCAGCCCAAGGTACATGGGTTGTGCGTTGATCTTCGACAGCCAGTCCGGCGAATTGGACACCAGATTCAGCGCAACGATATAGCCGGAACCGACTTTCTGCTGAATGACCTCGCGCGCCTGCAACTGGGTGCCCGGATCCTTGAACTTCACTTTCAGCGCGTCACCGTCGAGAAGGATGCCCGCGGACTCGATTTTGGCTTCCTTGAGCGCGTCCTCGACCAGCTTCTGGGTGTTGGCATCGGCCTTGTTGGTGCGCAAGCCCGAAATCTGGATCGCTGGGACCTCGCCGAAGAAATTCGGGACGGTGTAGAGAAACGCCACGACCAGGGCTACGCTGATGGTGATGTATTTCCAAAGGGGGTATTTGTTCATCGTGACGCTCGGTTGGTTTGACTGGCCGTCAGGCGCCGGGCTGCTTTACCGCCAGCCAGCCAGGTGACGCCCGGAAGGCGACTACTTGGCAATGTCGTTGTAGGTGCCCTTGGGCAACAGCATGGTCACGGCGTGCTTTTGCACATGCATGACATTTCCTTCGGAGACCTCGATGCTGACGTAGGATTCGCCGACCTTGGTAATCTTGCCGAGGATGCCCATGGCGATGACCTCATCACCCTTCTGCAGTGCATCGACCATTTGCTTGTGTTCCTTGGCCTTTTTCTGCTGCGGACGAATCATGAAAAAATACATCAGCACAAACATGCCGATGATGATGAAAAAACTCGGCAGCGGATCTCCGCCGGGTGCGGGCGCGGCCGCTTGCGCGTAGGCGTTACTGATCATGACTTCTCCGGATACGGTGGTTGTGGATCAGGGCATTCAGCACTAGCTGGAGTTGCCCGGGCAATCTTCAAGCGCCGGCACCAGAATAATCCCGGGGAGGGCTTGAAAAGTTAACTGGAAATTATACCAGTTCAGCTGGGTCCGACCTGCCGGTTCGCGCGGAACTGGCCCGAGAACACGGCGAAGGAATCGCTGTCGATGGCGGCGCGCATTTCGCGCATGAGCTGCTGGTAATAGTGCAGGTTGTGAATCGTGTTGAGGCGCGCACCGAGAATTTCGTTGAGCCGCTGCAAATGGTGCAGGTAGGCCCGGCTGAACGTGCGGCAGGTGTAGCAGTCGCAGGATTCGTCAAGCGGCCGGGTGTCGTCCTTGTAGCGGGAGTTGCGGATCTTGATGTCACCGAAGCGTGTAAACAGCCAGCCGTTGCGGGCATTGCGTGTGGGCATGACACAGTCAAACATGTCGACACCTTCGGCAACCGCATCGACCAGATCCTCGGGGGTGCCCACGCCCATGAGATAGCGCGGCTTTTCGACGGGAAGTCGCGGCGCCGTGTGCGCCAGGATGCGCAACATGTCCTCTTTCGGCTCCCCCACTGACAGTCCGCCGATGGCAAAGCCGTGGAAGTCGATCTCGCACAAGCCCGCCAGCGACTCCTCGCGCAGGCTCTCGTGCATGCCACCCTGCACGATGCCGAACAGCGCGTTCGGGTTTTCGAGGCGCGCAAATTCGGTTTTGCAGCGCGCTGCCCAGCGCAGCGACAGGCGCATCGACGACGCGGCTTCTTCAAGCGTGGATGGATAGGCAGTACATTCGTCGAAGATCATCACCACGTCGGCGTTCAGCGCATACTGGATGCGCATCGATTCCTCGGGTGACAGGAAGCATCGGTCGCCGTTTACCGGCGACTGGAAAGCGACGCCCTCCTCGCTGATCTTGCGCAAGTCGCCGAGGCTCCAGACCTGAAACCCGCCCGAATCGGTGAGGACCGGTTTTTGCCAGGCCATGAACTGGTGCAGTCCGCCGAACTTTTTGATGATCTCCATCCCCGGGCGCAACCACAGGTGGAAGGTATTGCCAAGGATGATCTGTGCGCCGATCTCATCCAGCTCCGCCGGGCTCATGGCCTTGACCGAGCCGTACGTGCCGACCGGCATGAACACCGGTGTTTCGACCGGGCCGTGCGCCAGCATCAACCTGCCGCGACGCGCCCGACCGCTGCTGCCGAGTAACTTGAATTCCACGATTGCTAACGATTCCAATTCTGGAGATGCGGCAGGATAGTCGCATTCGCCCGCCTTGCCAAACCGGGCACCACTCTGGCGAGCAAGTTATCGGTCTCGCTGTCACTGCCAGGCAGTCGCATATGGGCGGACGGGAATCCCGGCATGCACGTAGAATACGCTTCTCAACACACCCTCAGCCCGTTAGGAATCATGCACCGCAAGGTCACCGCCACTGAACTGGCTCTCGGCATGTTTGTTGCCGATCTCGATCGCCCGTGGATCGACACCCCTTTTCTTCTGCAGGGCTTCCTCATTGAGGATGAGGAACAGTTGCGCCAGCTTCGACAACATTGCCAGTGGGTGATGATTGATCCGCACCGGTCGGTGGGTGCCGAATTCGACGCGCCGGCGCGTAAGCCGCAGCAACCGTCTCGCGACCTCGGTAATGCGCCGCGCGTGGTGGTGCAGCGCGCACAGGTGCCGAAGTCTGGCTCGGGACCCGCGGGCAGGACACCCGAAGGATCCGCCGGCACCCGCTCGGAAAAGTTGCCGGGCAGACCGGCAGAATCGGCAAAGCAGCCGGCACGCGGGGGAACGCGCGATTTCGCAGTTTCCGTGAATGCGCCCAACACGCGCGGCCAGGGCCTGGCACCTGCACGCGGCAGCGATCACGACCACGACGGCCAAGACGTCCCGCAAGGTGGCGCCCGGCAAAGCTTCTGGGGCCAGTTGAAAGTGGGGGTCAGCGGGCTGTTTGCACGCAAGGAAGAGGCGGAAGTTTACACGGACCCGCCGGACACCACACCCGCGCCGCAGGAGCATGTGCGCGCAGCCTTCATCCCCGAGACCGTCCAGCTGACCATTTACGAGGACAAGCACACCGTCGAGGAAGAGGTTGGCGCGGCGACGATCGCCTACGACCGTACCAGCCAGTTGCTGCACAACGTGGTCGAGGATATCCGCGCCGGCGGCAACCTGCAGCTGGAAAGCGTCGAGGAGGTGATCGACGACATGGTCCAGAGCATGGTGCGCAACCCCGACGCCCTGATGTGGGTGGCGCGGATGCGGGAGCAGGACCTGACGGTTTACGGACATGGCCTGTCCGTCGCTGTCAGCTTGGTGGCCTTCGGCCGCCACCTGGGCTATCCGAAGGAGCAGCTCAGCCAGCTCGGCATGCTCGGCCTGCTGCTGGACATCGGCAAGATCAAGCTGCCGCGGGAACTTCTCGAGAAGTCTGCACGCCTGACGTCCGACGAATTCGAGCAGATCAAGGACCATGTCGACCTCGGCCTCGAAATCCTCAACGCCACGCCCAACATTCACCCCGACGTGCTCGAAGGCATCGCGCAGCATCACGAGCGCATGAATGGCACCGGCTACCCGCAGAACATCATGGGCGAGAAAATCAGCGTTTTCGGCCGCATGGCCGCCATCGCCGATACCTATGCCGCCGTGACCAAGCGCCGGCCGTACGCGGAGGCAATTTCGCCGCACGAGGCGTTGCAGATGCTGTCCAACTGGAGCGGCACCCAGTTCCATACCGACATGGTCGAGCAGTTCATCCAGTCCATCGGCGTGTTCCCGGTCGGCAGCCTGGTCGAGCTTTCGACCGGCGAGGTTGCCGTGGTGGTCACCCACAACAAGATCAAGCGCTTGCGCCCGAAGGTCCTCGTGGTTACCGAAGAAGACAAGACGCCGCACCGGCACCCGTCCATGCGCGACCTGCTGTACGACGTGTCGGACAATCCTGCATTCATCCGTCGCGGCCTGCCGAGCAATGCCTTTGGCCTGGATCCCAGCGAGTACTACCTGAACTGAACGTGACCTTGATGGATCTGCGCGCCCCCACATGAACGATCACGCCAATCCTGCTGCCAAACCGCCGACACCGGCGACCGCACACGTGCTTGAATCGCAGGAACTCGACCGCGTCGCATTGCGCGCCAGCCTCGCCAATGCCCTCGATCACGCCCGCATGTCGCAGCGCCACGTCGCCGCGCTCATCATCGAATTATCCCGCCCGGACCGGCTGGAGGCGCTGCTCGGTGTTGCCACCGCGGATATCATGCGACGCGCGCTCAAGCGCCTGCCCGCCGCGCTGCGGCCGGTTGACCGCTTCGTGCAGCTCAGCGACGAAAAGCTTTGCATCTTCCTGCCCAACCTGAAAAGCGAGGCGCAGGCCTGGCTCGCGGCCGGCAAATTGCAGCAGACACTGGAAGCGCCGTTCAGCTTTGACGACGTGGTCATCAATGTCCGGCCCATCATCGGCATCGCACTGTTTCCGGAGCACGCCAATCGCGCCGAACATCTCATCGTCAATGCCGACATCGCCGAGCGCATCGCCCGCAGCCGGGATATCGCGCAACACATTTTCCAGACCGAAAATCGCCGCGAGACCGATGCCTATCTTGGCCTGGAAGGTCCGCTGCGTGAGGCCATCCGCACCAATCAGCTGGAAGTGCACTACCAGCCGCAGGTCAATCTCAAAACCGGCAAGTGTCACGCCGTGGAAGGCTTGCTGCGCTGGTCGCTGGGCGACCGCGGCCCGATCGCACCACCGGCGATCATTCGCATCGCGGAAGCCAATGGCATGATCGGCAGCCTGACCGCCTGGGTCATGAACACCGTGCTGCGCCATCAGGCCGAGTGGCGGCAGCACGGCATGGATCTGGCCACGGGCCTTAACTTTTCGACCATCACCCTGGCCGATGCAGACTTGCCGGAAGTCATGAGCCAGGCGCTCGGAACCTGGAGCGCCGATCCGGCCAAGGTCACCGTGGAAATCACCGAGAGTTCGACCATCGGCGACGCCGATCAGTCGCTGGCGGTAATGAAGCGATTGAAGCAGATGGGGCTGCGCCTGTCGGTGGATGATTTCGGTACCGGCTACTCGTCCCTCTCGTACGTCAAGAAATTCCCGCTCGATGAACTGAAGATCGACAAGCTGTTCGTGCAGCACATGCGGCTGGCCAAGGGCGACCAGCAGATTGTCCGTTCCGTCATCGACCTCGCGCACAACTTCGAACTGTCGGTGGTGGCGGAAGGCGTGGAGGATGAGGCCACCTACAAGGATTTGAAAAAGATGGGCTGCGATCTCGCCCAGGGCTTCCACATGAGTCCGGCGCTGCCGGCCCCCGCGCTGATGGAGTGGCTCAAGGGGCGCACCTGACCGGCTCGCATACCGCGGGTCACCGTCTGTTTGGCAACAATGCACTCGGCAACTGGCCTATCTTCGTCGCGCGCCCGCACCCACCGTCCTCACTTTGTTTGTTGACACCGCCTCCGCTTGCGGCCGCTGATCGAGGCCAAAGTCGAGCACTGGTGCGGCTTTTGGAAGCAAAATGGCCTGGAAGCCCCGCCGGTGCTGGATTTCGCACCTCAGATTCTCGGCCGATGCACCGCTTGACATTAATAGAACGGTCGTTCTATTATTGCGGCCATGAACGCGACCGCCAAATTGCGTACCCGACCCACCAAGGGAGAAGAAACGCGCGCTGCAATCCTCAATGCGGCGCTGCGCCACGCCAGCACTGAAGGATTTGAGGCGTTGACCATCGGCACGCTGGCGGAAAAGACCGGCATGTCGAAAAGCGGCCTGTTCGCGCACTTCGGGTCCAAGGAAGAATTGCAGATTGCCACCATTGACGAGGCGGTGCGGCGTTTCAACGAAGTTGCCATCCTGCCGGCACTGTCGGCGCCGCGGGGGCTGAAGCGCTTGCAGGCGCTGTTCGACCTATGGGTCGGCTGGACCGCGCGCAGCAACCTGACGAGTTGCCCAATGATGACCGCCACTGTGGAATTTGATGACAAGCCCGGTCCTGTTCGCGATGCCGTCGTCGACCATATGCGCCGCTCGCAGGAAGGCATGATCAAGGCCGTGCAACTGACCATCGACACGGGCGAGTTCGCTGCCGGAACCGACGCGGAGCAGTTTGCGTTTGAGCTGTTTGGCATCATCTCCACTTGTTACCGCTCCAGAAGCCTGTTTCACGACCCGCGCGCCAACGAACGCGCGCGCCTGGCATTTGATCGCCTGGTGGGCTGCGCGCTGGCCCCAGCCGCACCAGGCAAGCACGCGACTCCCGCAAACCCCCGCCGCAACGCTTCCGCCACCTAGGAAAGGAACTCACCATGTCCCTCGCTTTTTCCTCGCCTCTAAATAGCACGATCGTTCGTGTTGCGAATTCATCGCTGGTGCAGTTGGGCGCACGTCTTGGCATGACGGTTGCCACCTCGCTGGCACCGGCCTGGACCGTGCGCAAGGTTGCGCAGCGCTTCATCACGCCACCACGCATTCAGCACACCCAGCCGGAATGGCAGTCACTTGCCAAGGGCACGCGTGTGTCCGTCGAAACGCCGATGGGAAAGCTCGCGGCCTGGCGGTTCGGTCACGCGCGCGCGCCCGCGGTCATTTGCAGCCATGGTTGGGGCGGGCGTGGTGCGCAGTTTCGGGAGTTCGTTCCCGCGCTGCTCGACGCTGGTCTTCAGGTGTGGCTGTTTGACCATGCCAGCCACGGTCTGTCGGAAGGCTCGGAAGCGCCCATCACCGATTTCGCCAGAGGAGTAACGGCGGTGGCGCGCCATGTCGAGGCGCAACAGTTGCGCATCGCCGGATTCATCGGTCATTCACTCGGTTGTGCCGGCATCGGCATCGCACTGCGCAATGAACTCAAGCACCTCGAACACGTCCGCGTGGTGCAGATTGCGCCGCCCGCCTCGCTCATCCGCTATTCGCGATTCTTTGCGCGCGCGCTTGGCCTGCCTGAGCGCCTGCGCGCCGCCATGCAATGGCGCCTGGAACAGAAAATTGGCGTGCCGTGGCAAGAGTTCGAAATGCCCCATGCCGCGGCCGGCCTGAAAGCAAAAGCGCTGGTAATTCACGACCAGGGCGACAAGGACGTGCGTATCGACAGCGGCCTCGCCGTCGCCCGCGCCTGGCCCGATGCCCGCTTCAAACGAACCTTCGGCCTGGGCCACCGCAAGATCCTGCGCGACCGGCAGGTAATCGTTGCCAGCATCGACTTCCTGCTCGATCGCGTGGAGTTTTCGCCGCCACCGAAGGCGGATGAATGGTCCCTGGCGTTCGCGTCCCTTTCCGGTGCCGCGCCGCTGTATTGAAGAAGGAGAAGCAGCATGCGCATACTGATCCTCGGCGCAGCATCGAGCTTTACGGCTGCCGCTTCCCACGCCACCATCGCCGTCAGCGGCCTGCACGGGACGGGGGCATTACATACCACCGCGGCCTATGCCGCCGCGGCTGCCGCTAGCCCCGTGTTCGCCACCTTGCTGGTCGCGGGCCTGCTCGCGGTCTGGGGCGTCTAAGCTCTGCCGGCGGCCGGACGCATCGCGCCGCTGCCACTGATGCGTGAAGCCATCTGGGGCATCACAGCGCTCTACCTTGTCCGCGGCATGTTCCTGCTGCCGCAGCTGCTTGGCTACAACGTGTTCACTTCCGGCCAGCCGGTCAGCGGCGCCGATCTTGCCTTCTCCACCGGCGTGCTGATCATCGCGCTGGTGCACGTAGCCGGCCTGGCGCAGAGCGAAGGCTGAGCACATGTGCCATGGGTAAAATCTGCGAGGCATGAAACCGGCGCCCGCCGGCTAGTGGCGCCCGCCGTGGTTCGTTTTGCGTGAAGTTGGCGGCACCGACCTGTGCCACAATGCCGCAAAGCAAAATCCGGAGGAAACCATGGTCGGCAGCATGATGCAGCGTTCGCTGCTCATTTCATCGTTCATAGAGCATGCGGCGCGCAACTTCGCGGACACCGAGATCGTGTCGCGGACCGTGGAGAGCGGTGCCGGTTTCGATCTGCATCGCTATACCTACGCCGATGCGGCCCGGCGCGCAAAACGGCTGGCCAACGTGCTGACACGACTTGGCATCCAGCGCGGCGAGCGCGTCGGCACGCTGGCATGGAACGGCTACCGGCACTTCGAGCTCTATTACGGCGTGTCGGGCATGGGCGCAGTGATGCACACCATCAACCCTCGCCTGTTTCCCGAGCAGATTGCCTATATCGGCAATCATGCCGAGGACCAGTGCCTGTTCTTCGATCTGACGTTCGCGCCGATCGTGGAGAAACTGGCACCGCAACTGCCCGGCATCAGGCACTTCATTGCAATGACGGATCGCGCCCACATGCCGGCGATCAATGTGCCCAATGTCCTGTGCTACGAAGAATTGCTCGCAGCGGAGAGCGACCAGTTCGATTGGCCGGAATTTCCCGACACCACGCCCTCGAGCCTTTGCTATACGTCCGGCACGACGGGGAATCCGAAGGGCGTGCTCTACTCGCACCGTTCAACGATTTACCACACCTATGCAGCGATGGCGGCCGACGCATTCGGCATTACCTCGCGGGACGCGGTGTTGCCGGTGGTGCCGATGTTCCATGTCAATGCGTGGGGTCTGCCTTACATCGCGGCCGCAGCCGGCGCGAAGCTGGTACTGCCGGGAGCAGCCCTTGATGGCGCCAGCCTGCACCGGCTGTTCGAGCAGGAGCGCGTCACGCTCAGTGCCGGCGTGCCGACGGTGTGGATGGGCCTGCTGAACTACGTCAAGTCCAACAATCTCAAGTTCAGCACCTTCAGGGAAACCATCATTGGCGGCTCAGCGTGCCCACGCGCCATGCTGGAAACCTTCGAGCGCGATTACGGCGTGACCGTGGTGCACGCCTGGGGGATGACCGAAATGTCGCCGCTCGGCACGATGTGCCGGCTGCGGGCCAAACACGACCGGCTTGGCGCTGACGAAAAATTCGCGGTGCAGTCCAAGCAGGGCTGCACAATTTTTGGCGTGGAAATGAAGATTGTCGACGGTGATGGCAATACGCTGCCCAACGACGGCAAGGCTTTCGGCGACCTCATGGTGCGCGGCCCCTGGATCGTCGAACAATACTATCGCGAGGACACATCCGCCCTGCGCGATGGGTGGTTCCACACCGGCGATGTGGCGACCATCGATGCGGACGGCTACATGCAGATCACCGACCGTTCGAAGGACGTGATCAAGTCCGGCGGCGAATGGATCAGCTCCATCGACCTCGAGAATATCGCCGTCGCCCACCCGGGTGTGCTCGAAGCGGCAGTGATCGGCGTCGCCCACCCGAAATGGGACGAACGGCCCATCCTCATCGTGGTGCGCAAGCCCGACACCAATGTCGCGAAGGAAGAATTGCTGCAGTTCTTTCAGGGAAAGATTGCCAAGTGGTGGATGCCGGACGATGTCGTCTTCGTCGATCAGCTTCCGCACACCGCCACCGGCAAGCTGCTCAAGACCAAACTGCGCGAGCAATTCAAGAAATACGCGCTACCCGTGGCATAAGCAGTCAGCGGACGCACAAAACAAAACGCCGGGCTAGCCCGGCGTTTTGTTTGGCGCATGGCCAATTACTTCTTCGGTGCCTCAGCAGGCTTGGCGTCTGCCGGTTTCTTGGCGTCGGCTGCCGGCTTGGCAACGGCGGGCGCCGCCGCCGGCGCGGCAGTTGCGGCAGCCGGCACAACCGCAGCCGGGGCGACTGCGGGTGCCGGTGCCGGGGCAACCGGCGCAGCAGCCGGCGCTGCGGCCTTTACTTCCACCTTGAGCGACTCAACCGCCTTGGGCGCGTGGTCGGCGGCCGTGCCGAACAACGGCACGATCAGCAGCGCAACAATGTTGATGATCTTGATGAGCGGGTTCACGGCCGGGCCGGCGGTGTCCTTGTAAGGATCGCCAACGGTGTCACCGGTGACGGCAGCCTTGTGCGCATCGGAACCCTTGCCGCCGTGGTTGCCTTCCTCGATGTACTTCTTGGCGTTATCCCACGCGCCGCCACCGGTGCACATGGAAATAGCGACGAACAGGCCGGTGATGATGGTGCCCATGAGCATGCCGCCCAGCGCCTTGATGCCATTGTCGAGGCCCATCAGGCTGCCGACGACCACGACGATGGCGATCGGTGCGAGCACCGGCAACAGGGACGGAATGATCATTTCCTTGATCGCGCCCTTGGTCAGCATGTCGACAGCGCGCGAATAATCCGGCTTGGCGGTGCCCTCCATAATGCCCTTGATTTCGCGGAACTGGCGGCGTACTTCTTCCACCACCGAACCCGCGCAACGACCGACGGCCTCCATGGCCATGGCGCCGAACAGGTACGGAATCATGCCGCCGGCGAACAGGCCGATGATGACCGCCGGATCGGACAGGTCAAACGCCAGGTGGCGACCGGTCTCTTCCAGCTTATGGGTGTAGTCCGCGAACAGTACCAGCGCAGCCAGGCCGGCAGAGCCGATGGCGTAGCCCTTGGTGACGGCCTTGGTGGTATTGCCCACGGCATCCAGCGGATCGGTGACGTTGCGCACCGATTCCGGCAGGCCCGACATCTCGGCGATGCCACCGGCGTTGTCGGTGATGGGGCCATACGCGTCCAGCGCGACAACGATGCCGGCCATGGAAAGCATGGAGGTGGCGGCAATCGCGATACCGTACAGGCCGGACAGCGTGTAGGCGCCATAAATGGCAGCGCACACCGCCAGTACCGGCCAAGCGGTGGAGCGCATGGACACGCCGATACCGGCGATGATGTTGGTGGCATGTCCCTTGGTGGAGGCTTCGGCAACATGCTTGACCGGTGCGTATTGCGTGCCGGTGTAGTACTCGGTCACCCACACCAGGAACGCGGTGAGACCCAGTCCGACGACCGAGCAAAGCCACAGGTTCATGGTGCTGTAGAACGGGCCTTGCGAGGCCACCGGCCCCATGATCCAGCCGGTCAGGAAGTAGAAGGCGATCAGCGCGATGCCACCGGCAACGATCAGCCCCTTGTACAGCGCCCACATGATGTTCTTGTCATCCTTGGTCGTGACAAACCACGTACCGATGATGGAAGCGACGATGGCGAAGCCGCCGAGCACCAGCGGGTATACCACGGCATTGACGGCGTACTGACCTTGCACCAGCAGCGCACCCAGCACCATGGTGGCGATGATGGTCACGGCGTAGGTCTCGAACAAGTCGGCAGCCATGCCGGCGCAGTCACCAACGTTGTCGCCCACGTTGTCGGCAATCACCGCCGGGTTGCGCGGGTCATCTTCCGGAATGCCGGCTTCAACTTTGCCGACCAGGTCGGCGCCGACGTCCGCACCCTTGGTGAAAATACCGCCGCCCAAGCGCGCAAAGATGGAAATCAGCGACGAGCCAAACGCCAGGCCGATCATCGGCTTGATCAGTTCGCCGACCTTCACGCCGTGCTGGCCGCCACCCACCAGGAAATAGTAGAAACCGACCACCGACAGCAGACCCAATCCAACCACCAGCATGCCGGTGATGGCGCCGCCCTTGAAGGCGATGTTGAGCGCTGCATTCACGCCGCTGCGCGCGGCTTCGGCGGTACGCACGTTTGCCCGCACCGAGACATTCATGCCGACATAGCCGGCTAGTCCGGAGGCGACTGCGCCGATGGCAAAACCGCCCGCGGTGGTCCAGCCGAGCAGTACGCCGATCACCACAAACAGCACGGCACCAACGATGCCGATGGTGGTGTACTGGCGATTCAGGTAGGCCTTTGCGCCGGCCTGGATGGCAGCTGCGATTTCGCGCATGCGGTCGTTGCCGTCAGGCTGGGCAAGTATCCACTTGGTCTGCCAGGCGCCGTACGCCAGCGCCACCAGCGCGCAGACGAAGGCAAAGATGAGTCCGTTATCCATTTATTTCACTCCCGTGAGGTTGTTGCGGTTTGTTGCAATGGTCTGACAAAAAAGCGTGACGTCAGCCCGATTGGTCAGGGCTGTGCAAAACCGCACAATTTTAGCAGAGGACGCGGTCGCGGGAGAACCCTGTTTCGCTCTATGACTTCAGCACCCAGTTTGTCATCAAATGACGAAACCCCAGCATTGGCGAGGCTTCCAGAGGCTTTTTGCCTGAAACGCCGCGCCAATGCTGGGGTTTGACGGGCGGCTAGAGCGCGAATGGCTTCAGTTTTTTGCGGACCGCTACGTTCTTCAGCGTCACATATGCCGGCAAACCATTCACATACGGCGGGTAAGCCTCGCCCGCGATCAGCGGCTGCAAATAATTGCGGCATTTCTGGGTGATGTGAAAGCCATCGGGCGTGATGAAATCGCGGGGCATTTTCTTCTCTCGGTTGGCGATCTCGCCAAGCGGCGCGGCAACGATTTCCCATTTGTAGGGCTTTGACGACAGCCGTTTGACGGCAGGCATCACGCCGTTCATGCCCTTCACCGCGTATTCGACGGCGGCCTTTCCCAAGGCGTAGCTTTGCTCCACATCGGTCTTCGACGCAATGTGCCGCGCGGCGCGCTGCAGGTAGTCCGCCACGGCCCAGTGGTATTTGAGTTTCAATTCCTGCTTCACCAGATTGGCGATGAACGGCGCGACCCCGCCAAGCTGGGCATGGCCGAACGCATCGACCAGGCCGGATTCGGCGACGAACTTGCCCTCGGCGTTCTGCAAGCCTTCGGAAACACCGATGGCGCAGTACCCATGCTTGCGCACGGAGGCATCGACGCGGGCGAGAAATGCCTGCGGATCGAAGGTGATTTCCGGGAACAGCAGTATGTGCGGCGCGTCCCCCTGCCGTTCCGCCGCAAGGCCGCAGGCCGCCGTGATCCAGCCCGCGTGGCGGCCCATCACTTCCAGCACGAACACCTTGGTCGAGGTCTTGGCCATGGATGCCACATCCAGCCCGGCCTCACGCATCGACACCGCAACGTATTTGGCCACCGAGCCAAACCCGGGCGAGCAGTCGGTGATCGGCAGGTCGTTATCGACCGTCTTGGGTACATGCACCGCCGTCATCGGGTACCCCATGGACTCGGAAAGCTGTGAAATCTTGAGGCACGTGTCAGCGGAATCACCGCCACCGTTATAAAAGAAGTAGCCGATGTCATGGGCCTTGAAGACCTCGATCAGACGCTCGTATTCGCGCCGGTTCTGTTCCAGCGACTTGAGTTTGTATCGGCAGGACCCGAAGGCTCCTGCCGGCGTATGTCCGAGCGCCTTGATGTTGGCCGCCGGCTCCCTCGAGGTATCGATCAGGTCTTCGGTGAGCGCACCGATGATGCCGTTGCGGCCGGCAAAGACCTTGCCGATCTTCCTGGGATGTTTTCGACAGGTCTCGATGACCGCCTGGCCGGAGACATTGATGACGGCAGTCACGCCGCCGGACTGGGCATAGAAAGCGTTGCGCGCGGACATTGGACATTCACCATCGCCCCCGTGCAGGCCGGGAGCGGAGACGATTGAAAACAAAAACCCGCCTGCGCGGGTGGCTGCTACCGCTCAGGCCAGCGCGGCAAAAACCCTGTCGCGGATCTCCTCGACCTTGCCGACGCCCGGAATGCGGACATACTTCGGCGCGCCCGGCACGCCGGATGCGGCCCACTTGCCGTAGTAGGCAATCAGCGGCTCGGTTTGCTGGTGATAAACATCGAGGCGCTTCTTGACGGTTTCTTCCTTGTCGTCATCACGCTGCACCAGATCCTCGCCGGTGACATCGTCCTTGCCGGCAACTTTCGGCGGATTGAACTTGATGTGATAAGTGCGCCCCGACGGCAGGTGCGCGCGGCGACCCGACATGCGCTCGATGATCTCGGCGTCCTCCACGGCAATCTCGACCACATAGTCAAGGTTGATGCCGGCATTCTTCATGGCATCGGCCTGCGGAATGGTGCGCGGGAAGCCGTCGAACAGAAAGCCCTTCGCGCAGTCCGCTTCGGTGATGCGCTCCTTGACCATGCCGATAATGATGTCGTCGGACACCAGCGCGCCCGCATCCATGATTTTCTTCGCGGCCGCACCCAGCGCCGTGCCATTCTTCACGTGCGCGCGCAGCATGTCGCCAGTGGAGATTTGCGGGATGCCGAACTTTTCCTTGATGAAGGTAGCCTGGGTCCCCTTGCCCGCACCCGGCCCACCCAACAGAATCAGACGCATTTCCTTCTCCCTGTTTTCTTCTTTGATTAACGGTTGATTTTACCGGCAAACACCGCACGCACGCGCTCCAGATCCTCCGCCGTATCCACACCTGGCGGCAACGCCCCCGGCCACATGGCCACCGCGATCCGGTAGCCGTGGTGCAAGGCGCGCAACTGCTCAAGCGATTCGAAGCGTTCGGTTGGCGCCGGGCTGAGCGACGCATATTGCCGCAGGAAGCTTGCCCGATAGGCATACAGCCCGATATGACGCAGCGCAGGAAAACCTGCCGGCAGGGCGTCACGGGTGAGCGCGAATTGATCACGCGCAAACGGAATCGGGGCGCGGCTGAAGTAATGCGCAAATCCCTGGCCGTCGCACACCACCTTCACCACGTTCGGATTGAAAAACTCGGCCGCATCGGCGATCGGGTGAGCCGCCGTGGCGATGGCGGCATGGGGCTGGGCTGCCAACGCGCCGGCCACCGCCACGATCAGTTGCGGATCGATGAGCGGCTCGTCACCTTGCACGTTGACCACAATCGTCTCATCGGCCCACTGCAACCGCGCCGCGACCTCGGCAATCCGGTCGGTTCCCGCGGGATGGTCGCTGCGCGTCATCAACGCGCGCCAGCCATGGGCTTCGACTGCGGTCATGACGTCGGCGTGATCGGTGGCGATGACGATCTCCGCGGGTCCGCACTTTGCCGCCTGCTCCGCCACACGCACCACCATGGGCTTGCCGGCGATATCGGCAAGCGGCTTGCCCGGAAGCCGGGTCGACGCGTACCGCGCCGGGATGACAAC
>JBGATH010000083.1:0-3347 GCA_044229235.1 Usitatibacteraceae bacterium
AAAGGGAGGAGTTGCCTGCACTAATTGATGATGGCTCCGGCACTCCCTCGTCTTTCGGAAATGGGGATGCTTTGAGTTCAGCGCGCCGCAAAATGTTTTGGCACTCCTCCCTTTTCTAAAGGGAGGGTTAAGCCGGGATTTCGCGAAGCATGCTTCGCGCCGGCGCAACGGTGGCCCCATGCAGGGGGCCACGCGGCCTGCAAGGCGGGAGGGATTTGCGGTAGCCACACAGGAGTCGCCACGCCAGATCAGCGCAGAATCGCCCGTTTCAAAGCGCCCATGAAGCAGCCAAACTCAAGCATTGGCGCGCCTCCCAGGCCACAATCGCCTGGAAACGCCCGCCAATGCTAGGGTTTGTCGTTCGTCCCCTCGGCGGCAGCCACCAGTTCCATCAACGCCTGCAGCGTGCGTGACTTGAACTCCCGGTGGTACAGGATGCCGACCACCAGCGCGCTGGCCGCCATGAACAATACCGGGTGCACGAACCACGACATGGCTGCCATGGCGAAGTAGAACGCGCGCAAACCGCGGTTAGAATTTTCGCCGGCGAGCGAAGCCAGCGTCGCCGCGCGATGCACGAACGCATCGATGTCCGCCGGCGGATCGTGCTTGTCTGGTGCGGTACCGATGGTCAGCGACAGGAAGTTGAACTGGCGCATGGCCCAGGTGAATTTAAAAAATGCGTAGACGAAAATCACCACCATCAGAAGGATTTTCATCTCGAAGCCGCGCTCCGTGGAGGCTTGCGCAAGCGGCAGCGTCGCCATCACCGAGGCCGCCTGCGACGATGCGCCGAGCAATGCCGCCAGCCCGCCGAGGATAAGGATGGCAGTGGATGCGAGGAAGTTGTTTCCCTGGAACAGGTTTTGCACGATGGCCGCGTCGACCATGCGGTTTTCGCGTGCCACCAGGCGGCGCATCCACTGCTGGCGATAGTGATCCATGCGGTCGATCAGGCTGACCTGCCGGCGCGCCAGCCATTCCGAGAAAAAGGTATACGCCACCCAGCAGGCCATGAACCAGCCTGCCGCGACCACGTCCAGCGTCGTCAGACCGAGCAGGTTCACACTTTCGTCCCGAAAATCTTGTCGCCAGCGTCCCCCAGGCCGGGGATGATGTAGCCGATCTCGTTGAGATGGCTGTCGATGGCGGCCGTGTATATCTCGACCTTAGGATGTGCCGCGTTCAGGCGCGCAATGCCTTCCGGCGCGGCCACCAGCACCAGTCCCTTGATGCGGGTGGCGCCGTTCTTTTTCAGCATGTCGATGGTGGCGATCATCGATCCGGCGGTGGCCAGCATCGGGTCGAGCACGATGGCGACGCGTTCATCGAGCTTGCCGACGAAGCGCTCGAAGTAGGGCTCCGGCTGCAGCGTCTCGTGATTGCGCGAGATCCCCACCACGCTCACCTTGGCGCTCGGAATCATGTCCAGCACGCCGTCGAGCATGCCCAGCCCCGCGCGCAGGATCGGCACCAGCGTGACCTTCTTGCCCTTGATCTGGTCGATCTCGACTTCGCCGCACCAGCCGGTGACGTGGGTTTTCTCCAGTTCAAAATCCTTGCAGGCCTCGTAAGCGAGCAGCCGGCCGATCTCGGCAGTCAGTTCGCGAAACGACTTGGTGCTGATATCGGCGCGGCGCATCAGGCCGATCTTGTGCTTGACGAGCGGGTGTTTGACTTCAATAACGGGCATGGCGGCTCCAGATTGACCTGCTGCAGAGGTTCAAGTGTAGCGGCCCCGGCGAAGAAATGCCCAAATCTGCAGGGGTCGCGTCGACAGACGCCGGCGCCCGTGTCATCCACAACCACGGCGCGCCGAGCTGTGATGCCGCACCGGCCGGGAGCAGGTACCGGTGAAGGGCGTGGTGTTCGCGCCTAGAAGGAAATGCAGGCGTGGCTTCTCACCCGCAGCACGGCCTGCTGGTGAAACCGCGATTTGTATTCGGTCATGACGGCAATAGCGCCTGCGTTGCCGCGTTCATCATCGGTATGCAGGACACTGAGCACGTGTGACGGCTCGCGGACAATAGTGCCGTCAGGCGCTTTCCACTGGCCCGACGCTTTCCATGCGGTGAATCCAGCCGGAAAGCGCGGGGTCACCGCGCTTTTCAGGAAGTCCAGCCACTGCTCTTCACTGACGGTGCCGCCGGGCATGACCGTGCCGAAATAGAGCGTGTCGCTCACCGCGTGCTTCTCGCCGGCAGCGCATCGGGGTGCCGGCGACGACACGCAGCCCGCAAGTCCCAGCACCAATGGGAGGACGACGGCGATGCCGAGACGAATGAACCGGTGGCGACGTCCCGGGCCCCGCCAGGAATAGGGCGCGGTTTGCCACGGATACGCGTCGCACACCAAGGCTGGCAACCGCCCGCAAACAGGCGAGACTCGGCTCACGTCAGCTCTCGTTTCATCAGCAAACCCATCCCGAAACGCATCTGTGTGGTGCCCAGCATTTTGAAACCGCAGGAACCATAAAAGCCCTCGGCGTGCGGGTTGCCGACAACGTGGATGCACTTGGCGCCCGTCGCCCGCGCTTCGGCACAGCAGGCCTCGACCAATGCCCGGCCAATTCCCTGCCGCCAGGCGTCTGGCTCGACAAAAAGGGCATCCAAATCCGCATCGCCGTCGTCGCGCGGCAGGATCGCGGCAAAGCCCTGAACCGCGCCGGCCACTTCGGCAATGAACACCCCGCGGGCCTCTATCTGTTCAATCGGCAGTTCGATGCAATCCAGGTTCGCGAGCAGCGCCGCGCGATCACCTGGATTGCGCAGCGAGGCGCGCCACTGGATGGCCTCGAGCGACGCTCTCTCGGAGACAAACGCTAGTCGCACGGAAATGACGGCGGTTGTATTCAAGGTTGCCAGCCTGAGTCCCAGTTCATTCGCAGCTCGACATCGATTGCCGGATTTACCCGAATCATGCAGTGCTCGAACGCGCACATCGCTTCCGGCCCGGTATTGATGCGAAGCGACAAGAACTCACCCTGTGCATCTTTCCAAATCTCCCAGCCAGAAACCATCTTTAGTTCTAATGACAACCGGCGCTGGTCATTTTGCCGCCATTCCAGGTCGAACTCCATCTTGTCCGGGGCAATCGTGACGAGCAAGTCGTCTTCAACACGCGAGATTGCAAACCGCATGCCGTTGTACCAGCCGTCATCGTGCGTCTCGACTGGCTGAGTCCCAAAAAAGCGGATGTAATCGACAAGAGCCGGCCGTGAGCTCATTTGTGTTCCAACGTGTTTTGGCGGGAAATGTGTTTGCGGGGGCATTCCATGATGCGCTCAATCATGCCGCGAAAATGGACGTGGAACGGCCTCCTGGACATTAGCTTGGTACCGCGGTTCC
>JBGATH010000045.1:0-27743 GCA_044229235.1 Usitatibacteraceae bacterium
TCAGCAAGGCGCATTTGATATATATCAAACCCGCGATGATGGACACCATTCCCTTTCGATTGCCTTGATGGACCTTAGGAAAAGAAACTTTTTACGTGGCCGGGTGGCGGCAAAAGCCGAGGCCCCGGCGCGTCCGCCGTGGGCTGTTTTGCCCGATGCCACCTTCACGACGCGCTGCACCCGTTGCGGCGATTGCGTGCGCGTATGCCCGACCAAGGTCCTCGCGGCGGGCGATGGCGGCTTCCCGGTGATCCGCTTCGACCAGGCCGGCTGCAGCCTGTGCGGCGATTGCGCGCAGGTGTGCCAACCGAAGGCCATCTCCCCGGCCGAACAGCCCGTGGCGTTCGCGTGGAAAGTGCAAGTCAGCGACGCCTGCCTGAATCGGCACGGCGTGGAGTGCCGTGTTTGCGGCGATGCCTGCGACGCCAAGGCGCTGCGTTTCAAGCCAGCGTTGGGCGGAATCTCGGAAATGCACATCGACCTGGAAGCGTGCACCGGCTGCGGCGGCTGCGTGGCGGTGTGCCCGGTGGGCGCCATCCGCGTGGGCTGAAGCAAGCTTCCGCGAAACGCGGCAGAGACATTACGTCGCGGGCCGTTTTCCCTTGCGTCCGCATCGCGATCGCAGGCACCGGGCGCCTTCCCCTCCTTGTGACGAATCTGGATGCGGTGCTCGATGATTGAAAGCAGATCGATGCCACGAAACCACCGCGCATTGGAGGCCGCGTCGATCGCGGTGTAACATCCGTTATGCACTCGCCAGTACGCCCGCCCGTCACCCCCAACGCCTGATTGAGTCGATGCCCATGAAAATCCAGGACCTGTCCATTCGCAATGCCGTGCGCATTTACGTGGCAATCGCGGCAATTCTGCTGATCGTGCTCGGCGCCATTTCGATGACCATGTTCAATAGCATCGCTAACATAGCGGGCGCCGGCAAGAGCGCGGACGCGGCGAGTATCGCCGTGACACTGGTCGTGTGCCTGGGGGTGTTGCTGGGGACGGGATGGCTGCTGATCGGCCACATTGCCGGGCGCATCGATCTGGTGTCCGCCGAGACCGAGAACCTGCGCGCGGGCGACTGCGACCTCAGACGGCGCCTGCCGCAAATGAGCGGCGGCCTCGGCAGGCTTTGCCACTCGCTCAATGGATTTGTCGGGCAACTGCATGACCTCATGGTCAGCGTGGCCAATGGTTCGCGCGAGATCGCCAATGCCTCGGCACAGGTCAGCGCCGGCAGCATCGACCTTTCCGCGCGCACCGAGCAGCAGGCCTCGACGTTGGAGGAAACGGCATCGAGCATGGAACAGTTCACCAGTTCGGTGAAGCAGACCGCCGAAAACACGCGGCTGGCCAGCACTCTCGCGGCGACGGCATCGGCGGCGGCCACACGCGGCGGCGCGGTCACTGCCGAAGCGGTGACGCGCATCAGCGCGGCCAATGACAGTTCGCGGCAGGTGGGCGCCATCATCACCACCATCGATTCCATCGCCTTCCAGAGCAACATCCTTGCGCTCAATGCCGCCGTGGAAGCCGCGCGCGCCGGTGAAGAGGGCCGCGGCTTCGCGGTAGTGGCGCAGGAAGTGCGCGCGCTGTCACTGCGCAGCGCGGCGGCGGCCAAGGAAATCAAGGCGCTGATCGGCAACGCCATCGAGCAGGTCGAAGCCGGTACGCATCTGGTTCACGAAGCCGGTGGCGCCATGCAGGAGATCATCGGCGCCATCACCCAGTCGGCGGCGGTGATCAACGAGATCGCCACCGCCGCCGCCGAACAGGCCTCGGGCATCGATCAGGTCAACCGCGCCATCATGCAGATGGAAAACGTCACCCAGCAGAACGCCGCCATGGTCGAACAGGCGGCCGCAGCAGCCGAATCGATGCGCGAGCAGGCAGAAGGCCTCATGCAACTGGTGTCGCGATTCAAGCTGGATGCAAGTGTGACGCAGCCACAATCGGCCAATGGGCGTCGGCATGCATCGGCGCAGAAATCGGTGGGGCATGCCGCGCTGCAGGCGGCGCGGCATGCGCGCAATTCAAAGGTGTTGCTGACGCAGGCGCGGTCGCGGATGTGACGGCGGCGGAGAGCGGTGCGCTGATCCTGACTGGTTTCAGTCGATCACTTGGACTTGGCCGCCGCAAATCCCTCTCCATCTCCCTTTTGCAAAGGGAGAAGTGCCTGGTAGAGGGCTTCAGTTTCTAATTGGTGGAGAGCGGCTCGCTGGATCCTGACGGGTCGCAGTTCGTCACGCGGACTTGCCGGCTGCAAATCCCTCTCCCGCCCCCTCGCTTCGTTCTCCCCTTTTTGCAAAGGGAGAAGTGCCTGGTGGTTGCGGCTGAAATTCATTCAAGAGCCGCTGCACATTTACACGCCGTAACCACCAGCACCGCCCTCCATTCAATGTCGCGCTCTTTCAACAACACCTCCCCCTTTGCAAAAGGGGGATCGAGGGGGATTTACGAACGTCATCCACCAATTACCACAACAAATCCATCTCACCATCGGAATCAGTGTCGCGCACATTCAATGCCACCACGCCCCATTCAATTGCGCGCTATTTCGACACCACCTCCCCCTTTGCAAAAGGGGATCGAGGGGGATTTACGAACGTCATCCACCAATGACGACGAAAAATCCATCTCACCATCGCAATCAGTGAAGTGACTCGACGCGACAATTCCAGCCCGGCAGAAATCCCTCGCAGTCTGGCAACGCGGCAAATGCGCTACAACTTCTGCATCACCAGGTCCGCATCTCCCCAGGCCTTCTCCCATTTGGCTTTCGCTGCCGCCGCTTCCGCGCCCTTGCCTTGCTTCATCAGCGCCAGGGTCAGGCCGCGCAGTGCCCAGCCGGAGCCGGGCTGATCGGCGAGATCATTGCGGAAGGCTTGCTCGGCATCGGCCCAGCGTTTGGCTTTGAGATGGATTTGCCCGAGCAGCGTGCGCGAACTGGCCGCCAGCATTGGCGGCTCACGCGATTCGATTTCGTCCTCGAGATCCACGCTGCGTTTTGCCGCGGCGATGGCCGCATCCACATCGCCCGCGGCCAATGCGATCTCGGCGCGTTGCCAGTTCAATAGCGTCTCGACCACCGGCAGAATGAATTTCTCCTCATTGCTTGGCCGGCGTTTGTCTTTGATTTCGGCCACCATGGCTTCCAGTGGCGCGCCGGCTTTTTTCGCGTCGGCCGGCTGGCCCAGATTGGCATATGCCGCTGCGCGAGCGTAGGCGTGCATGGCACTGCCAAATTTCTCTTCCGCTTTCGGCACCGGCTCGGCCAGCACCTCTTCCCAGCGCTGCAATCGCACCAGTGACAGCACCGGCAGGCCGCGCTGGTACTCGTGGTACATGTAGACGCCCTTCTCGGCGCGCTTGGCGATGCGGCGCGCGGTCTCCAGCGCGGTGTCGGCGCGGCCGTCCATCACGGCAGCGAACCACAGGAAATGCGTGTTGTGCGCGTCCCAGTTTTTCACCACCTTGAAATTCTGGTCGGTGAGTTTCTCCTTCAGCGCAATTTCAGACGCCAGCGCACCCTGGTTCACGCGCACGGCATCGCCAAAGCGCGCAACGCGGATGTAGATGTGCGCCGGCATGTGCAACAGGTGCGGCGACATCGGCGCCAGCTTGCCCAGCTTGTCGGCAGAGGCTTCGGCGCGCTGCGGCCCGCGCGAGGAATCCATGGCGTGAATGAGGTAATGATTGAGTCCGGTGTGGTCCGGGTGTTTTTTCAGGGCGCGCTCGATGTGTGCTGCCACCACGCCGATCTGGCCGATAGCCTCACCGGTTTTGCGGTTCCACCAGTCGTCGGTGGTGGCCACCATCACGGCCTCGGCGTAGAGCGAGGCGATATCGGCGTCATCCGGCCAGGTCGCGGCCAGCTCGCGCATGTGCGCGGCGTAAACAATATCCAGCGGATCGGCCACGCGCGTGCTCCTGGTGCCGCAGATGTCGCTGGGCAATACCTTCACCTCCTTGGCCTGCACACCGACGCCGCCGTAGCGCGCGATCATGGCTTCGATCAGCGCCCGTTCGCGGGTGGTGACGGGGACAGCCGGGTTCGACGCATTCTGCCGCGCCAGCACGGCATAGCGGCGAATCTCGGTCATCGATTCACGCTCCGGCGCATTGATGTTCGGCCCCAGCTGCCAGGCCACTCCCCAGGCGCACATGGCACAGCCCGGATCGGCCGCCAGCGCCGCCTTGAACGCGCGCACCGCTTCGTTCTCATTGAAGGCGTAGGCCTGCAGCACACCCTGATTGAACAGGCGCTGCGCCTCGGGTTTCATGGTGGTGATGGGCCACGCCACCGCGCCAAAATTCTCCAGCACCGGCGCCTTCGCATCGGTATCCACCACCATGGGCGTAACGCAGGAGGTGAGCATGGCGAGCGCGGCGAGAGGGAAGAGTTTGGCGAGCGACTTCTTCAGGAACGGGGGCGGGAGGCGCATCCGATCGCTTTCGCTTTATTGGGTGCGGACATTCTCGCGCAGAAATGCGACGAGTGTTGGAACGTGAAGCGCAAGCACCAATCTGGGGGCGAGCAAGTGGTTGGATGCCGGGCGCAGGGTCAAGCGCAAATTGGCCGCCGCCGTCACCCTCGACATTTCATGTTTATTTTTGTACAATATTTTGCACTGAATTTACTGCGCGAGAAATAGCCATGGCTGAACTCAGAGAAGTACGTGCCGCGTACAGCGTGGCGATAAGTGAGCTGCGCAAAGCACCGATGCAGGTGATTGACGCCGCTGGCGGCGAAGCTGTGGCGGTACTGAACCACAACGAACCGGTCGCCTACGTGGTCTCGCCCAAGATGATGCATGACCTACTCGATATGGCAGCCGACATGCTCGTGACCAAGCGCACCCTGTCGCGTGCGGCTACGCGCGCCAAGGCCAAACCGGTCAAGCTCGAAGATCTCTGACTTTGTATTCGCTGGCGATTCATCCCGCGGCAGAGAAAGAATGGGCGCGTCTCGATAACAGCGTGAAGGCGCGTTTCAAGTCAAAACTGGCGCAGCGATTGAAGCAGCCGCGAGTCCCGACCGCGGCACTGTCAGGCGCGCCAGACCTCTACAAGATCAAGATTACGACACCCCAATTTCGCTTGGCATACCACGTTGATGATGCGGCAAAGAAGCTCACGATCATGGCGGTAACTACGCGCGATGACGTGTATGCGGTGTTGGGTGAACGGCTCGCATGAGTGGCTCACCAGCAAACCTCCGTTGCAAGCGCACGCGCATCGACCGAGAAATCTTCCCTCCGCCCTCCTTTAAAAAAGGAGGGGACCAAACCACCGCTGGGAAAAGCCATCTCCCATTCCGGCACTTCCCCCTTTTCTAAAGGGGGATCGAGGGGGATTTTGGATGCTGATAACAGAGAGCATTCCCTCGCGACAACCGAGAAATCCTCCCTCCGCCCTCCTTTAAAAAAGGAGGGGACCAAACGCCACAGGAAGCGCCGCGGCCCTTGAATTGGCAGTTCCCGCTTCGGTCAACCGCTCACGCGCCCGAGAAACAAATCAAACTCCCGACAAAACGCCTCCTCCACCTCGAAGTACGGCATCGCCCCCGTTTGAAAAACGCTGATGCTCCAGTTGGGGCGTGATTCCACCAGCGTCTTGGCGCGGTAGTCGGTGAAGTCACCGCGCACGCCGTGCGACATCCATACCGGCAGCGTGAGCGCTTCGTAGATATCGTGAATATCTGCGCTGAACATGTAGGCCCCGAGGAAATGCAGGGGCGCGTACTCGGCACCGGGCTGGCGGGTGGTGATGACGTCGTAGGCCCACAGCGCTTCGTCGATGTTCTTGCCGCCCCAGGTGCGTTCCAGGAAATAGCGGATCACGCCGGGGCGCGTGAGACCACGGAATACCGCCCCACCCCACCGCACCGACGACGGGCCTCGCAGCGAATTCAGCAGCCAGGGCATGGCCAGCGTGCTGCCGGCCGGCATGCGGCGCTGCTGTCCGCCGCGAAAGCCGGTCGGGCTTACCAGCGAAAGGCTGCGGAAATGTTGTGGCGCTTCCACGGCCGCGCGCGCGAGGAATTCGCAGGAAAGCGACGTGGCAAGCGCATCGATGGGGGCGTTGCCACAGCGCAGGTGGATTTGATCGACCATCGCATGCACGGCATCGGTCATCAGCCGCGGCGTGTAGGTGCGGTCGGTGCGATCCGAAAAGCCGTACCCCGGCAGATCGAGTGAAAACACCGTGCGCGTGGCGGCGTAGCGCTCGTGCAGCGGCCGCACTTCGGCTGCCGAGGCGGCCGCATTCACGCTGTGGATCAGCAGCAGTGGCGGGCCTTGGCCGGCGACGTAGGCACTGATTCGGCCGGCAGGACTGTCAAAGGTGAAGCGTTCGCCGGAGACGGCGTGGGGCAAGGTGGGCATTGGGGATTGTGGTGGGCGGTTGGCGGACTGCTGCGGGGGAAGTTCGTTCTGGATCAAACAGTTTGTACAAGCATTGTCACTTAAATTGCGCGGCGTGCTGGAATACGAAACTCAAGCATTGGCGTGAATGAGTGTCCGCACCTCACCCAACTGTCGCAATCCGTTGCAACGCACTTGTTACGATCGAACACCTGACCCACTGCGCCGATTACCCCGCCATGCCGCGTTCCGTGTTGCATTGCTTCATCTCCAGCCTGCTGGCCGCGCTGCTCACCGCCTGTGGCAGCGGCGCGGGTGGCGCCTCGTCGGCAGAAAGCCCCGCATCCACCCCGCCGACAACCACATCAACTTCGCCTGCCACCGCCAGCGCGGATATCAGCCTGCTATTCATGGGCAACAGCCACACCTCCGTCAACAATCTTTCCGGCATAGTCACGGCGATGGTGAAGGCGGGCATGCCGAACAAGATGGTGGCCGGCATCGAAGCGCCCGGCTGGATGCACCTGCAGGAACGCTCGACCGACGCCGCCACGCTGGCCTTGCTGAAAAGCCAGCGCTGGAGTTTTGTGATCCTGCAGGCGCAGGACTACAGCCAGAGCGGCCTGTATTTTTATCCGACCACGGGCGCGGAAGAACTAGTGCGCCGGTCCCGCACGGCGAACGCCACACCCGTCATGTTCCCGGAATGGGCGCGGCGCGGCATCAATGAATCGCAACGCATTTATGACCTGCACGTCTCGATCGCAGCGAAGGAACCCGCCTGCGTGGCGCCGATCCCCCAGGCATTCGACCTGGCGCTGGCGCGCAACCCGGCGCTGCCGCTGCTGGACGCCGACGGCAACCACTCCGCCCCCGCTGGCGCTTTCCTCGCCGCGGCCGTGCTCTACGCCACCATCACCGACCGATCCCCGAATGACCTGCCCACGCTGCCGGGCATTGCCGTGGACGACGCCACGCAGCGGCTATTGCGCGGGATTGCCGCAGAGACGGTGCAGGCAGTGTCGCCTAGGAAGTGGTGCCCGGGGGATGTGCGGCCGGGGTGATGGCTGCGGCGGTGTGAGGCAAGGGCAAACTCAAGCACTGGCGCGGCGTTTGGGGCATTTTTACCCGGAGAGGTGCGTGGAATGGCGTTCTACGATGTCTTGTGCGGTCGATAGACAACAGACGCTCAGCACTCGAATGATTCGTCGAACTCCACGATGTATCGCTTCCCGCAATCCAAGCACTGATGCAACTGCTGCTCGTTCGGTAGTTCTTCGAAATCGGTTCGCGATCCGCAAAAACGGCACGTCTCTGGCTGGTCGGTGCCGATGTAAACCACCTCGCCCAGCGCAGCATTTCTGTCGGCAGCAATGGTCGTCATTGGTTTGCCGCGAATGGATTTTCTCGATGCCATTTGAGGAACTCCTGCTCGGGTCGAAACTTCTCGGGCAAATGAATCGGCTTGTTTTCGATCTCAGCAAACGCGCTGGCGACGAGCGCATTCTCGAACTGCTTTCTCAGTTTCTTGGAAACCAGAACTTGGAAACTAGCGGAAACCGAGATAAGCCCGAGATCAAATGCGCGATCATGAAGCGCGGAGAGGCAGAGCCCGTTTCGGGGGTTGAGCCTGTTGGACTTGTCGATGCCCCAAGGAACAATATGGCTGGCGATCAACAGTTTGGGCTCGGCAAGGTCTGACATGCAGCACCGGCCTGAATAACTGGCCAAAACGGCGCGGCGAAAAAACGCCTGCTTAACGCGCACTGCCGTAACGACTTGCTTGGTCGCGCCTTCATAGCTCGCTTCAGGAGCCACATCCGGTAGCGCGGCAAGTTCGTCGGACGCCTTTTCGGTTGGCGACAAGGCGGCAAGTGCGACGGCACTTTCGGTCGCCAAGCTATCCCAATCCTCATGAAATTCAGCCCAGATGGCGCGGTCGGCTTTTGATGCCGCCTTCAGCCCCACCCGGCCAGTACTCGTAATTGCTGGATCGAGGCTGGCGAAGTTGACTAGCTTCATCGCAAGCGATCCCGGCGTGCGACCGAGCAGACCGGCAAGTTTGATGATTTCGGGATTGCGCGAATCCATTTTCCCGAATGGGGTGCGACAGTAAAGGTCGAACGCGATCAGAAGTTCGTACCTTAACCACGGCTTACGCGGTTCAGGCGACATGGGCTAGCCAGCACGCCGCAACATTTGATTTCCCAACCACCCTTTCCTCATCCTTTGAATGTTGCGGCGTCTACAGCTGATCCACCCATGGCCAATTTCTCCTCAGCCGCCCGGACATCAATGCGAGCTAACTGCTCGTTGCAACCGAGTTCGATACTTCTAAATAGAATGTCCACCCCTCTGGCATAAGCCTCAATCACCACGAAGAAAGCCAGGAGAAACGCAAACGGAGGAAACAATCCCGCGATCTGAGTCAAGGAAAAACTACTCGCATGCAATGTCTTCACTGCTTCAGCAATCAGCGGACTGAAGTACACGGCCCAAGCTGCTCCAAGCACCCAACGAAAAATTGCCAACCTACGCTTCGTGCGCTCTTCAAAGATCTTAATGTTCTTCAGGACCAAATCGACGCGCGCAGTCGTTTCGACCTTCCACTCATACAGCTTGTCTGTCACGGTTCCAACATGCTTTTCGTTCGTTCCCGCATAGCAATACGTACTCGGCGCGGCAAAAATCAGCGTAAAGATAGTGAATAGGTTCAACCCCAAGGTAAGAACCTCAACCCGGGGACGAAGGTCAGGCGGCAGGAAACTGGAGAAGAACAGCCCCGCGATTCCTAACGCAAAGGCGACCATGTAGCCTCTTCCATAGCTGATCGCAATCTGCTCGATACCCCGAAACCAAAGGTAGGTGGGTACCACTACGAACCGCTTGAACGGAATCGATCGCCGGCTAGAAAGTCTGTCTTCCATTGCCTTTAGAAGATTTAAGGCTTGGACGTATGCACTATGCGTACCAGCCATAAGAGCGCCTTCGACGGTCACGCGCCTTAGAGCCCGAATGACATCAGTTGCGACTTCGGTCGAAGACTCATTGTTCATATATTTTCACCCATGAGGCCATCGCCGGAAATTGCACCTACAGAATGACCTCGTCATTGCCTTTCAAGCAACAAAACAGCAACTCGGCTCATTCACTGCCGGGGGTTACCAAAACTATTGGTGTCTGACCCAACATATTCTTCGTGCGACCAGGGAATAGTTAGAGCGCTCATCAGGCGGCCAGTGACCTAGTCGGACAATACAAATTCATGCGCGGTGTCCGCGCCTGTGTATCGAATGCCGCTTGGCAGATGGACGATCGGATGGATTGCAAATTACTCAAAAAAGGTAGACCTCGCGGTGGTCCCACTCATTGAAAAATTCTGAAGAAATTTCCTCAAGTGATTCTCGAACAACGCTCTCTATTCGAGGCCCCAGATTTGTCTCATTGAGGTGGATCCAGTTCTCCGGAAATTCTTGCCTAATGATGAAATACAGGAATGCGAGTGGGCTCATGTATCGCCGTAACGCGATTCGAACGTTGTTATCGACACCCATATGAATGTGCGCAAGCGGATGGCTACCGGCGCGATATGCATTCGGATCACAATCGTATCTAATTGGATGAACATGGTCTTTCCAATTTGAAGTATCAAGTAGCTCAGCGTAATCGCTAGCTGCCTCAAATTGATACGCGCCAGTCCGCCCGGGAAAATACTGATCCACAAATTCTGAATAGCTAGGTAGTTCAAGCGGACACGCCAAATACTGAAAGCTGGGCTGCCCAAAGAATTGGAAGTTGAGAAGTGCAAGATTGTGGAATCTCACATGAAACCACCGGTTCCTGTAAGCCTTCATCCACTGCTCTCGATAACTTAGGGTTCGCAGCTCAGCAACATATCTTTGCTCCATCAAAAAATGTTCGTTGACCTCAAAATCTTTGAGCCTTGAGTAACGAAGAACTTGCTTTGTCAAGGGATGCAGCATAGTTAGCTTAGCGTCTTCCTTCTCGTCTTTGGAGTTCCAAACGACCTCTTCTTTCTGCGCACTTCACGCAACTTATTCACCAGCATCGCTTCCAGTTCATCGGGCGCAAGCTGCTGTTCCAAATCATCCAACATTGATTCCATCCTCAAAACAGACTCGTCGCTGAGATCGCGACGAATCTTTATCAGTTGGCCTGGCTCCGGATATGTGAACTCCAGGTACGGCAAGTTTTGCTTTGCTGTCTCTACTTCTGTCTTGAACCGCTCAGCGGCGAGGCCCAAGCCTGAGACTCTAAGCCAGCCCTTCGCTCGTGTCATCGCAGTAAAGATCGTATTTCGATTTCGCGCATTCGGAAAATGGAACAGCGCATCGACGCCGACAACAAAGACCACGACCGCCTCATTTCCTTTCGCTTTGTAGATCGAGGAAAAGGTTACCTCCCCTCTTTGAAAGAAGTCCTTTAGGCCGAAATCGTTATCTTGGAGATTGTTGATGGTCAATTGCTGTTTCCGCAACTCGGCAGCGATTAGCCGTTGATAACCTCGTGTGTTCTTATCGTCCGCGCAGATTACGAGCAGATCTTCAGGCATCAAGCCCTCGTTCCTTACATCCAAAACAATCTGACTCGCAACGTAGCCAACTTCTTCTTCAATGCTCCCAAAGGCATTTACTTCAATTAGTCCGCTGGCGCTCGAGCTACTAGAAATGCTACTGGGTGAGTTTTCTGGGGGTCGCAGAAATTTCACTCGATGGCCGCTTGTCAATTCGCCCGATTCGAGTCGGTAACCAAAGTCGTTCCAATGATCGGCCGATTCGAGCATTTGGACGATGATATTTGAGTAAAGCCCAAACCCGATCGCATGAGCGCAAACTAGGATTTCCAAAGGATTCCGATAACACTTGTGCAGCACGATGTCCTCTTCAAAGCTGACAGCGGGCTCGCCCGAAGCGTTTGTCCCAAACAGCGTCTCAGCGGTCGGTATCTCAACATCGAAGATTGTCTGAAAAACATCGTACGCAATTACAAGTTTTTCCTCATGCGCCAGTCCGAGCGCCAAGCGTAAGAATGAAGGAGGAAAATCTTGTGCCTCGTCAACAAAGATATAGTCAAAAAGTGGCCTCACCTTTGAACTGTCTAGCAATTTCTTGCACACGAAATCAAACGGCTGTCTTGGATTGTGGGCCTTTGCAAGTCCAAAAGTGATTGGCATCTCACCCATAGCGCGAGCCGCAAAATGGTACAAGCCCTCGTTGATCGAACCGCCCCAAGCGTGCAGGATTCTTAAGTTTTCCCAGTCGGGATCACGATCATCAAATTGACGATAGAACCGAGTGATGAGCTGCTTTACGTGCTGATAAAGACTCTTAGTGTAGAAGGTAAACGCAATCTTTGCTTCCGGGTTTTTCAGATGCGCCAGTGCCGCTTTCATGGCTAACACGACTGTCTTTCCCGAACCTGCCAGCCCGGTAATTCGTTGGGGGCTATAGACGTCAGTCATATAGCCAATACGCTGCTCGCGATCAAAACGACGAATTTCTTCTTCGAGCGCTTTGACAAGCGCGACTTTGGAAGTTGGAGCGAAATCAGCGACGCGACGCTCACGAGGCCGAATAAGACCTTTCGACCCTTCAACTATGGACAGAACTTCGGCGACGACAGGCGCGCCAAGTGGCGTTGTACGAGCGAGCTGACTAAGGAACGAGTCGAACTCAGCGAACGACCTCAATAGCCGCATTTCTCCTTCGACATTGGCGTCGGCTGGTGCTTCTTGACAAAACATGGCTACGTCAACTTCAAACATCAGATTCGTTCGCGTCGATCTAAGTTGGGGACTTTTGACAAGTTTGGAGTAGACGTGGCTGAACACCGCTTCAGTCTGACTCGCGGCAAGCAATAATCCCTCCCCGTCTTGATTGTAATTGCCACTGAATGAGCCAAGAATGAGCACACCGTGGACGGGGCTGACGATTAGTAGTTTTGAAAGATAGACTTCGCTGTCTTCGCGATAGAGCGGAAACTCGCAAAAAATGACGGCATCGTCGAGCTCTAGGGTACTTGCCCGCTCCTTTGCGTAATTGAGGAGAGCTTGCGCCGAAGCGTCTCTCGCAAACTTAAAGTTTCGCGGATAGATTTCCATAACCAACAAACTCTCTTTCCAGCTTTATCTGGTGATTATTCACGTGACGAATGGATCAACTAAGACCGTAAGTGGAACGGGATTACCCGCCCAACCGCTTCCCCAACCGATACTGAAACTCATGCGCGTCGTACAGCGACGTAACGGGCATCTTCTCGTTGAGGCTATGCGCGTTGGCGCCTTCGGGGTATTGGAATGAGCCGGTGATGCCGTAGGTCCAGATGCCGGCGCTGTTCAGGAAGCGGCCATCGGTGGCGCCGGCAGCCATCACCGGGGTGCCGGGCCACCTCTCAGCGTTGATGCTTTCCACTGCGCTCATAAGTTCCGGCACTAGCGGCGTTTTGGCGAGAGGTGCTGTCTGCGCGCAGAGCGCGGCGCTATACGTGATCAATGTGGCGGCAAGAGTGATGCGCTTCAAGGGGCCTCCCCAGGCTGGCGTTACGCGCGCTCGGTTGGCGCGATCAACAGCCGTTTCACTCTAGCACTTGTGCCGGGGCTTGGATATTGGGTGGGCAGGTAGGATTTGGGGGGAGTTGGTGGTTGTGAGCGGCTTCGGGTGCGGGGTTTTCTGTTGCAGGGGCCTTCGGGAAATGGGGGCTTTGAGATTGTGAAGGTAGCTGGCGTTTTGGGCACCGCAAATCCCTCCCAGCCTCCCTTTAGAAAAGGGAGGAGATGTCAGCCAGGCCCACGCACGCAAATGGCAAAGGCGGTCGCATCGCACGAAACTCCTCCCCTTTTTAAAGGGAGGCTGGGGGGAGAGCGACAGCGAGGGGGCAGTGCGGTCGCTCAATTCAGTTGGCATCTCATCAAGCGCTTCTACCAGTTCCTCCACCATGCAGAGGAACGCATTCCCCTGCATGGGAATGCCGTTCGGCGGGCGCGAAGCTGGCTCCGCGAAACCCCGCTTTCCCTCCCTCTTGGAAAGGGAGGAGTTTCGTGTCCGACTGGAGCGGGAGTGATTTCTGGCCTGTTTCAGACCTTCGTCACCGTGATCTCCACGTAGGACTCCGCCTGGTTTGGCGGCGTGCCACACTTTGTCGTCAAGGTCGCCTTAAATGAAACGCCATTGAACGGCGTATAACTCGTCGTTTGCGAGCACTCTCCTCCCGCCGACGCGTTGGAATTCAGTATGGCAACCAGCTGATTGGCGAAAGCCTGAATGTCCGTGATCTGCGATATCTGCGATGACGTGATACAGGTAATTCCGGTCGCGCACACCTTGATATCCAGCCGGTAGGTACCCAACGTGAGATTGGTCGGGAACCCTGGCGGCAGCGTGTTGTTGTTATTGCAGGCTTGCGAAAGCACGGGCGGTGTCACCGGCAGCGTGGTGCAACCTTGCGGCGTGTAGCCCGTGACCGCCCGTGATTGGGTGCCATTCACGCACGTACCCAACTGGCCATAAAGGTAGCCGGTGCAGGCGGCCACGTAGGTGCAGGCCTCGGTCAGCACCGGTGTACCGGCGGCGCAGCCGGGGGGCGTGGCGGTTACGGTGCGGCTGCGAGTGTTGTTGGGCTGGCAGGCGCCGTAGGGTGGTCCATAGGTGTAGGTGCATGGCGCCGGTGTCGGCGGCACCGGACAGGCGCGAGAGAGCACCGGCGTGGCCGAACAGCCGGGTGGATTGCGCAGGCGTTCGGTGTGGAACTGCACGCCATTTGCGCATGCGCTCCAGTCGTTGTATTCAATCTCGCAGGCACGCGCCGGGATATCCGGCGCGGCGTAGCCGTAGGTCTGCTGCGAGATCCATTTATTGAATACGGCGCCGCCAACGCGCTGGCGGAACTTGCCTTTGTGCCGGTTCGGGTTCCAGCCGCCATCGCGCATCAGCGAGGCCAGCGTGGGCCCGGTCGCGGGCAGGCTCATTGGCGTTGCCGCGCCGCTGCTGCCCTTGGCCGATTGGCTGACGGCCGCGCCCGCCGTCCATGACATCGGTTCGAACTCAAACGTCAGGTCACCGAAGGCCGTCACGCGCACCAGTGAGCTGTCAAAGAAGCTGCTGCCGAAATACGGGCCGGTGGTGGTGTAGGTGGCGCCTGTGAAGGAATCGCCATTGGCGAAGGTGCCGCCCGGCATCACCACAAACAGCGGCTGGCCGTTCAGATCGTAGGTGTACCAGACGCCGAAGACGTTGTTGCCGTGTTGCGCCAGCGTGAGGCCCCATCCGGATTCGGCCGGGTCCCAGTAAATGTCGGTGAAGTCATAGCCCCAGTCGGGCGCGGCGTTGCCGAAGGGCTGGCGCTCGATTTGCTTGGTCTGCGAGACATTGCCGACGCTATACGAGAAAAGCGCCTTGCCGGCAGCCAGCGATGGCGGGGCGAAGTCGAAACTGGCCGTGCCCACCTTGGTCACGCGCACCTGGTTGGGATCGAACGCGGCGCTGTAGGGCGGGCCGGTGGTCTGGTAGATATCGCCGCTGAAAAAGCGCTTGCCGCCCGACAGGGTGCCGCCGGGAATCACGAACCAGGTGGGCGAGCCATCGAGGCGGTAGGTGTACCAGACGATGAACAGTTGCGTCTGGTGATCGGCGATGGTGATCCCCCATCCGGATTCGGCGGCGTTCCACCAGATATCGGAATAGTTCGATGAGGCCGGCGCGGCAGCGGAGCTGAACGTCGCCGTAACCGACCTGTTGTCGGTCATCGATACCGTGCAGCCGAAGGTGCCGCTGCACATGCCGCTCCAGCCGTCGAAGGTGGAACCGGCCGCGGGCGTGGCGGTGAGGCTAACCGAGGTGCCGCTGTTATATGTTGCCGTGCAGTTGTTGCTGCAGCTTATCCCCGACGGGCTGGACGTTACGCTGCCGCCACCCGTTCCCGCGACCGACACCGACAGGTTGTAGGTCACCACCGGCACACCAAAAGTGCGCTGGCTGCCGGTGACGTTATCGACCATGCAATAGCCGTCGGCCGCGCTGCAATTGGCGGGATCGTATTCGAGCAGGATCAGCACGAAGGTGTAGGTGCCATCGGGCGGCACCACCATCGAATTGGTGCGCACCAGGTCGGTGTACATCAGCCGCGGGCCCAGCGGGGCGATGGTGTTGAACGTCGCCAGCTTGTAGCCGGTAAACGATGTGCCACGCACGGCGGGCGGGGTGATGGCCGCCCAGTATTCGATTTTCAGGGTGCCAGTGGTGCGCGTGAATGAATCGTTGTGCAGTTCGGCAACCGTTACCGTCACGCTCGAATAGTTGGCGCCGAATGACGCGCTGTAGCTCGACATGTACAGCCCGTTGGCGACCGACTGCGGCACGCTGTCTTGTATAGGCCCGCTGCCCTTGGCGTTGGTGGCTGCGGCAGTGCCGTTGTGCTTGGCGCCAGACGCCATGTCCAGCGCGATGGACGACGACGCTGCGCGCGCGGCGGCGGCCTGCGCGGCCTGAACGCTTTCGGCATCGAATTGCTGCCGCATTTCGCCCGGAACGACGGTGCCGCGCTGTGCGGCGGGCGCCACCGAATCCTGGGCATTCGCCATCGCCAACATTGCCAGCGTTGCCAAGGTGCTGATGGCAAACATGACGTTACGAATCGTCTTCATGTCCCCTCCCCCGGTCTGGTTGACCAAGCCCTGTTGAAGCGTGTGGTGTGCGACCGGCGATCTGCCGTGTTGGCGCGATCGGCGGGAAAATTGAGCTGGTAGCGCCGGGCGCCAGGGTGCGAGGCGCGGGCCAATGATGTTTCGCGTGGATGGCGCAGCAAGCCCGGTGCCGAACTGTTCGCGGCGGCTGCACATGGTGAAGTAGTGCGGCAATCAAACCAACAACCCGGCCACTGCAACGCTTGGGAAGCGCGCAATACGCTTGACGCATCGGCCGGAGGCATGATCGTTGATTCCTTACCTGCCCGAGCATACGCCGATTGCCGGTTACGTGTTTTGGGTCGGAGGTATCGAAGCGCTTCTTTAGTGTTGGTGGTTTCCGGGTTTGGTGCGCGGGCTTGTGGGTGGCGTTGGTTGGGGCAGCTTAAATCCCTCCCATCCTCCCTTTAGGAAAGGGAGGGGTTTCGAGCCTTGCATGAAAGTTGCGCCTTCCTGCGGGTTTTCGGCCTTAAAACCGCGCCAGCGCCAGATTTACGAAATCAACTCCCGCCCTTACCCCAGCCCCCTCCCCCCCGTCAGCACGCCATACACGCCTGGCAATACCTTTCTCATCAGCGCGCCGAGCGCCACGCTGAAGGCGATCAGCGCCAGCGGTAGCAGAACGAACACCAGCATCTGCTTGCCGGGCACATCGCCCAAGAGGGCAAAGGCGGGGTCGATCAGCACGGCCACCCACGGTGCGTGTACGGCATAGATGATGAAAGAGAATCCTGTCAGCCAGACGAACCACTTGCGCGCCATGGCCCAGCGCACCACCGCATCACAGCCGTACCACGCGGCGATGAGGCCACTGGCGACGGTGAGTTTATGCAGCAGGATCAGCACCGGAAAGATGCCGTTGCCGAGCAGCGCCTGGCCATCGAAGGCGAGACAGGTCTTGAGCGTGGCGGCGCTGACGAACACCACGGCCCACCAGCCCGGTCGAAGCCAGCGGTTGGGCTGGCTGATATTGAAGCTGGTCTTTTGCATCCACACCCCCAACGCGAAACACAGCAGCCCCTCGCCTTCGAACAGAAACGTCTGCACATTGCCCAGCCACAAAAAGGTGGCAATGCCGAAAAACACTTTCACTGATCGCGGGTCGGAAACCCAGCTGCGTATCCATGGGTAGGCCAGGTTGTAGATGAACAGCACGCGGATGAACCAGAGCTGATACGGCAGCGGCGCGAGTGTCAGGCGGATCAGCCATTCAAACCAGTGATAGTCGTGCACCAGCATGCGGGTTTCGTCGATCTGGGCAACGTGCGCGGCGGCGATCCAGTCGCGCGTGGGCTGGAACATCTCGGCCACGTAGAACAGCACCAGGCACAGCGCGCTCCACAGCACGTAGGGCAGCAGCAGTGTGCGCACGCGCTTTTTGATGCGATCGCGGTGCGGCGTGCTATCGAGCATGGCAAACAGGTAGCCGGAAATGATGAACAGCATCGGGATGCGAAAGCGCAGGATGCCGTTGGCGAGAAAGTACTCGGTGAAGGTGGTTGCGTCCAGCGCCTCGGCCGGCATGCTGACAATGTGCAGATAGCGCACCTCCAGGTTGTAGCCGTGCAAAAAAACCAGCAACACCATCGATACGAACGACCAGAAGCGGAATTTTTGGCTGGTGAATTCAGGAAGCACAGAGGGCAGTCAGCGGTGGAAGGTAGGGGAAGTTTACGGTTCCGCTGGCGGCCGGGTGTAGCTGGATGTGGCTGAGGGGAGAGCAAGCTCTCGCAAACATATTCGTTTTATAGGTCGGTAGGACTGCGCTAGCCGGATGTGGCTCGCGAGCGGGCATGGCGTCCCACACTTTTTCCTTACCCAGCGCAGGGCCAAGCTCTAAGCTGCATTGAGTCGCAGAACGAAATTGGACCCCGGCCTGCGCCGGGGAAGGTCAAGGCAAAACTTCCAGCACCCTCAAAGCCCACCTTGCGATCACGCCGCCCCCTTTTCAAAAGGGGGCAATGCCATCGCGACGCATCAACCGGCAGGCATGGGGGATTTGCGGTGTGTGCGATGGAGTGTCGAACATAAGCAATGCTGCGAATCACAAACATTGAACTTGCCCAGTCCGTTCAACGCCCACCTTGCGACTACGCCGCCCCCTTTGCAAAAGGGGGCCATGCCATCGCGATGCATCAGGGGCAAGCATGGGGGATTCACGGTGCGTGCGCCGCGACAAAGTAAACACAAGTCATGAGGCGAATCACGAACATGGTCCTTGCCCGTCTACCTCAACGCCAAACTTGCGAAAGCGCCGCCCCCTTTGCAAAAGGGGGCCATGCCATCGCGATGCATCAGGGGCAAGCATGGGGGATTTACGGTGCTTGCGCCGCGACAAAGTAAACACAAGCCATGAGGCGAATCACGAACATGGTCCATGCCCGTCTACCTCAACGCCAAGCTTGCGAAAGCGCCGCCCCCTTTGCAAAAGGGGGCCATGCCATCGCGATGCATCAGGGGGCAAGCATGGGGGATTTACGGTGCGTGCGCCGCGACAAATCAAACTCAAGCACCCGCGCGCCTCCTGGCGGCATTCTGGCCTGCGAGGCGCGCCAATGCTGGTGCTTGGCACCTTTGATCCGGCATGACCGGCCCTGCTTCTGATCCGCGTCATAGGGCGAACGGTGGCAAGCGGTTACAATGTTCACAATCCGATCACATTGCGCGACAAGCGCTGCCGGTGCATTCGCCGGCGCATTCTGCGTACACATGAAATTTACTACCCTGCCCGCCGCCGGCCGCGGGCTGCTCGTTGCCCCTTTCGTCGCATTGCTGTTGGTTTTGCCCGCGCCGTCATCTGCGGCCGCGCCTGCGCCGGCTCCCGTCGTATTGGTAAGCCTCGACGGCCTGTCGCACCGCGCGTGGCGCGAAGACCCGGCCATGCGCGAGCTGAAAACGCTGCTGCGCATAGCCGCTCAGGGCGTGGTTGCCGACGGCATGGTGCAGGCATTCCCGAGTGTGACGCCGGCCGGGCACGCGGCGGTGTGGACCGGCGCCTGGGGCGACGTCAGCGGCATCGTGACCGCTTTGAATCCGGTGCTGCCGCGCAGCGAACATACCTTCGTCGAGCGCAACTCCGGTTTCTTTGCCACCAATTCGCGCGCCGAGCCGATCTGGGTGAGCGCGGCGCGCCAGGGTGTGCGCACGGTGGCGCACGAGGCGACGCAGAATTATCCGTTCGTGGCGCGCGCCACCGGCGAACTGAAAACCAATCCGCCGATCCTCGTCTCCGGCTACGGGCCTGGCGCGCTGGAGCCGTACGGCATCATCCGCCCCGGCAGAACCGAGCCCGAGGATGCAGCGATCTGGCAGCCGCCACTGCCGCGCTCGGAGTTGCCGGTGAAGGCGTTCCGCTGGAAGGTGCAGAACATCGCGCTGCACGGCGCGCTGGTAGCGGAACATGGCGAGGCGCGCGGCTACACCGCCATGTTCATCGCCGCCGAACCGGGTGCGGGGCCGAAGCAGCGCATTCGTGTTCCCTACATCGCCACCGAATCGACGCCGCCACACCAGCGCGCGCTGGCGCGGCATTTCGGTGAACCGTTGCAACTGCATCACGCCGGCCACCTGGCCACCGGTTACTTCAGGCTGTTCGAGCTGGCTCCCGACGGCAGCGATTTCCTGCTGATGCAGGTATCGATGCATCCGCTGGAATACTACGACGGCACGCCGCAGGGCGATGCGGTGGGCAAGGAAATGGTGAAAGCGGTCGGCGGCTTCATCGGCAACGGCCCGGGATTTACCTATCAGGCCGGCAATCTGGGCAAGCCGATCTTCGACGGTGGTGACGGCACCGCCGAGCGGCGCTACCTGGAAGGCATGGAACTGGTGCTGCGCCAATACAACCGGCATACGCAGTGGGTGTGGAACAAATACCGCCCGGCGTTCCTGGTCGATTACTCGCCCTATCCGGACGAAATGGAACACGGCTGGTACGGCCTGGCACATCCCGAGCAGACCGGCGTGGATGCGGGCACCGCCGCAAAATTCATGGAACTGCGCAAATGGGGATACGCGGCCATCGAGACGCGCGTGGCGCTGTTTGATCGCATCGCCGGCCCGCGTGGCAGCATCGTTTTCGTGGGCGACCACGGCATGGCCGGCGTCGGCAAGGACGTGAACTTCAATCGGGCGCTGGAGCGCGCCGGCTTGCTCACCTTCAACCCGGCGCGCCAGGTCGATGTGGCGCGCAGCAAGGCGATTCACAACAAGTACGGCGTGCTGGTCAACACTACCGACTGGCTCGGCGGCATCGTGCCCCTCGAGGAACGCAAGGCCGTGATCGACCAGATTGAAACCGTGCTGGCCGCCATCGTCGATCCGCAGACCGGCAAGAACGTGATCACCGCCTTCTTCCGCCCGGAGACGCATCCGGACCTTGGCCTCGGTGGCCCCGCCGGCGCGGATATCTACTTCGACCTGCTGCCCGGCTACTCCACCACCGACCGCGCGGGTGGCGACGTGATTTCGCTCAAGCACGCCGCCAACGGCGAGCACGGTTTCCTGCCCACGCGCGACGACATGCTCGCCAGCTTCATCGCCCGCGGCCCCCGGTTCGTGCGCGGCAAATTGGCGCCCCGCATGCGCGCCATCGATGTGGCTTCGATCGTGAGCGAGGTGCTGGGGATACAGCCGCCTGCGGATAATCGCGGGGTGTTGCCGGAGGGGGTGCTGGTGAGGGGGAAAGCGGCGAAGTAGCGTGGGTTTGTGGCAGTTAGGTGCGCGGTTGAAGGAATGGAACCGGTATCTCTTTGGATTCGTACGAACTGCGTGCACAAATCATCCACTTGTCGCCAAACCACCGTTGACATTCAGTGCGTCACATCTCCATGCAGGCGCCTCTCCTTCTCGCCGCCATCGTCCCCTCATTTTTGTAACTTCCAGCCCCTCACTTTGTTGAAAGTTCGGACTCCTCCCTTTTCTAAAGGGAGGGTGAGACGGGGGTTTCGCAAAGCCCGCTTTGCGCCCGTCGAACGGCATTCCCATGCAGGGGAATGCGCGCCCTGCAAGGGGGAGGGATTTGCGTTGGTTCCTCCTGCGCGCCAATGCTTTGCAAGCGATCATCGGAGTTATCAAGTTACTGCAAGCGTTCGAGGCCTTCGTTCGATGGACCACCAAAAATCCCTCCCAACCTCCCTTTAGAAAAGGGAGGAGGCCGCAGGAGGAAAGATGGAAGTTGCACCTCGACGCCGTCAACCCAATGCAGCCGTCTTCCGCAAGCGATCCGCTACCGCACCCCCGCCCGCATCCCCATGTCCACATCCAGATACTTCCATGGCTCCACATGCACCGTGTGCGGCACATAGCCGATCACCCACGGGTGCGAGACGGCCGAGCGCTGCAGGTGCAGGTGCATCATGGTCGGCATGTAGGCGAAGCTGAGGCGGTCCATCTCGCGGTAAAGGGCGTTGCGTTCGGCGCCGTCGCGCAGTTTGCGTGAGGCCTCGAACAGGGCGTCGAACGCGGGCAGCGCAAATTGCGAGCTGTTGGCGAAGCCGGCTGACGTACCGGCGAGCACAATGTAAAAATCCTCGCCGTCCGGGAAATCCATGTTCCAGGCATCCAGGCTCACCTGGTATTTCGCCGCCTGCCGCAGACGGATGTTCTCCGCCGCGTGGACCTTCTTGATGCTGCTGCGGATGCCGAGATGATTGAGCGCCTTGACCATCAGCTCGTCCCATGGAATGAAGCGCGGCTCGGGCTGGGTCAGCACTTCCAGTTCCAGCGGTTTGCCCTGCGGATCCTCGCGCCAGCCGTCGCCGTTGCGATCGATGTAGCCGAAGGTATCGAGCAGCGCACGCGCGCGCGGCAGGTCAAGGTTGAATACATCGGTACGAAATCCCGGATCGTGACCGGCGATGCCCGGCGGCACGATGCCGTAGGCGGGTGTGCCGGCGCCGTACATGGCGATATCGATAGCAGCACGGTTATCGAAGGCCAGCGAGATCGCGCGCCGCAGCGCGATGCGTTCGGGCGTGTAACCACCAACCACCGGGTCTTTCATGTTGAAGCTGGTGAACCACACACCCGGATAGGCGTAATGCTGCAGGCGGATGTTCTGTCGCTGTAGCGCCGGGGCCAGCCGGTTGTTTGGAATCGCGCCGGGCCGATAGGCGACCGGAATGTTATTGAGCACATCGAGGTCATTGCTGACAAAGGCCAGCCACAGCGGCTGGCTTTCGACGGTGAACGACAGCTCGACGCGATCGATCATCGGCAAGCGCTTGCCGACCTGCTGCCGCGCCACGTCGCGCGCATACGCGTCGGCGCCCTCGCCGGCGTCGGCGGCATAGCGCTCCTCGTGGAAATGCGGATTGCGTGCGAACACCATGCGCTGGCCTTGCCGCCACTCCACCACCCGGTATGGCCCGGTGCCGACCGGATGGCGGTGAATGTCGTCGCCATAGCGCTCAACCACCTCGCGCGCCACCGCCGCCAGATTCTGCTGCGCGAGCACATGCAGGAAGTTCAGGTCGGGCTCGGTGAGCGTGATGCGCAGCGTGTAGCGATCCAGGACCTGCAGCCCGGCAATGGGCGTGTCGTAGTCGAACTTGCCCGCTTTGCCGGCGGCCTCGCGCAGCGCGTTCGCGCCGGCAATCTTGCCGTCCACCATGAAGAATTGGCTCGAGTAGTAGCGCGGATTGAACAGCCGGCGAAAGCTGTAGGCGTAATCGGCGGCAACCAGCTCGCGTTTGTTGCCGCCGAAAGCCGCATCATCGTCGAAGAATATTCCCGGTTTCAAACGGCAGATGTAAACGCGGCCGTTCTCGCGCTCTTCCGGCATCGCGCGCAGCGTCAGCGGCACCAGCTTGAGCGGACGCGCGAGATAGTCGTATTGCAGCATTGGCTCGAAGATGTTTTCAACGATATTGGCGCCGTAAACGGAATTGATCTGCGCCGGATCGATCGGGCCGGGACTGAGCGTGTGCTGGGCCACCCGCAAAACCTTCGGCAGGTTCGGCTGCGACAAGCCATCCGCAACGGCATGGGTAATCTGCAGCGCTGCCACAGCGAGCGCCAGCGCGGCGCGCGCGAACACGCCACCACGCTTTCGCCAATTGCGCGGCGAACAGTCGGCGCATTGCCCCGCACGGCATGCAAGTTTCGTCATGCGAGGCATGTTGCCGTGATTCAGGCCGCAGGTACAGTCCTGACGCGAGTGGCCGTAAATCACGGCTGCAGACCAGAGCAAAGACAAGAGCCGCATTGCAAATGTTGCGAGTCCGCCCGCGATAGTCGCGCGGCGCGCATTAACACCGGCGCCGTTTCACAATCCTTAACAGCAGTTCCCTTCACACCACTGTGGGAGCGGTGTAGAACAGACGCAATCACACCGATTGCCGGCCCGCACGCCGACCCACATGACCACTGCCAGCGACAGCCACACGCAGGAGCGCAAGCGTCAACACGATGCCGCGCGGGTGCGCATGCTCTACCAGCTGGTACCCCGGTCGGTCGCCATTACCCTGCTGGTGAGCGCGCTGGCCGGATGGGTGATTCGCGATGAGGTGAATCATGCGGTGCTGGCCACCTGGCTGGTTGCCGTCGCCCTGGTGAGTGGGCTGCGTTTCGGGCTGTACATGTGGCACCGCAATACGCAATCGGCGGATGCCGAACCTATCCTGTGGGAAAACGCTGCGACACTGGGTGCCGCGCTCATGGGGTCGTGCTGGGGGGCGCTGGCCTGGCTGGGGCCGCTATCCGCATCGTCGGAAGTCTTCACCGTATTCGTGCTGGGCGGCATGTCGCTCGGCAGCGCCGGCATTCTCGGCGCGAGCCTGCGCGCCTTCATCTGCTTCAACGCGCCGATCCTCATCTCGCAGATTGGCGAGCTGTTCTACCTGGGCGGAACGCTGTACAGCACCATGGGTGCGATGGCGTTGATGTTTACCGCGGGCCTGGTGTCGTCCTACCGCGAATTTCGCAGCGCACTGCTGGCGTCGATCAATGCGCAAATCGAGATCGAGAACACCAACCGGCAACAGCGGTTGATATTCGAATCCGTGACCGCCGGCGTGGCCTTCGTGCGTGACCGCACCATCATCGATTGCAACCCGCAGTTCGCGCGCATGCTCGGCTACGCGGACGGCGAATTGAGTGGCCAGCCCACCCGCGTGTACTACGTCGATGATGCCATGTGGCAACGCGTCGGCAACGAGGGCTACGCACTGTTGCGGCGTGGCGAGGTGATGCACGAGGAGTACGCGTTTCGCACCAAGTCAGGCGGCACCATTACCTGCGATGCGACCATGCAAAGCATGATTCCCGGCCAGCCCGAGCAGGGCATCGTGGTCATCCTCAATGACATCACACTGTTGAAGGAGCGCGAGTATGCGCTGCGCGAGGCGCTGCTGAGGCAGCTGGCGATCTTCGGCAATGCACCGGCGGGCATCATCCTGACGCGCGACCGCATCGTCGAGGAATGCAACGAACACATGGCCGACATGCTCGGCGCGGCGCTGGAGGAAGTGGTCGGCCGGACGGCGGAACACTGGTTCGTTTCGTCTGCGCGCTGGGCAGCGCGGGGCCAGGAAATCTACGCGGCGTTTTCGCGTGGCGAATCGTATGAATACAGCGAGCAATTCGTGCGTAACGACGGCAGCCGTTTCTGGTGCCGGGTGCGCGGCGGCGCCATCGATGCCGCCAACCCGGTGCATGGCCCGGCGGTATTCGTGCTCGTCGACGTCACCGACCAGATCCTCGCTGAGGCTGCGCTTCGCGAAGGCCGCGAACAAATGGCGCTGGTGATTCGCGCGGCGCAGAGCGGCATCTGGGACTCGAACCTGGTTACGCAGGAGATCAGTTTCTCCGAGCGCTTCTACGAAATCCTTGGTTTGCCGCCCGACACACCGGCATCGCGCATCACGCCGATCATGGACCTGGTGCATCCCGACGACCGCAAGCGCGTCAAATCGGTTTTCTACAAGCACGTCGCCCACCGGGTTGCCATCGACGAGGCGTTTCGCATGGCGCATGCCAGCGGCCTGTGGATCTGGGTGCGCGGACAGGGGCAGGCGCAATGGGATGCGCGCGGCAAGGCAACACGCTTCGTCGGCTCGATTACCGACATCACCGAGAAGCGCCGCCAGGAAGAAGAGATCCGCCGCCTTGCCCTTGAGGACCCGCTGACGGGCCTGCCCAATCGCCGCCTGCTCGAGGACCGGCTGGAACGGGCGCTTTCAACCGCGGCGCGCAATAGTGAGCAGGTGGCCGTTCTGCTGCTGGACCTCGACGGCTTCAAGGAGGTCAACGACGAGTATGGGCACGCGGCGGGCGATGCGCTGCTCAAGACCGTAGCGGGACGGCTCAAGTCCATGGTGCGCGATTCGGACACGGTCGCGCGTACCGGTGGCGACGAATTCGTGTTCATCGTCCGCGGCATTCGCCATGTCGACGACACGCGGCGCCTCGCCCACAAGCTGCTCGCCAGCATCAGCGCGCCCATCAATGTCGAGGGTAACCTGCTGCGGGTTGGCGCCAGCATCGGCATCGCGCTATATCCGGACAATTCGCTACATCCCGCGCAGCTGGTCCGCCTGGCCGATGCCGCCATGTACCAGGTCAAGCAATCCGGCCGCAACGGCTACCGGCTGGCCGAACACACCGACGTCCCCCTCACCCGGAATTGACGCTGGGGATTCCACCCGGGCGCCGATTTTCCTTGGTCAGCTCAAAGCGGACTGCAAGTTTTTCCTGGAGTGAGTCACCGCAGTGGCCGTTTCACGCCGGCCAATGCGCGTTTCGTCGGCACAGCGACGACAGCCGCGCCGGCAACGGGCACTCTTGCGTCTTCCCCGCAACCCATTGACCGGAGCATTGCCCGTGCGCACATCCTCGACCACCTACCTCGCCCTTGTCGCACTGCTGCTTTGTGGCTGCGCCATGTCGCCATCGCCTGCCGGCCAAGCGACGCCGCCCGCCTACACGCCGCCCGCGGATGCGCTGGCGCGACTCGGGCAGAGCCTCAAGGCGCATCGCGCTGCGGCGATCGGCATCGGCGTGATTCGCCAGGGGCGCGTTGCCTGGACCGGGGTCACCGGCGAGGCCGCGCCGGGAATACGCGCGGACGCGCAAACGATGTTCAATGTCGCGTCGCTGGCCAAGCCGGTCACGGCCGAACTGGCGCTGCGGCTGGTATCCGCCGGCCGCATGTCGCTGGATGAGCCCATGTCGGCGCACTGGGTCGATCCGGACGTCGCCGCCGATCCGCGCCACGCGAAGCTGACGCCGCGGCTTGCCCTCACCCACCAGACCGGTTTTGCCAATTGGCGCGGCAACAGCAAGGATCGCAAGCTGGCGTTTGCCGGCGATCCGGGAAACGGATTCACCTACTCCGGCGAGGGCTACGAGTATCTGCGGCGCTTCATCGAACAGAAAACCGGGCAGCCGTTCGAAACACTGGCTGCGGAATATGTGTTCGGCCCACTGGGCATGACCGGAACCACCTTCAGCGCCCGCAGCCGCTTCAATTCACGCCTCGCAATGCCGATGAACAAGGACGGAGAATACCGGCCGGCCGACCTGCAGCCGGAAGGTCAACCCAACGCCGCCGACAACCTGTTCGTCACCGTCGAGGATTACGCCAGGCTGAAGATCGGCGTGGCACAGGGGCGCGGCATCAGCAGCCTGCTGGCAAGCGAGCGCATGAAGACCCAGCTCGAAATGCCCGCCCCCGCCGCGTGCAAGGTGCCCGCCACGCCGGGCTGCCCGGCTGCCTCGGATTTTGGTCTTGGCTGGGTGCTGTATCGCTTCGGCGCGCAGACCATCGTTTCCAACAGCGGCATGGACTGGGGCGAATTTGCGCTGGTGTATTTCGATGCCGCCAGCGGCGACGGCATGGTCTATATGGTCAATGGCGGCGACGGCGTTCCGGTGGTGATGGAGGCGATGGAATTGTTCGACCCTGCCTCGCCGGTGCTCGCGTTCGGACGGGCGCAGATGAAGATGTGAGCGGCTCCGGGGAACTTCTAGTGACGCGGCGATTAATTGTGTTGCTGCGAAACACTTCCCTCCCCGGCGAAGGCCGCGGGGTGAGGCGGGGAATTCGCGGAGCATGCTCCGCGCCCGACGAACGCCAATCCAGTGCAGTGGATTGGCCTAATTGTGCTTTTCTACTGTGCGTAACTTGGGCCCCGGCCTTCGCCGGGGAGGGAACTTGTTTAAGCCTATTTCAACATGTCTAGCAAGCGCATCAATAGAGTTTCCTACGGCCAAACTCCAGCATTGGCGCGGCGTCCCAGGCATTTTCGGCCTGCGAGGCCCGCCGGTGCTAGAGTTTCTCCAGGGCGATCTCGCCGCCCCAATCCGCCGGCGGCGGGTCCAGACGCAGTTCGGCCAGGCGTTCCAGGTAAATCTGCGCCACCGTGTCCTGCGGGTCGATCCGCAACAGTTCGCGCCACAGCGCATCGCTTTCGTCCCAGCGCTGTGCCCGGTAGGCCGCGCAGGCGCGTTCGCTCAGCGCGTTGATTTCCGCGTTCTCGCTGATGGTGTAAATCTCCACCGCTTCCGATTTGCCCTTGACGATGACGCGATCAACCAGGCGCAGCGGCAACTGGCCGCCGAGCAAACTGGCGGTGGTGCCGCTGAGCAGGATTTCGGTGCCATACAGCTTGTTGACGCCTTCCAGGCGCGCGGCCAGGTTGACGTTGTCGCCGATTGCCGTGTAGTCGAAGCGGTCGGTTGCG
>JBGATH010000046.1:0-27935 GCA_044229235.1 Usitatibacteraceae bacterium
CGGGGCTCCCATAGTGGTATTCCTTTCGTTGTGAGAAACAAAAGGGTACCGGAACGCCGAGTCTCGCCTCCCCCCGTTCGCCTGCCAATGTCCGCTGTCGAAGTGCAATTCAGGTTTTTGCCTTGGAAGCCCCGCCAATGCTTGTGTTGCTTGATTGAGCGCTGGCATACCCTGATCGAGGTACCCACCAATTCAACGTTGGCCCAGTATTCGACGGGCAGGCATGCAAAGTTAGGAAAAAGGGCAGGTTTGCAATTGGCGCAGGAGAATGCGTGATTCTGCCACCTGTGATACGTTTCCAGTCTTGATGTGGGGGAAGGTGGCCGCAAGAGTTGCCATCCCGGATGGGGCGTCGCATGCGCGGCGTACCGGTTGGAGGCTACGAATGAAAACAGGTCGGGCGTCACGGCGCACCGCTGGCGCTGCAATGTTATGCCGCACACGGCAAGATTCGACCGATGTCGCGTCGCGCGCTGTGTCCTCGAGCGTCGCCGGCCAGCTTGCAGTGATCGTCGCGGCCGGCATTTGGTGCGCCTGTCCTGCATTCGCTTCGTCGACAGTCAACGCCGATTCCGCGCGGCCGCCTGGCCGGGTTTCTGCCGCAAGCGAAGGCATGACTCGTCCGTACGCGTATCCACCGATCGATGACACGAAATCCCTCAAGGGCGCTGCGCTGCTGTCGGCGTTGCGAAAGGGAGGCTTGATGCTTTTCATGCGTCATACCCAAACCGGGATCGTGACGCCGCAGTGCACCACCTCAAATCTATCGCCGGCCGGTGAACGTGACGCACGCTTCGTTGGCGAGTCGATCCGCGCGCTGGCCATTCCCATTGGACGCGTCATGTCCTCCCCCGTATGCCGTGTGGCTGATACGGCAAAGCTGCTCGGGCTCGGCGAGCCTGTGCTTTCAAATGACCTCTCGAACATGCCCGCTTCACCGGATATTGACCTTGGTGCGGCGCGTGCCAAGTGGCTTGCGCAAGCATCGGCGCCGGCCACCAACGCGCTCCTGGTGAGCCACATGCAAAGCGGCAAAGCGCAAGCCGAATGGATTCACCTCGACTTTGGCGAAATTGTTATCTTCCGTCCAGACGGCAAGGGTGGCAGCGCTGCGATCGCGCGCATCCGTGCGGATGACTGGTACGACCTGATCGCGCTTGAAAAATAATGGGACCACTTACATGAAAAGCTTTTCCGAAGTCTACGTAATGGGTTCGCGCTGGCGCGCACTGCTTCTGGCCGTGGTGCTTCTGGCGGCCGTTCTAGATGTTCCGTTAGCCGACGCCTCTTCCTCGGGCATTACTGGCCGCACAAATCGCGACGGAGGCTTAGGCTGCACCCTGAGCTGTCACAGCGGCACCGCCAGTGGAACGGTCTCGGTTACCATCAATGGCCCAACCACGCTCTCGGCAGGGCAAACAGGTTCTTATACCGTCACAAGCAACTACAGCGCCAATACCGCAAGTCTGAAGGCCGGCGTGGATATCGCGTCGAGTGACGGCACGCTCAGCCCGTCCGGCAACCTGGCCAGCAGTGGTGCGACAGAGCTTTACCATTTCACACCCAACTTGACCAACGCTTCCGGGGATACCGTCTTTTCTTTTTCGTGGACCATGCCAGTTGCGGCTGCCACGAGTTCCGGGCACACGCTCTACGCAACCAGCCGGGTTTGGTACTCCGGGAACTGGGCCCATGCGCCGAATTTTGGTGTCACCACTGCCGCACCTTTCACCGCGCTTCTCGACGGCGTTGCGACGCCCAGTGCATGGGTCTACGGCCAGTCCGGAACCTTGAGCACCAGTGGCGGCGAAACGACGGGGGGCGTCACCTTCTCGAGTTCAAATCCGAGCGTCTGCAGTGTCTCCGGTACATCGCTGAGTGCGGTGGGCGTTGGTTCGTGCACCATTACCGCAACAAAGCCGTCCACCTCTACGTCCTCAGCCTTGTCCGATACGTTTTCGCTAACAGTAAACCAGGCGACGCAGACCATTACCTTCACGCCGGTGTCGCCCAAGCTGGCGACCGCGCCGCCCTTCAGTGTTTCCGCTTCGGGTGGCGGCTCGGGCAATCCGATCGTGTACGCAACCTCGGGTGTGTGCACCAACGGCGGCGCAACCATCACGCTGAGCGGCGCAGTGGGTACCTGTGTTGTTACGGCGAATCAGGCGGGCAATGCGAACTATCTGGCCGCGCCGCAGGCGACCCTGAATATCACGGTGGTAGCATCAGGCGAAATTTTCCCGCCGAATTGCCAGATTCCGCTGGGGTGGGTTACATCACCCGGGGCGATGACGGGTTGGGATGTGGCGACGGATCAGGTCGACAGCGAGTCGTGCAGCCTCAAGTCGAATCCGCTGCCCGATTCGGGCAGCAACTTGTCGGCCCGCATCCAGTTCACCGGCACATTCGTGGCAGGCAACGTCACCTTCCGGCGGCGCGTCTCGAGCGAGCTGGACTTTGACTGCCTCCGGTTCCTCGTCGACGGTGTTGAACAAGGAGTTGGCGGGACTTGCGCGAGCCTTGGTTCATACGTACCGGGGGTCATGATCGGTGCATCCGGAGAATTGCCCTATGCCACTGTCTCGGTGCCAATTACTGCAGGTAGTCATACATTGGTATGGTCCTACGACAAGGACACCTTTTGCTGTCGTGGCATCTCCGACGCCGTCTGGATCGATGGCGTGACGCTGCCGCTGGCACCTCCCGCCATTACCAGCCCCTCCTCGGTGACCGGCTTCTACGGGTTGGGCTTCATGTATTCGATCACGGCCAGCAATTCGCCCTGGGGCTTCGCTGCCACTGGGGTGCCGCCCGGCCTGACGGTCTCGACCAACGGCGTTGTTTCAGGTGTTCCAACGACGGTTGGAACTTTCACGATGATGGTCACTGCCACGAGTGGCGCCGGTAGCGTCACCGCGCCCGTCACCGTCACCATCAGTCCGCAGCCACAGACAATCACGTTCCCGCCAATCAACAACAAGCTGACCACAGCGTCGTTGTTTGGTCCGCCAGTCTCGGGTAACGCCAGTTCGGGAATTCCCGTGGTTCTCACGTCATCGACGACGAGTGTGTGCATTGCCGGCGGCGTGAATGGCACGACGATCCAGATTGTGGGCCCCGGTATTTGCACGTTGACTGCCAACCAGGCGGGCAATACCAATTTCAGCGCGGCGGCGCCCGTGGTGCAGTCATTCCAGGTGTCGACGGCAGCGGGCGAGTTGTTTCCTTCAGGTTGCGCATTCCCGTCCGGCTGGACCATGACAGCGGGCGCCAATGCAAGTTGGATCCTGGATTCGGGCAGCAATTCGTCGGGTGGCGCATGCAGCCTGCGCTCGAATACCATCACCGACAGCCAGACTGCCAAGGTCCAGTTCACTGCCACATTCGCTGCCGGCACACTGGACTTCAAGGTGAGCACTTCCAGCGAAAACTACTGGGACTGCCTGTTCGTCTACATTGATACCATCAAACAGAGCCCGTCGAACGGTAGCGCCTGCGCGCTTGGTGGCACGGGTTTTTCGGGCGCGCTCCCATACACCGAGGTAAGCATTCCAATTACTGCGGGATCACACACCATTGTGCTCAGCTATGAAAAGGACTCGATCTTTAGCGTCGGCTCCGACGCGGTATGGATCGACGACCTCGTTTTCCCGCAGTACACATTGACCGTCAACAAGACGGGCAGCACGGGTACAGGTACTGTGTTCTCCGACCCCTCCGGCATCGTCTGCGGCAGCACGTGCAGTTCGGCACTCAGCGGTAGCGTGTCTTTAAGCGCTTTCCCGAATCCCGGAAGTTATCTATCCAGTTGGTCGGGCGGAGGATGTTCCGGAAATGGCGCGTGTATCGTAAACCTGGCTGGCAACACAACGGTTACAGCCAATTTCGCGCTGATCGTACCGCCGGGCGCGCCACAGTCCGTTAGCTCGAACCCGGGTAACGGGCAGGCCACCATCAGCTTCTCACCGCCGGCAAGCAATGGCGGCGGCGCCATTACACTGTATACATCTACGTGCGTCGCATCCTTCCAAACGACCCGCATCGATAACGCCGGCAGTTCACCGATCATCGCCACTGGCCTCGCCAACGGCGTGCAGTATAGCTGTACCGTCACGGCCACCAACTCGGCGGGCGCGGGAGCCGCTTCAGCTGCAACGCTGGTGACGCCGCGGACCGTTCCTGATGCACCGGTCATCGGCGCGGCCACCCCGGGTAATGGGCAGGCGTCCATTGCCTTTACCGCACCCGCCTTCAATGGTGGGGCATTGATTACGGCGTACACGGCAACCTGTACGTCGATGACCCAGCCCACGCGTACGGCCAGCGGCATGAGCTCGCCTCTGGTTGTCGCGTCGATGGTCAACGGCTCGGCCTACTCGTGCAGTGTCACCGCTACCAACGCCGCAGGTACCGGTGCCGCATCCGGTGCCGTGGGCGTCGCCGCATCCGGTGCCGTGGGCGTCACCCCGCGCACCACGCCTGGCGCCCCGGTCATGCCGTCAGCGGTTCCCTACGACGCGCGCGCCATCATCAATTGGGCCGCACCGTCCAGTGATGGCGGCAGCCCGATCACCGGATACACCGTCTCTTGCAACGGCGGCGCAGTGACCGCCTCCGCGGGAAGCGCGCCGATTACCCTGGCAGGGCTGGTCAACGGCACCACCTACACCTGCACGGTGTCGGCCAACAACGCAGCCGGCAGCACGGCATCGTCGGCTTTCTCCTTTGTGCCACTGGTGAATACGGGCGTCGCCTTATGGAGTGGCATCTGTACCGCCTGCCATGAAATGGTGCCTGCCGGTGCGCATTTGAACGGCGCCGGGCCGTCGATCACCGCGCTCGATTACGCGCGTGCCAACCAGCCCCTCATGATGGTCAATTCACTGGTGCAGGCGCTCACCGTCGCGGAACGCGCGGCGATTGCGAACTACATCCTCGCGCAGGTGCCGAGCGCGGCCGAAGTCACACCGTTCCAGACGCCGAAGCTGATCGACTTGTCGAACCGCATCGTCATCGGTGGCGTCATATTTGAAAGCATCAAGACGGGGATGAGCGCGCCCGCTCACGGTACGCTTTCCGCCATCAGCGGCTCGTCGATCACCTACACGCCGAGTGCCGGCTATGTCGGCAACGACAGCTTCACCGTCGTGGGTTCGCGCGACAACGGCACGCCGTTCACGGGTAGCGAAATCACCATCAATGTGACGGTGCAGCCGCCGCCGGCGCCGGTGATCACCAGTGCACTCACCGCGACAGGCACCAATGGCGCGCCGTTCAATTACCAGATCACCGCGAGCAACGGCCCGACCGGCTTTGGCGCAACCGGATTGCCTAACGGGTTGTCTTTCAATCCCATGACCGGTGCCATCACCGGAACACCGACGGTCGGCGGCAGCTTCATGGCCATGATCAGCGCCACCAATGCAGGTGGCACCGGCAACGCCACACTCGCCATTACGCTCAACGCCGGGGGGCAGGTCATCACCTTCCCGGCACAATCGCCGGCCAGCCGCGCGTATGCACCGGGCGGAACATTCGCAATCAATCCCTTGGCGACGGCCTCTTCGGGGCTCACGCCAACCTATGTCTCGAAAACTTCCGGCGTTTGCGGCGTGAGCGGCACCACGGTGACCATCAATAGCGCCGGCACCTGCACCATCGGCGCCAACCAGGCCGGCGATGTCAACTTTGCGGCAGCCGTGGAGGTCACGCGCGACGTCACCATCACACCGACACTTCCCGGTGCACCTGGCATTGGTACCGCCTCGCCGGGCAACAACCAGGCGATCGTGGCGTTCACCGCCCCGACGAACACGGGGGGTATCACCATCACGGGATACACCGCGACCTGCACCGCGTCGGGCCAACCGACCCGCACCGGCACCGGCGCAGTTTCCCCGATCATCGTTTCCTCGCTGACCAATCTGGTGCTGTACAGCTGCTCGGTCACGGCGACCAATGGCCAGGGAACCGGCCCCGCGTCCGGCGCTGCGACCGTCACGCCTGACCAGGTGCCGACAGCGCCGACGATTGTCAGCGCCACCAGCGCGAGCTTTACCGTCAATGCACCGGGCTCATTCAGCATTGTTGCCACCGGGTATCCAACCGTGTTTACCTATGCCGTGACGGGTACGCTGCCCACAGGGGTAACGCTCAGCCCAACTACCGGCGTGCTCTCCGGCACACCGACCCAGGCGGGCTCGTTCATGGTCAACTTCAGCGTCAGCAATTCCGGCGGAACCGGCATGCAGGCGTTCACGCTGACTGTCAACAAGGCCAACCAGACGATCAGCTTCAGTAATCCGGGCAGCCAGGCATTCGGCGCGGGTGCTGTTCCGCTGACGGCGGTGGCCACCTCGGGACTCACGACCAGTTTTGTATCGGATACCACCGGTGTCTGTTCGGTCATTGGCAGCAATGTCACGCTGGTCAATGTGGGCACCTGCACAATCCGCGCACAGCAGGGTGGCAGTGCCAACTTCAATGTCGCGCCGGACGTATCGCAGAGCTTCAGTGTCACGCAGGGCACGCAGACCATCAGCTTCGGCGCGCAGTCGCCGGCAACGCGTGCCTTTGTCGCCGGCGGTACATTTGGACTCTCGCCAGCCGGCACCGCCAGTTCCGGGCTGGGCGTCACGCACACCTCGCTTACGACCAGCGTATGCACGATCTCGGGCACCACCGTCACCATGGTCGCGGCAGGCACGTGCACCATTGCTGCCAACCAGCCGGGCAATGCCAACTATGCGGCGGCGGCGCAGGTCACGCAGTCGATCACCATCAATGGCACCGCGCCCGGCGCACCGACGCTGAACACCGCCACGGGTGGTGACCAGAAGATTACGCTGGCATTTACCGCACCGGCGTCCAACGGCGGCAGCGCCATCACGGGATACACGGCCAACTGTGGCGGCATCACCGCCCCGGGGACGACATCGCCGATCGCCGTGACCGGGCTCACCAATGGCAACTCCTATACCTGTACCGTTACGGCGACCAATGCGGCGATGCTGACCAGCGGCAACTCAAACAGCATGATGGCCACAGCCAACGCGCTGCCGGGTGCGACCGTGTGGGCGAGCACCTGCGGCTCGGGTGGCTGTCACGGCAATCCGCCTGTGACGACCCGCCTCAACGCTGGCGGCGCCGATGCCACCGTGCTGGACTACTCGGTTGCGCATCCCACCGGCGCGATGGGCGCGATGGTACTCATCGTCAATACCCTGACTGCGCAGCAGAAAATCGACGTCGCACAATACATTCGCGACTTCATTCCTCCGGTTAGCGCCACGACGCCCGCCAACACGCTTGTCGGCATCAACGTCTCGTCGCAGGTATTTCTGAACACGCCTTCGGTCGCGCTGACCTCGTTGCAACAGGCCAGTGCCCCGGCGAATGGCACGCTGTCATTCCCCGGTGGCACCATCATCAACTACACGCCGAACAACGGCTTCGTTGGCAACGATACGTTCACGTATCGCGCCATCGGTGCCGGCGTGCAGACGGATGTGCGTACGGTCTCGGTGACGGTCACGCCCGCGGCGCCGGTCATCACCAGCTCGCTGGCGGTGTCGGGTACCATCAACCAGGCGTTTGCCTACCAGATCGCCGCCAGCAACGCGCCGACGGGTTACGGCGCTACCGGCCTGCCGGCTTGGGCAAGTATCAACACCACGTCGGGCGCGATCACCGGAACGCCCAACGCCGGCGGCACGACCATGGTCACCATCAGCGCCACCGGTGCCGGTGGGACCGGCAACGCCACGCTGTCGATCACCATCAACCTGGCCGCGCAGTCGATCAGCTTCCCTGCTCAGACCACGCTGTCGAGGCTGTTCGCGCAGGGTGGCACGTTCCCGGTCAATCCAACGGCGACCGGCGGTGCTTCCGGTAATGCGGTGACCTACAGCAGTACCACAACCAGCGTTTGTACCGTTTCAGGATCGACCGTGACGATGGTGGCGGCCGGCATCTGCACCATCGCCGCCAATCAGGCAGGCAATGCCAGCTACGCCGCCGCGCCGCAAGTCACACAAAACGTGACCATTACCGGTGTCGCACCGGCCGCCCCGACCATCGGTACGGCCACTGCGGGCAATACGCAGGCCACGATCAGCTTCTCGGCGCCGACCAATACCGGCGGCCTGCCCATCACCAGTTACACGGTCAACTGCAACGGCGTCGCGGCCAGCGGCCCGTCCTCGCCGATCATTGTCAGCGGGTTGACCAACGGCACGCCGTACACGTGCTCGGTGCAGGCCAGCAACCTGGCCGGCTCCAGTGTTCCGTCGGGCGCCGTCAACGTCACCCCTGTGGCCATCGCCTTCACCGGCACCGTCGAATCGCGCAAGCTGCACGGCGCCATCGTGTATCCGATCCCGATCAACCCGGCCACACCGCTCAATGGCGCCATCGCCATCGAGCCGCGCCTCATCGGCAGCGGCCACCAGATCGCCTTCACCTTCAACAACCCGCCCACCAGCCTCACCGGCCTCACGGTGCTTGATGCCAACCTGCAACCGGTGGGCAGTGCCGCTCCGAGCTTTGCCGGCAACGATCTCATCATCACGCTCACCGGTGTGCCGGACGGCAAGCGCGTCACCATCACTGCCACCGGCGTGAACAACGCCCTGACGGTATCGGCCTCGATCGGCTTCCTCTATGGCGATGTGAATGGCTCGGGATCGGTGACCGCCACCGACATTGCCTACATCAAGGCGCTCTCGGCGCTACCGTTCAACGGGGCCAAGTTCAAGGCGGACATCAACACCAATGGCGCCGTGACGGTGAGCGATGTGACGGCGGTGAAGGCGCAGGCAGGGAAGACGCTGCCGTAGGCGGCAGCCCGCATAAAAGGGCTAAACCCCAGCATTGGCGCGGCTCGCAGGGCGAAAATGGCTGGGGATGCGCGCTAGTGCTGGGGCTTTGCCTTTCACCTGCTACCGCTGACGCTGCAGCGGCGACGAATGTGATGTTAAATTGCGCGCATGAGAGCACTACTGCTTCAAGCCTTCGCGCTGATTTTTCTGCTGCCTTCTGCAGCGCTGGCCGCCGCGCCGCGCGACAGTTTCCCCTCCATCCTCCTCGCCAAGGTCTTCGACGGAAAGGTCGATCCAACCAAGTACCTCGTGAGCGAAAAATTCGACGGAGTTCGTGCGATCTGGGATGGGAAGATGTTGCGTTTTCGTAGTGGCAATGTGGTGAATGCGCCGGCGTGGTTCATCCAGAAACTGCCGCCGGTGCCGCTCGACGGCGAGTTGTGGCTGGCGCGCGGCAAGTTTGAAACGCTGTCCGGTTACGTTCGCAAGACTGAGCCGGTGGATGACGAGTGGCGGCAGATCAAGTACCTGATCTTTGAATTGCCCGGTGCGGACGGGACGTTTGAATTTCGCGCGGCAGGCATTCGCCGTGTGGCCGAGGAAGCGAACTGGCCGCAGCTGGTTGCCATCGAGCAGTTCCGCGTGAAGGATCGCCATGAACTCAAGCGCCGGCTCGATGAGGTGGTGAAGGCCGGCGGGGAAGGGCTGATGCTGCATCTGGCCGACGCGCCCTATGTAACCGGTCGCAGCGACGTACTGCTGAAACTCAAACCGCTGGATGACACCGAGGCCAAAGTCATCGGCCACGTGCCGGGCAAAGGCAAGTACGCCGGCATGCTGGGCGCGCTTCGCGTGAAAACGCCGGAAGGAAAAACCTTCGTCATCGGCACCGGCTTCAGTGACGAGGTGCGCAAGCATCCGCCGCCTGTCGGGGCGACGATTACTTACACCTATCGCGGCCTGACCAATACCGGCCTGCCGCGGTTCGCCAGTTACCTGCGTGTACGGGATAATTTCTGATGCCCGCCAATGACTTTTGCCGCAGCCTGATTGCCTGCGTGGCGTGCGCACTGATGATTCCTGTCGCGGGCGCCGCGCCGGGGCAAGACCCGGTCAATCCTTCACCCGCATTGCCAGCGACGCTCGGCCAGCCACAGGCCTTGCCGTTGGTCGATGCGGCAAAAGAACTCAGGGGAATGGCATTGGTGGACGCGCTGCGAAAGGGCGGCTTTGTCCTGTACATGCGTCACGCGCTGCAAATCGCGCCTACTGAAGGCGCATGCAAGGGCAGCAACCTGCAGCCCAAGGGCGAAGCCGATGCCAGGGCAGTCGGGGATGCGATTCGCGCACTCAGGATTCCCGTTGGACGCCTGCTCAGCTCTGAGCCATGCCGCAACATCGATACCGCGAAATTGCTCGATTTTGGCAATGTCGAAATTACCGTCGATCTCAATCCGGGTGGCTCATCACCAGGTTTCGACCATGGCGCCGCGCGCACCCGCCGGCTGGCCGAAATGCCGCCGGCAGATAGCAACACCATTCTCGTTTCGCATCTACACGGCTCGCGCAACAGGAGCGAGTGGCTGCATCTGGAAACAGCCGAGATCATCGTCTTTCGACCGGACGGCAAGGGTAGTTCCGAACCGGTGGCACGCATCCGCGTGGAGGATTGGGAAAAGCTGCTGGAACAGGCGCGCGCCTTGCCGGGCAAATCACCCGTTGGTTAGCGCGTTACCCGAATCGGCGTAGGCGTTAACAGCGGCATCTACTAACCTCAATTCAAAATCGCGCAGACGATGCACCGCCGGACTAGGGGACGGTGCCCTTGGGTGATGCAATTGGCAGGGAGGAGCGCACGCATGCTGTTTACGTTGCAATGCGGGATGAGGTCGTGCCTGCGACGGGCAGGAACGTGGCTGGCACTGGCCGCATGCCTGGCCGCCGCTGGCGCCCAGGCGCAAACGACCTCGGGCAGCGCTGCCAACGGCCAGGCAATGTACGACAACACCGGCAGCTATAACTGCAAGACCTGCCACGGCGCGAGCATCACCACCAACTATGCGCACGTGCGCAATGCTGCCAATGCCGGTGGGCAGATTCTCTATGCCAATAGCAAGGGCATGGGCGGCACGGTGCTAAATGCCACGCAAGCCAATGACTTTGCGGCCTACATTGCCAACTCCGTGGTGGATCCGGCGCCGGTCAATTTTCCCGTGCCATTCAATTCTCCCGGCGTCGATATCAGCCTCGGCCAATTCAAGCTCAACACGCCCTATGGTGGATACCAGGGGCTGGAACTGGTTACCGGCCCGACAAAGGGAACGGTCACTTTCAGCGGCATCACGGCGACGTATGTGCCGGTCAGCGGCCAGTCCGGCGCCGACAGTTTCAGCTATCGCGCCTACCGGCTGTCGCCGCCGGCCACTGCTGCCGGCACCTCCAATGTCCGCACGGTCACATTGCTGATCGATGCGGCCCCGGTACCGGTGGTAACCAGCACCAGCATTGCCAATGGCACCGTCGGCGCGGCATTCAGCTACACCATCACCGGGACCAATTCGCCAAGCGCGTACGGCGCAAGCGGCCTGCCTGGCGGGCTCAGTGTTGACATGAACAGCGGTGTGATTTCGGGAACGCCTACACAGGCGGGCACATTCAATGTCGGCCTGACGGCCACCAACAGCTTCGGCACCAGCGCGATCCGCGCGCTTGACCTCACCATTGCCAAGAGTGCTCAGGTTGTGACCTTTGGCCCGCAGGTGTCGCCGCGCGCCTTCAGCGCCGGCGCCACGTTTGCGCTCAATCCGCTGGCGACGGCGAGTTCCGGCCTGGCGATTACGTACAGCTCGACTACGCCGGCCACCTGTGGCGTTAGCGGTGCGACCGTGACCATGATCGCGCCTGGCAACTGCAGCGTGCGTGCCACGCAGGCCGGCGACAGCAACTTTCTGTCTGCCTTCGCCGATCAGTCGGTGTTCCTGTCCGGCGCCGCGCCGGTGCTGGTGACCTCCAAGCTGCCCGGCGGCACCATCGGCACGGCCTACGCTGCAAGCCTCGTCGTCGGCGGTTCGCCGGCGCCGGTCAGCGTCGACCTATCGGGCCTGCCCAGCGGGCTGGTGGCATCGCACAACGGCAGCGGCACCGTGACGATCTCGGGCACGCCATCCCAGGCCGGCAGCTTCAACGTCAGCGTCACCGCTTCCAACGGCGGCGGCCTGCTCTCCACATCGCTGTCGTTGCTGGTGATCGATGAATCGGTATACGCGAACAATGTCACGGCCGTATCGGCGGGCGGTAGCACCTGTGCATTGCTTTCGGGCGGCGTGCAGTGCTGGGGGCGTGGCACCAGCGGCGAACTGGGTAACGGCACTTTTCTCACCAGCGCCGCGCCGGTTGCGGCGATCGCGGCCGGCAGCGGCGCGACGGCGATATCGGTTGGCGGCGCCTATGCCTGCGCGGTGGTCAGCGGCGGACTGCGATGCTGGGGATACAACGGCAGCGGCCAACTCGGCAACGGGCTCACCGACAACAGCAGCGTGCCGGTGCAGACCATTGCTGCTGGCAGCAGTGTCACGGCCGTGGCCGCGGGCTTGTTCCATGCGTGTGCGCTGGTTAATGGCGGCGTCCGCTGCTGGGGATCCAATTACAACAACGAACTCGGCAACGGCACGGGAGTCGACTCACTGGTCCCGGTACAAACGCTGCCGGCCGGTAGCAACGCAACCTCGATCGCGGTGAGCGATGGCGAGGCCTGCGCCGTGGTGGCGGGCAACGTGCGTTGCTGGGGGAACGGCTACACCGGCATCGAAACCATCGCCGGCATTTCGGGGGCGACTGCGGTCGCGATCGGCTACTCGCACATCTGTGCGCTGGTGTCCGGCGGAGTGGTTTGCAAGGGGGACAATTACTACGGGCAGCTCGGCGACGGCGGCGCGAGCGGATCGGAAAGCACGACGCCGGTGCAGGCCATCGCCGCCGGCAGCGGCGTTACCGCGTTATCGGCGGGTGGCTACGTCAGCTGCGCGCTGGTCGGCGGTGGGGCGAAGTGCTGGGGCGCGAATTATTTCGGCGCGACCGGCGATGCGGCCGCAGGTGATTCGCTGTCACCCTACGATGCCTTCGTGGCGGGCAGCGGTGTGACAGCCCTCTCGACCAGCGGCGGCCATACCTGCGCTGTCGTCAGCGGACGCGTGCAATGCTGGGGCTACAACGGCGAGGGCCAGCTCGGTGTGGTACTGGCGGCGGCCGAGAGCACGGTGCCGGTTGCAGCCATACCGACCGGCTCGGGCGCCACGAGTGTGGCGGCCGGTGGCGGCCACGCCTGCGCCACGCTCAACGGCGGCGTGAAATGCTGGGGCTTGAATAACCACGGGCAACTTGGCAACGGCACGCTGGTGTCCAGTGCGCTGCCGGTGACGGCCGTCGCCGAAAACGGCGGCGCGGCCGCGCTGGCGACCCGTGCCAGCCACAATTGCATCATCGTCGGCGGCGCTGCCAAGTGCTGGGGCCTCAACGACTGGGGCCAGGTCGGGCTCGGCAATTCGAACGACCAGCGCGCGCCCATCCAGGTGTACGACCTCACCTCGGGTGTGGGCGTGGTGGCGCCGGGGGGCGGGCACACCTGCGCGTTGGTGGGGACCGGCGTGCGCTGCTGGGGACGCAACGATTCCGGCCAGCTCGGACTGGGGCACAACTCGTACATCTATACCCCGAGCGTACCGCTCGCCATAACAGGAACCGTCACCGATGTCGCGGCGGGTAGTGCGCATACCTGTGCCGTCGTCAGCGGCGGCGTGCAGTGCTGGGGCGACAACTTTTCCCGCCAGTTGGGTATCTCCGGAATCAAGTTCAACCTGCCGCAGCAGACCATGCCCGCGGGCAGCGGCGTGACGCGCATCGCCGCCGGCGCGGCCTCGACCTGCGTAATGGCCAATGGCGGCGTGCGCTGCTGGGGCAACCTCTACACCGCGAACCTGTCGGTACCGACGGTGGTCATTCCCGACGGCAGCAACGTGACGGCTGTCGCGGCTGGCGACAGTCACGTCTGCATGCTGGCCAACGGCGGGGTGCAATGCTTCGGCAGCAACGTTCACGGACAATTGGGCGACGGCACGAAAATCGATCGCGCCATCCCGGTCCAGGCGATCCCCACCGGCAGCAACGCGACCGCCATCACTGCCGGCGATGTCTTTTCCTGCGCGGTAATCAATGGCGGCGTGGTGTGTTGGGGCGCCAATGACGGGTTTCAGCTGGCGAGCGTACCCACCGGCATGACAACACTGGCCAAGGCCGCGAAGGTGTTCCCGGCCTTGCTGCCGACAGTGGCGCCGCAGTACATCGGTTTCGGCAGTATTGCCAACCGACTGGTGACCGACCCATCTTTTGCGTTGTCGGCCAGCGGTGGCGGGTCGGGCAATCCGGTGGTATTCGCGTCGACCACGACAGCCATCTGCCTCACCGCCGGCACCAACGGCACGACGGTTTCACTGACCGGCGTCGCGGGCACGTGCAGCATCACCGCCAACCAGGCCGGCAACAGCGCGTTCGCCGCAGCGGCTCCGGTGACGCAGAGTTTTGTGGTCAGCAGCGGCGTACCCAACTTGCTGTCGGTGCAATCGCGCAAGACGCACGGCGTTCCAGGCTTCGATGGCGACATCGATGTTGCGCTGGGTGTGCCGATTGCAGGGGCCATCACCGTCGAACCTCGTGCGATCGGTACCGGCCACAGGCTGCGGTTTGTGTTCGACGGGCCGGTGCAATCCGTGAGCGGCGTGACCGCGCTGAACGCGGCGCTGAATCCGGCGGGAGCCGTCACTGCGCTGGCCGCCGGCAATGCCGTCGAGGTCACGCTCACCGGCGTTACCGACGGCACGCGGGTAAAGGTGTCGCTGCCGACCATCAACGGCGCTGCATCGGACGCATCGGTGACGATCGGCTTCCTGCTCGGTGACGTCAACAACTCCTATGCGGTCAATGCCACTGACGTAAGCGCGATCAAAGCGCGCGCCGGCAGCATTGCCACGCCGGCAGCGGCGCGTTACGACGTCAACCTCGGTGGCGCGATCAATGCGGCCGACATTGCCGTGGTCAAAGCCCGGGCAGCGGCGGGGGCGGCGTTTCCATAGCGAGTGAAAGCAAAAGGCCAACATTGGCGCGCCTTTCCGTACATTTTTGCCCGGGAAGGCGCGCCAATGCTCGAGTTCGGTTCAATATTCTGCGATTGATCCGACAACCAAACATGTTGAAAAGCGCTCAGACCCGGTCCTTCCCCGGCGCAGGCCGGGGTCCAAGTTGCCTGCAGTCGTAAACGAAATTAGACCCCGGCCTGCGCCGGGGAAGGTCAACTCCCCTATCAACACATTTAGCCGCCGGATCAAGAAAACGCTTACCCCGCCATACGCATCGTCAGGTTCACCCGCGCGGCCCCTGTGGCCGGGTGAATGCCGTCCTTGATCGGCAGTACGGCGTGATACGCCATGCGCGATTCGCCACCCCACACGGCGACATCGCCATGCACCAGTGGCAGACGCTGCATCCGGTCGGTACGTTTTAATCCGCCAAACTGGAATAACGCCGGCAGACCCAGCGACACCGACACGATGGGCCGCGCGATGTCGCGTTCGTTCTTGTCCTGGTGAGCGGTGACGCGCGTGCCGGGGGCGTAGCGGTTGACGAGACAAGCGTCGGCAACGAAGTTCGCGTAACCGGCTTCGTCCGCGGCTGCTGCGGCCAGTGCCAGAAACGATGCGGGCATCGGCGGCCACGGCTTGCCAGATTCCGGATCGACCGGGGCGTAACGGTAGCCGCGTCGGTCGCTGGTCCAGCCCAGCGCGCCGCAATTGGTGATGGCCACCGACATGCGAAAGCCGCCCGGTGTGATCATGTGCCGCAGCGGCACGGCGGTGATGACTGCCGACACGTCGCGCAGCAGTTGTGCTGCCACCGGTAGCGCGAAGCCGCGCAACAGCAGTGCCCCGGGCGCAAACGCTTCGCGAGCGGGCAATATTCCAGCCGCATCGTCAAACAGGGGCAAGGTGCCGGCCAGGCTCACTCGGCAGCTTCCAGGTCCAGCAAGGCACGCTTTCGTTCCACCCCCCAGCGGTAGCCGGAGAGGCTGCCGTCGGTGCGCACCACGCGATGGCAGGGAATGGCCACCGCGATGGCGTTGGCCGCGCAGGCCGAGGCGACGGCGCGGATGGCCTTGGGCGCGCCGATGCGCGCGGCGACTTCGCTGTAGGTCGCCGTCGTTCCGGCAGGAATGGCGCGCAGCGCCTGCCACACGCGCTGCTGGAAGGCGGTGCCGCGCACATCCAGCGGCAGGTCGAGGCCGAGCTTCGGCGCTTCAACGAAACCCACCACGCGCGCGACGAGGCGTTCAAAGTCCGCGTCACCGCCGATCAGGGACGCGTTGGGAAAACGATCTTGCAGGTCGCGGGCCAGCGCATCGGCATCGTCACCGATGAGGATCGCGCAGACGCCACGTGCGCTTTGCGCGACCAGGATGGCGCCGAGCGAACACTGGCCGATGGCAAAACGGATCTCGGTGTTGGCGCCGCCATCGCGAAAGCGCGTTGCCGTCATGCCCAGCAGCTGGTTCGCTTCCTCATAAAAGCGGCTGCTCGATTGGTAGCCGGCGTCATACACCGCGTCGGTCACCGATGGGCTCTGGCGAAGCTGCTCGCGCACCCGGTTTGCGCGGTGAGCGGTGGCATAGGCCTTGGGTGTGACACCGGTCACGGACTTGAACAGGCGATGCAGGTGAAAAGTGCTGAGGCCGGCGCGTTGCGCGAGTTCATCGAGCGAGGGCGCGTGTTCGGCGGATTCGATGTAGCGGCAGAGTGTGGCGATGGTGGCGGCGTGCGTCGCGGCCAGTGGTTGCGCATCCGGCTTGCAGCGCTTGCAGGGCCGGAAGCCGGCCGCCTCGGCGTCCGCGGTCGTCAGATGGAAGGCCACATTTTCCGGCCGTGGCGTGCGCGCGCCGCAACTGGGGCGGCAGAACACACCGGTGGTCTTCACGGAATAGAAAAACTTGCCGTCCGCGGATTTGTCGCGAGCAACAACCTGCGCCCAGCGCGGATCGTTGAGCGTTTCGGCGGCGCGCATTTCCAGTTTGGTGGCCATGTTCATGATTTTCCTTCATTCGGGCTTTGGACGATGAGGGAAGTTTAGGGAAGGCGATCCGTCGAGGCACTCCGGGGATTGCTTTTGAATTCGGGGGTGGGAGGGCAGGCGGTAAATCGGCAAGGCTTGGATTGGCGGGTGAGAAACCTGCGGTCCTGGTGTTGCTACGAAGTCCGCTGAGGTCGATTTTCTTGGATAGCCGGCGATGGGTGGATGCCAAAGTCAAGCACTGGCGGGTGTTTTGGAGTGCTTTTTTGGTCTGGGAGGGCGCGGGTATTGGGGTCTTTGGTGGCTTTTCCGACTGGATGGTCAGAGGTACGAGGAGCCGGGCGGGAATGTGCCGGTCTCGCTGGAGGCGATCCCGGCATCCCTGCGCTGCGCTTGGGGACCGCGCTCCCGATGGTCGCGCAAGGGAAGTCCCCGAACTTCCCTTAGTCGAACCAGTTGGTTCGATCCCTCGCCGGCTCCACCACAAAATGAAAACGCCCCGCGGGGCGTTTTCATTTTGTGGTGGAGCCGGCGGGAATCGAACCCGCGTCCGCAAGCCCTCCGCAGGCCGCTCTACATACTTAGAGTCCATTTTTTGATTTCGCCCTGCGCACGCCCATGGTCGGGCTTTCGCAACGCTAGCCACCTTGAGTTAACTTTCCGTCAAGTAGCCCGGCGGAAAGCGATCCTCGTTAATGACTCTGCTGTGACACTGTACAAGTACAGCTACACCTGACGTTGAGGCCCATCAGAGCAGAGCGCACAGCCGGTTATTAAGCGGCCAGAGCGTAGTTTTCGTCGTTTGCGACTATTGATTTGTGGGTGTATTTACGAGGTAGCCACGCCTCGGTATGCACGGTTCTGCTTTGTTGCCCACGTCGAAACCAGGTCGGCCCCGAATTCGATATGTGTTGCCATTCTACTCGTACGTGGGGATGCATGTCCCGGGAATCAAGGCTGGCAGCGTGACAATTGTCATTCGGCCGCGGCGATGGCCGGCCCGCCGCGCTGGGGCCATTCGATGGTGACGCGGGCGCCGCCGAGGGTAGAAGTGGAGATCACCGCCCGTCCGCCGTGCCATTCGGCGATGCGTTGCACGATCGCCAGGCCCAGGCCGGTGCCGCCGCTGTTGGCCTGGCGGGTGCGGCTTTCATCCAGTCGCGCGAACGGCACGAACAGGCGGCTGTGGTCGCTTTCCGGGATGCCGGGGCCGTCGTCGTCAACGTCGATGAAATAGCGCTGGTCACGGCTGCCGACGTGCACTTCAACGCGCGACTTGGCGAAGCGCAGCGCATTGCGCACCAGGTTTTGCACGGCACGGGCCATGTAGCGCGGTTCGCAGGCGGCGTCGGTCACGCTCGCGTCCACCGCGACCGGGATGCTGATGTCGCTGGCCTGCGCGGCTTCAATTTCGTCTTCGACCGCGTTGGGCAGCCAGCTTTCCACCGGCACCGGGTGCAGCACCATTTCCGGCGAGGCGGCATTTCGTTCGAGGCGTGAATACAGCAGCATTTCCTGCACCAGCGCATCGAGTTCGTCGACATCCTGGTTCATTTTCTTCAGCAGTTGCTCGCGCTCGGCTGTGGTGCCGGCATCTTCGGCCAAGCTGATGGCAAAGCGCAGCCGCGCCAGCGGGGTCTTGAGCTCGTGCGACACCGCGTTGGTGAGATCGCGATGGGAATTGACCAGCTTGCCGATGCGTTCCGCCATGCGGTTGAACGAGTCCGCGATGGGCCGCAGCGCCGAGCTGCCGGGCATCTGCAGATTGATGTCGAACTTGCCCGCGCCCACCTGCTCAGCGGCAAGGTCGACCTTTTTTAGGTCGCGCCAGAAAAAACGCAACCAGAACAGCAAGACGATGGCGTACAGCGACGACTCGACCATCCAGGTGAAGACGATCGGGCGGAACAGGCCGAACACCAATGGCGCAGGCTGCGCGGGCGCCACCAGCACGGCAACCTGATCGGTATCGAACAGGGCGCGGTACATGGTGAGGCCGGTGCCGTCGGGCAGATTGCGGATGTGTACCTGGCCGCTGGCAATGCGTTCGATGTCGCCGCTGGCGAGCTCACCACCGTGGCGCAGCGACTCCAGACTTTGAAGGTGCGCCGGCGAGCCGATGCGTTTTTGCAGCACATCGACCCGCGACACCCACTCTTCCCTCGGGTAGGGGCGCAATGCTTCCTCGAGGAACACGAAGGTCCGGCGCACGCGCTCCTGCCCGGCGCTGGCAACCGCCTCGCGGGTGGTGCTGTCGAACACTTGCCTCTGGATGAGAAACGACGTCAGCGAGGTGAGGAGGATGAACACCCACAGCTTGAGGAACAGCTTACCCACGTTGCCCCGTCGAAATTGCTGCGCGCATCACCACGGTGAAGGGCTGAACAGGTAGCCGTGCGGCCGGACCGTCTTGATGTGTGCCGACGCGGTCGCTTCGTCCCCGAGCTTGCGGCGCAGACGCGAAACGCGCGAATCGATGGAACGATCCATGCCGTCGTAATCGAGCCCGCGCAGCGCCTTGAGGATTTCGTTGCGCGGCAGCACGCGGCCGGCGTTGACCGCCAGCAGCCACAGCAGATCGAACTCGGCGGTGGTCAGGTCGATATTGGTACTGCCGAGCTTCACTTCACGCGACACCTTGCTGATGCGCAATTGGCCAAACTGCAGCGAGTCCCCGTCGGTGACGACTTTTTCCTGTGACGTGGAGCGACGCAGGATGGCCTTGATGTGCGCCAGCAGCACGCGCGGCTGCACCGGCTTGGAAAGGTAATCGTCGGCACCCATCTCGAGACCGAGCACCTGGTCGATGTCTTCATCGCGGGCGGTGAGCATGATGATGGGCAGGTCGGATCCCTGCGTACGCAACGCGCGGCAAATGTCGAAGCCATCCATGCCGGGCAGCATGACGTCCAGCACCAGCAGGTGCGGCTGTTCGCGGGCGATGCTTTCCAGCGCCTGGTCGCCACGGTGCACGATGCCGACCTTGATGTTGCGTTTTTCGAGGTATTCGGCGGTGAGGCGCGCCAGTTCGACATCGTCCTCGACGATCAGCACGCGATATGCCAGCCCGTTCGGTGCCTGCATGATGTCCGGGTCCAGGTCGCGAGTCGGCTTGGGGTGTGATGGCATTACGTATCCTTGCAGCATGGCTGCCTCCATGAGGATGATCCGATTATCGAGGATACGTGGGGAAAAGTAATCATGTGTAGCACTGTGTGGCGAAATCGTGCGGTATGGGCTGGCGCGTATCGGGACACTCGATGATGGTGCTGACCGGCAACTGCGCGCTTCTTCGGCGGCTAGCGCAGCAGTGTCAGTATCTCGAGCGGTGTGTCGATGATGGCTTCCGCGCCCCAGGCGGCGGGGTCGTTGCCGGGACCGATGTAGCCATACCTTGCGGCGATGCCGCGCATGCCGGCGGCGGTGGCTGCACGCATGTCGCGCTGGTCGTCACCGATGTAGAGGCAGCGGGCGGGCTCGACCGCCAGCAGGCCGGCGGCATGCAGCAGGGGAGCAGGGTGCGGCTTGGTGTGCGGCGTGGTATCGCCGCACACTAAGCAGGCCGCACGCGGCGCGATCGACAATTGGGCGGTGAGCGGCACTGCAAACCGTGCGGCCTTGTTGGTCACGATCCCCCACAGGATCCGACGCGCTTCAAGGTGACTCACGAGAGTCTCGATGCCATCGAACCAGGCGGTATCGATGCACATGTTGCGTTCGTACTCGTCGAGGAAGGCATCGCGCAGGCGGTCGTAATCGGCATCCCCGGGAAACAGGCCGAAGCCGACAGCGATCATGCCGCGCGCACCGCTGGAAACATAGGGGCGGCCGTGCGCGGGGGGCACCGGTGGGCGGCCTTCACCGGCGAGAACCACGTTGAGCGCGCGCACCATGTCCGGCGCGGTGTCGGCAAAAGTGCCGTCAAAATCAAACAGGACAGCACTTACGCTGGCGAGGCCGGCTGCCGGTGCCACGGTCAGGCGCGCAGCAGGTTCAGCGCGGTGAAGCGGCGGTCGAAGACATCGCGGGCACTGCCGCCCCACCACTGCTCGATGATGGTGGTGTACAGCGCGCGGTAATCGATTACCGGCGGCGGACCGCTGATGGAAAACACGTCGATGCTGGGCAAGGGTTCCCCAAGCAGGCCGCCGCGTACGCGACCGCCCACCACCATATGCGTGGAGGCCCAGCCATGATGGGTGCCGGCGCTTTCATTTTCGGCCGGTGAGCGGCCAAATTCGTCATAGGTTGCCACCAGCGTCTGTTGCCACTGGCCGATCTCGATCATGCCTTCGCGAAAGGCTGCGAGGCCCTTCGCCAGCCGCGACAAAGCGGCGCCGTGGAACTTGAGCTGGTTCCAGTGCGTGTCGAAGGCGTCATGATGGTCGCCACTGGCGGCGTTGAGCGTAATGTGCACCGCCGGCGGCGCGAGACCGGCGGCGGCAAGCTGGACGGTGGCGCGCAATGCATCGCCAAATTCATCGGCGGGAAACGCCGACCTCAGTTCGGGTACCTGGGTCTGGGCGAAACTGGCGGCGATTGCCCGCGCCGGCGTGGTTTCCAGGTGCTGTGTGCCACGCACGGTGTGCCGGCTCAGCCATTCCGACGGATGCTGCATGTTGATGACCTTGAGCTTGTCGCCGCGGAACGGACCCATCGGATCGGCCACGCGGATGTCGAGGTCGCCGAACGCCAGCGCATCCAGCGCATCTGCGGTCGGAGCAGGGCGCCCTGCCAGCGCGCGCGTGATCCACCCTTCCGTGTGGTATTTGTCGGGAGCGGACGCGGTGAACTGCGTTTCCAGGTCGCGGTAGTGCTGGTTGGTCACTTCCTGCTGGCCGATGCCTTGCAGCAGAGCCATGTCCTTGCTTTCCCAGCTTGGCAGCAACGGAACCAGCGAAGGATGAAAGCCATGCGTGGACGAGAACGGGACCAACTGCTCGCGGGGAATCGCGAGGCTTGGCCGGCGCTTGCGATAGGCCGGATCATTCAGGGGCACATAGGTGTTGTAGGCATCATTGCCACCCTTGAGGTAAACCAGCACCAGCAGCTTGTTGCGGCCGTCGCCGGAAATGCTCGCCGCGCGCGACCACGGCGACGCCAGCAGGCTGATGGCAGGCAGGGCACTGAGGAAATGGCGGCGTTGCATCGAGGCGGCTCGGGTGGGGTCAGGCAGGCTTGCGGCAGGCAACGATGTAGTTGACCGACACGTCGTCGCCCAGCGCATAGTGCTTGGTGAACGGGTTGTAGGTCATGCCGGTCATTTCACTCACCACCAGACCGGCGTCGCGGGCCATGCCGGCAAGTTCCGCCGGGGTGATGAAGCGGCGGTACTCGTGCGTGCCCTTGGGCAGCATGTTGAGCACGTATTCCGCGCCGACGATCGCAAACAGGAACGACTTGGGATTGCGGTTGATGGTGGAGAAGAATACCCAGCCACCCGGCTTTGCCAGTGCGGTACAGGCGCGAATCGTCGACGCCGGCTCGGGCACATGTTCGAGCATTTCCATGCAGGTGACGCAGTCGAAGGCACCGGCTTGCTCCGCTGCCATGTCTTCGGCTGATTTCAGGCGGTAGTCGACGCTGCGGCCGCTTTCGAGCAAATGCAGTTGCGCGACCTTGAGGGGTTTCTCGGAAAGGTCGATGCCGGTCACGCGCGCACCGCGGACGGACATGCTTTCGGCAAGAATGCCGCCGCCGCAGCCGATGTCAATTACCGGCTTGCCGGCGAGGCCGACGCGTTTGTCGATGTAGTCGAGGCGCAAGGGATTGATGTCGTGCAGCGGCTTGAATTCGCTGTTGGGATCCCACCAGCGCGATGCAAGCGCGCCGAACTTGGCGAGCTCGGCTGGATCGACGTTGGGATTGGCGGCGGTGCTCATGATGATTCCCGGTGGACGTTCAATGATTCACGGCAAAGCGATTTTGCCAGACCAGCGCCTTCGACTGTAGTTCGGCGGGGTCCAGTTTGGTCAGAGTGCGATTATCCAGCACCAGTTCCCCGTCCACCCAGACATGGGTGACCTGTTCACGCCCGGCAGCGTGAAACAGGTGAGAAACCGGGTCATAGCAGGGCCGGGTCTCGAGCGCGGAGAGGTCGACGGCGGCGATATCCGCGCGCTTGCCGGGCAACAGTGAGCCGATGTCCCGATCCCACCCCAGTGCCCGGGCGCCATTGAGCGTGGCCATCTCCAGAATGTGGTGCGCATCCAGCACGGCGGCATTGCCGGTGGTGCCTTTTTGCAGCAGCGCGGCCAGGCGGGTCTCGCTGATCATGTCGAGGCGATTGTTGCTGGCGGTGCCGTCGGTACCGATGCCGACGTTGATGCCGCCGTCAACCATTGCCGAAATTTCGGCGATGCCGCTGGCGAGCTTGAGGTTTGAGACGGGGCAGTGCGCCACGTGTACGCCGGCCTGGGCGAACATCTGGCGTTCGGTGGCATCGGTATGCACGCAGTGCACCGCAATCAGGTTGGGGTTGAGCACGCCCAGCCGGTCGAGACGCGCGATCGGGCGGCAGCCATGTTCCTTTTCGCTTTGCGCCAGTTCATCGTGCGTTTCGTGGACATGCAGCATGACCGGGAAATCGGCTTCCTGCGAGATGGTTACGACGCGCTGAAATGTCCGGTCGCTGACGGTATAGGGCGCATGCGGCGCCAGCATCAGCTTGAGGCGCGAATCTGCAGCGAATTCCTCGCGGGTTTCCAGCGCACGCGCGATGTAGCCTTCGGCATCGGCCGCGTAAGGCGTTGGAAACTCGATGATGGCCGCGCCGAAGGCACCGCGCATGCCCGCCTTCAGGGCGGCGCGCGCCGCGATGTGATGATAGAAATACATGTCGGCCATGCAGGTCGTGCCCGAGCGCAACATCTCCGCCGCAGCCAGTTCGGTGCCGTCGAAGACATAGGCCTCCGACATGTGCCGCGATTCAGCCGGCCAGATGTGGTCGTTCAGCCACGCCATCAGCGGCAGGTCGTCGGCAAGGCCACGCATCATCGTCATGGCCGCATGGGTGTGCAGGTTGACGAACCCGGGGATGAGCAGGTGCCCGGGTAGCAGGGTTTCCCGCGCGTCCGGATATTGCCGGCGTGCCGAATCGGTCGGCAGTATGCCGGCAATGACGGCGCCGTCGATCACCAGCGAATGGTTCTCCAGGACCGTGCGCGCGGGTTCTACCGGGGCGATCCAGCTGGGAGTCAGTAAGATTTGCATTGCAGGCCGGAAGAGGGTTGGTTATCAGGGCCGGCGGAGAGAGTCGCCATCGGCACACGGGAATGTGTGGCTGCCATAAACAAAAAAGCCCCGCTTGCGGCGGGGCTTCGTTGCCGGGGCGAACCGTTACTTCGTGGTGACGCCCTTGAACTCGATGTCCACGCGACGATTCTTCGCGCGACCTTCCTTGGTCTTGTTGGTGGCGACCGGTTGCGTTTCGCCCTTGCCCAGCGTGGTGATCTTCGCCGCGGCGATGCCCTTGGACACCATGTATTCCTTGACGGTGTTGGCGCGACGCTCGGAGAGCTTCTGGTTGTAGGCATCGGTGCCGATGGAGTCGGTGTGGCCGGTGGCAATCACCAGTTCCACATCAACCTTGGCCATCTTGGCAACGGCGGCGTCGATCGACTTCTTGCCTTCCGGCTTCAGAACCGACTTGTCGAAGTCGAACAGCGCTTCAGCCTGGATGGTGATGGCTTGCTTGACCGAGGACGGCGCGGCAGGCGCTGCCGGCTTGGCGGGGCCAGCGGGCTTTGCAGGTGCAGACGGCGCAGAGGGAGCAGCTGGCTTGGCGGGTTCGGCTTTCTTGGCTACGCAATCCGGATGCGCGATGCCGCTGGTTTGGACGCAGTTGCCGGAGCCGTCACGGACGACAGCGCCGGAGGAGTCGGTCAGGTTCGGAACGGTACCGGCCAGCGCAGAGCCCACGGCCGCGGCGGTAGCGGCTGCGAGAAGCTTGGCAATCAGGGAACTCTTCATTTCTTACTCCCAAGAGAATTAAAAGATTTTTTTTCGTTTGCGGGAAAAAAGAGGGCGGAATACCAGCAAATTACTCACGAAATCATACACGAATCGATTTGGGCGGCACAACCTTAGGCTGCGGCTTACGCAACATATGGGGCCCGGGAGTTGCATATCCGCAACAAGTTTTGTGAAGTTGGGGGCAATTGTCGGCCGAACACAACCTATTGTGTTTGCGGGTGGGCATAAAGCCGGACTAGTTGTGCTTTTGGGGCAATTAATGTGTTTTTGGCGCTTGCTGTGCTAAAATTAAATGTTTGCTACATTGCAAATCAATTATAAATCAAGCACTTAAGAAGAGTTGACTCGTGACCGAACCGCAATTGCCGTCGTTTGCCAAAGAAACCGTTCCCGTCAGTATTGAAGAGGAGATGCGCAAGAGCTTTCTCGACTACGCGATGAGCGTAATCGTCAGTCGCGCGCTGCCCGACGCACGCGACGGCCTGAAGCCTGTGCATCGCCGCGTGCTGTTTGCCATGCAGGAGTCGAACAACGTTCACAACCGGCCCTATGTGAAATGCGCGCGCATCGTCGGCGAAGTCATGGGCAAGTTTCATCCGCACGGCGATAACGCGATCTACGACACGCTGGTGCGCATGGCGCAGCCGTTTTCGTTGCGCTACACCCTCATTGACGGCCAGGGAAACTTCGGCTCGGTGGACGGCGACGGCGCGGCCGCCATGCGCTACACCGAGTGCCGGATGGAGAAGATTTCCTCGGAGTTGATGGCGGACATCGACAGCGAAACCGTCGACTTCGGGCCGAACTACGACGGCAAGGAAATGGAGCCGCTGGTGCTGCCGGCGCGCTTTCCGAACCTGCTGGTCAACGGCTCGACCGGCATTGCCGTGGGCATGGCGACCAATATTCCGCCGCACAACCTTTCCGACGTGATCGACGCCTGCCAGACCGTTCTGGCAAAGCCGGCCACGGATATCGAAGAGCTGATCAGCATCGTCAAGGCGCCAGACTTCCCGACGGCGGGCATCATCTATGGCCTCGAGGGCGTGCGTGAAGGTTATCGCACCGGCCGCGGGCGCTGCATCATGCGCGCGCGCTGCCATTTCGAGGACCTCGAAAAAGGCGGTCGCCAGTCGATCATCATCGACGAGCTACCTTACCAGGTGAACAAGGCGAACCTGCTGATCCGCATCGGTGAACTGGTGCGCGACAAAAAGCTGGAAGGCATTTCCGACCTGCGCGACGAATCCGACAAGTCGGGCATGCGCGCGGTCATCGAACTCAAGCGGGGCGAAGTGCCGGAGGTTGTGCTCAACAACCTTTACAAAATGACGCAGATGCAGGAGTCGTTCGGCATGAACATGGTGGCGCTGGTGGACAACCAGCCTCGCCTGCTGAATCTCAAGCAGTTCATCGAGGTATTCCTGCGCCATCGCCGCGAAGTGGTGACGCGTCGCACCGTGTTCGATCTGCGCAAGGCGCGCGATCGCGGGCACATCCTCGAAGGTCTTGCAGTCGCTCTCTCCAACGTCGATGAGATCATCGAACTGATCAAGTCCTCCGAGACGCCGGCAGCGGCCAAGGAAGGCCTGATGTCGCGGGTCTGGCGCTCGAAGCTGGTGGAAGAAATGCTGTCGCGCGCCACCGCCGAGTCGTATCGTCCCGAGGGACTGCGCAAGGAGTTCGGCCTGCAAACCAATGGCTACCGCCTGTCCGAGGCGCAGTCGCAACGCATTCTCGAGATGCAACTGCAGCGCCTGACCAACATGGAGCAGGACAAGATCGTCGGCGAGTATCGCGAAGTGATGGAAAAAATCACCGATCTCCTCGACATCCTGGCGCGCCCGGAACGGGTGACCGCCATCATTTCCGACGAACTGAAAGTTGTGAAGGAACAGTTCGGTGATGCTCGCCGTTCGGAAATTGTCACCAATGGACAGGAAATGTCCATGGAAGACCTGATCGCGAACGAGGAAGTGGTCGTAACCATGTCGCACGCCGGTTACCTCAAGTACCAGCCGGTGGCGGACTACCGGGCGCAGAAGCGCGGCGGCCGCGGCAAGCAGGCGACGGCGATGAAGGAAGATGATTTCATCGACACCCTGTTCATCGCCAAAACCCACGATTACGTGCTGTGTTTCTCGAACAAGGGACGCGTTTACTGGGTCAAGGTGTACGAGATTCCCCAGGGTTCGCGCGCCTCGCGCGGCAAGCCCATCGTCAATCTGCTGCAGATGCAACCCGACGAGAAAATCAGCGCGGTCCTGCCGGTGAAGGAGTTTTCGGAAGACAAGTACGTGTTCTTTGCCACCAGCGAGGGCGTGGTCAAGAAGACGGCGCTTTCCGACTTCGGCAATCCTCGCAAGGCCGGCATCATTGCCATCTCGCTGGACGAGGGCGACAACCTGATCGGCGTTGCGCTCACCGATGGCAAGCACGACGTCATGCTGTTCTCGAACGAAGGCAAGGCAGTGCGCTTCGAGGAGAGCGATGTGCGTTCGATGGGGCGCGATACGCGCGGCGTACGCGGCATGAACCTGGCCAAGGGTGGCAAAGTGATTTCGATGCTGGTGGCTGAAGACGAGCAGCAGTCCGTGCTCACGGCCACCGAGAATGGCTACGGCAAGCGCACGGCCATTACCGAGTACACCCGCCATGGCCGCGGAACGCAGGGCATGATCGCCATCCAGACTTCCAGCCGAAACGGCAAGGTGGTGGCCGCCACGCTGGTGCGCCCGGAAGACGAAATCATGATGATCACCACCGGTGGCGTGCTGATTCGCACCAAGGTGAAGCAGATCCGCGAGATGGGTCGCTCGACGCAGGGCGTGACCTTGATCAACCTTGATGCCGGCCAGACATTGACCGGTTTGCAGAAGGTGGTCGAGTCCGACGAAGACGACGTCGCCTGATAGTCGATGAGCCGCGTCTACAACTTTTCTGCGGGTCCGGCGGCCATTCCGGCCGAAGTTTTGCTGCAGGCGCAGGCGGAGCTGTTGGACTTTCATGGCACGGGCATGTCGGTGATGGAAA
>JBGATH010000047.1:0-27275 GCA_044229235.1 Usitatibacteraceae bacterium
CGATTGACGCAAGCGCAGTTGCTCAAAGCGCAGGATAAACTTAATCATCGCCCCCGCAAATCACTCGGGTATCGGACACCTCACGAGGTCATGTTCAACCGTCAACCTACCGTCCGCTCTTGAAGTGCAATCCAGGCTTTTGCCTCGGAAGCCGCGCCAATGCTGAATCTATGTGTCTTTTCCCTAGGGGAAGACCTGCCCTGCCCGTGCCTTCGCCGCATTGACGTCGGCATTGGAAATCGCGCCGTTGAGGTCGATGTCGAACAGGAAGTTGCTGCCGGTGGTAACGAGTTGCGTGATGCGCGACTTGATCGCGCTGATGTCGGCGCTGGTGACACGGCCGGAGCCAGTGACGTCGCCCACCAGGAAGCCCACAGAAGTTGCGGCAGTGCCGCTGCCGTTTACGCCGCTCAGCGACACGGTGACACGCCTGTTGTCCGGTATGCCACCGAGGCTGACTTCGACAGTGCTGCCGTTGGCCGATGTCACGGCACTTCCAATTGGCGCGCCCAGTGGATCGACAACTGTCGCGGTGCCGGGCACCGACACCGGTACCGTGAATTCGAACACCAATACATGTCCCGCCCCGACCACGCGCGGCTCCACGGTGATCGATCCGGTAATCGGCACGGCGCTATTGATCGGCAGCGTGAATGCCCCGAGTCCGGCATGCACCTTGCGCGACACCACGTTGCCGGTGAAGGCGATCGCTGCTTCAGGCGTGACTTGCACGCTGGAGGATGCCGGCCCGGTACCGGCGGAGTTGGTCGCGGTAATGACGCAATCGTAGGTGACGCCGTTGGTCAACAAGCTGACAACAATCGGCGAGGCGGAACCGTTGCCGGTGCGTGTGGTCTGCCCGGTCGCCGAGCAACTGGCCGCATAGCTGGAGATGGTGGCGCCGCCGTTACTCAGTGGCGGGCTGAACGCGAGGCTGACGCTGGCATCGCCCTCGGTCGCGATGCCGATGATGGGCGCGCCAGGCACCGTGATCGCAGCCGGCGTCACGTTAACCGGATTGGATGCCGCGCCAACACCCCCGTTTGCCAACGCACCGTTACGCGCAGCAACGGTGCACGCGTAGGTAATGTCGTTGACCAGTGCGGTCACCGTGACGGGCGAGCCCGCTGCGGTGCCAGTACGCGTGGTTTGGCCGGCAGCGGTGCACGTGGCGGTGTAGTCGATGATGTTGCTGCCGCCATTGGAAGACGGCGCGGTGAATGCTACCTGCGCTTGCCCATTGCCCGGCGTGGCGGCACCAATTCCCGGCATACCCGGCACCACCGGCGTGATTGTCACACTGCGCGTGACCTGCGTGGCAGCAGCGTAGTTGCTGTTGCCCGCTTGATTGGCGGCGATGGTGCAGGTCCCGCCGAACACCATGGTCACCGTGGTGCCGCTGACGGTACAGACCGATGCCGTGGTCGAAGAATAGGTCACCGCATTGCCCGACGCCCCGCCGCTGGCGAGCGGATTGACGGCGAAGCTTCCACCCAACACGAATGGCTGCGAAGACGGCGACTGCGCGTTGAAGGTGATGGTCTGCGCCGCCGGAGCGATGGTGATGGTGAGCGATGCCATGCCGGTGCCGCCGGCATTGCTGGCGGTAACGGTGGCGTTGAAAATGCCCCCTGCGCCCGCTGTTCCGGAAATAAGGCCGGTGACGTTGTCCACAGACAGTCCCGCGGGCAAACCGCTTGCGCCGAACGAGGTTGGCGTGCCGGTGGCGGTGATTTGATAACTGAAGGCGGCACCGAAAGTTCCGTTGGCCGTGGCCGCGCTGGTGATGCCGGGCGCGCCGGGCGAGACGGTGATGGTCACCTGCACCGGATCACCCAGAACATCCGGCGCGGTGCGCTTGCCGCGATAGGTGAAGGTGTCAACCCCACTGAAGCCGGGATTCGGTGTGTAGGTCGCCGTGCGGCCGGTAAACGCGCTCATCATGCCGTTCGCCGGCGGCGTTACCACCTCGACCGCAGTGAAGGCGGACCATGGCACGTTGGTAAACGTGATGTGCGAGGAAACATCCACCTGCACGGGCACGCCCTGCGCGGTGGTGAGCTGGATGGGCACCACGGCGTTGCCGATGAATGCGGCGATGCTGGCGAGCTCGGACGCATTCAGCGCCTGCACGTTGCTATTGGCCAGCATCACCGGCTGCAGGCTGCGGACATGACTGAGGACGGTGCCGGTACTGCCGGCGCCATTGAGCTGATTGCCGGCCGGGCTAGCGGCGTGACAAACCGAGCACACGCTGGCCCAGAGCGCCGTGCCGTCTGCCGAGGTCGGTGTCACCAGCACCGAACCGGAAGCGGCGCTGGTGCCGGCGGAATTCGTCGCGGTGATCGAGCAGCTGTAGGCAATGCCATTGACGAGGTTGCTCACCGTGACCGGCGATGCACCGCTGTTGCCGGTGCCGTTGGTCTGCCCGCTGGCGATACAAGTTGCGGTATAGCTCAGGGTAGCGCCACCGTTACTGGCAGGCGGCGTGAAGTTGATCGTCGCCTGCTGGTCTGATCCGGTCGCCGTGCCGATGGTGGGTGCAAGCGGCACGATCGCGTTCACAGTCACATTCTGCGTGACCTGTGTGGCAGCGGCGTAGTTGGCATTGCCGGGTTGATTGGCGGCGATGGTGCAGACACCGGCGGACAATGTTGCAACGTTATTACCCGACATCACACACACCGATGGCGTGGTGGTGCTATAGACGATGAATCCACGTTGCCCGCCTGGTCGGCCGAGATTGAACACACACCGGTGGCGACCGTAGTGACATTGCTGCCTGCCACCGTGCACACGCCTGGTGTGTTGGAACTGAAGGACACGGCGAGACCGGAGGATGCCGTGCCCGTGAGCGCGAACGGCACGAACGAGTAACTCTTTGTTCCCGGGTTGGTGAAGTTGATCGTCTGGTTGGCTTTGGCAACGGTCAGGGTGAATGGCTGGTTCGCGTCAGGCAGCGTCCCGGAAGCCGTGAACGTGAGCGAGTAGGAACCGGCCGTCCCCGTCCCCGGTGTCCCCGACAGTACGCCGGTGCCAGTATTGAACGTGACCCCCGAAGGCAGCGTGCCGGTGCGCGAAAGCGTTGGCAACGGATTACCGGTCGCCACGACCGTAAAGGTACCAAAGCTCAAGGCCGTGAACGAGGTTGCGTTGGCGCTGGTGATATTCGGTGCCACGTTGGCTGCCGTCGGCGTGACCATCACCGTGCCGGACGCGGGACCAGTCAGTGCTGCCGCATTGGTTGCCGTGACCGAGCACGTGTATTGGGTGTTGTTGGTCAGCCCCGATACCACCACAGGGGAAGTTGAATTGCTGCCGGCGAATCCACCGGGATTGCAGGTCGCGTTGTACTGCGTAACCGGGCTGCCTCCGGTATTGGCTGGCGGCGTGAACGCAATGCTGGCCTGACTAACCCCTCCCACGGCCACGCCAATGGTTGGCGCGCCGGGCGGCGATGCACTGATGGTGACGTCCTGCGTGACCTGCAGCGCAGCATTGAAATTGCCGTTGCCCGCCTGGTTGGCAGCGATTGTGCAGGTGCCGGCCGACACCGGCGTCACATTGGTGCCGGCAACCGTGCAAACCGAGGGCGTGAGGGAACTGTAGGTGACGGTCAATCCAGAAGTGGCCGTTCCTGTCGCGATCGGGAATACGCCGTTGCCGAACGCGCGTGGACTAGTTTGTGCGCCGAAAGCGATGGTCTGGTTGGCCGCGCTGATCGTGACCTGCACCACCTGCATGCCGGTACCGCCCGGATTGGTTGCCGACACCGTGACGTTGAACACGCCCGCGGCTGTCGGCGTGCCGCTGACCAGACCGGTCACAGCATTCACGCTGACGCCGGGGTCGAGCGGGCTTGCGCCGAAACTGACGGGCGAATTGGTCGCGGTGATCTGGTAGCTGAAGGCCTGGCCGAACACGCCATTGGCCGTCAAGGGGCTGGTGACAACCGGCGCCGACGGCGTTGCGACATTGATCGTCACGGTGAACGCATCGCCCACCAGCGGCGGGGAAGAGCGCCTGCCTCGATAGGTGAAGCTGTCCATGCCGGCGAAACCGGCGTTCGGCGTGTAGGTGATGACCGTGCCATTGAAAACCGAAAGCGTGCCGTTGGCAGGCGGGGTCACCACCTGTGCCGCCTCGAACGCCACGCCACCGAGGTACAGGTGCTTCGGCAAGCCGACATCGATGTCGACCGGCGTCACGTAGGCGGTGTCGGCGGTGATGGGCGTCAGCTGGTCGCGAATGTACTTGGCGATTTCGGAAAGCTCATTGGCCGTCAATGCCTGTACAAGTCCATCTGCCAGCATTTCCGGCTGTACCGAGCGCACATAGTCAATGACCACGCCGGTGCTGCCCGCTGCATTGAACCGCCCCGCGTTAGGCGTGGCGCCGTGGCATCCGCTGCACACCGCCGTCCAGAGCACGGTGCCGCTTCGCAGCACCGGTGTTTCGGTCAGCGTGTTGGATTCGGCGCCGGTGCCCGCCGCATTCGTCGCCGCGACCGAGCAGGTGTAGAGCGTGTTGTTGGTCAGTCCCGTGACGACCACCGGCGATGAAGCGGAATTCGCCTGCACTTTGCCGGGTTGGCAGGTGCCGAGATAACTGGAAATTGCCGCGCCCCCGGTGTTGGCCGGCGGGTCGAAAAACAGGCGGATGGTCTCATCGCTGCCAAGGGTTTCATTGAGCACCGGCGCGTCCGGCGCCACGGCGTTGATGGAGATATTGCGGTTCACCGGTGTCGCGGCGGAATAATTCTGATCGCCGGGCTGCGTGGCCGAGATCGTGCAGATGCCAACGGAAACGATCATGACATTGGTTCCTGCCGCGAGACAGACCCCGGGTGAGGTCGAGGCATAGTCCACTGTCAATCCGGAGGTCGACGTCGCCAGCGGACTGATCGCAAATGACCCGCCCGGAACAAACGGCTGCGCGCCCTGCGCGGGGAAGGTAATCGTCTGCGCGGCCATGTTGATCACGATGTCCTGTGTCACGTCGGTCGCCGGCAAGTAAAGCGCGTTGCCGTCCTGCGACGCCTCGATCGTGCAGGTGCCGGCCGACACGATGGTTACCGTGGTGCCGGCGATGGTGCAATCCGCCGGTGTCAGTGATGCGTAGCTCACCGCCAAGCCCGAGGATGCGGACGCGGTCGGACTGAGCAGGAACGTCCCACCCGGGCTGTAGGTGCGGCTGGACTGCGCACCAAAGGTGATGGTCTGGGTAGCTTTGGCAATGGAGAAGCTGCGCGAGACCTGCGGCGCGGCGTTGTAGCTGGCGGTATAAGCGACGGCTGTCGTCGAATTAGCATTGATGGTGCAGGTGCCGGTCGAAACCGTGGTCAGCAACGTGCCAGACACCGTACACACCGATGGTGTGCTGCTGGTGAACACGATGTTGGTCGCCGGCAGCGTGCTGTTTGGCGTGGCGATGGTTGCGGCGAGGTTATAACTGGCAACGGGGGAATACGGCTGATCCGGCACCGCCGGGAAGGTGATGGTCGGACTGCCCTTGGCGATGTTTAGGGTGAAGACCTGGGTCGGGCAGACCGGCTCCAGCGCGCCACCGCATCCCGTGTTGCTTGCGGTGAATGTGATGGAGTAGGCGCCAACCGTGCCAGCGGCAGGTGTGCCCCCCAGCAAGGCCAACCCGGCGGCGATTTTCGGGTTGGTGGCGGTGGTCTGAAACGTCATGCCGCTGGGCAACGCCGTCGCAATGCCCATCGTCGCGTTTGGCTTGGCGGTTGTCACCACGACGAACGTCTTGGCCGTACCCACATTGAAGGTGTAGAGCGCAGCCGGCGGTGCCGCACTGCTGCGGAACACCGGGGTCGCCAACGGTGTTGCCGCGGGCGTCACCGCGCCGGATGATGAAGCCGGTCCGGTACCGAAAGCGTTGCTGGCCGTGATCGAGCACGTGTACGCGACCCCGTTGACAAGGTTGATGACGACAATCGGCGAATACACTGTGCTTGAACTTCCGGTGCGGGTGGTCTGGCCGAGCGCCGTGCAGGTCGCGGTGTAGCTCGTGTTGGGGCCATTGCCGTTTGCGCCAAAGGTGATGGTTGCGCGCGCATCGCCGGAATAGAGCGTGCCGAGCAATGGAGCCAGCGGTGTCTCCGTCAGCAGGATGTCTCCGGACACGTCGGCCGCCGGATTGAAGTTGCTGTTGCCGGCCTGTGACGCCTCGATGGTGCAGGTGCCATTGTCAACCATGGTCACGGTAGAAGATGTGGTTCCGGGCGTGGTACAGATGGTCGGAGTCAGCGAGGTGTAGGTCACGGCCAGCCCGGAGGAGGCGGTCACGCCGGACACCGAGAACGTTCCACCCGCCGTAAACGCCTTGTTCGACTGTGCGGGGAAGCTGATGGTCTGATTGCCCTTGGAAATCGTGATCGAGCGCTGCACGGAGGTGGCGGCGTTCCAGTTAGCGTCCCCCGACTGCGCCGCGACGATCGTGCAGGTGCCCACAGACACCATGCTGACGTTGATGCCGGAAGCGGCCTTGGTGCAGACGCCGGTGGTCAGCGAGGAATACTGGATGGGCAGTCCCGAAGATGCGCTTGCCGCCGGGCTGAGGTTGAAGGTGCCGCCGGTGGAAAACGATGGCGTCACCACTTGCGAACCGAAAGTAATGGACTGGTTACCCTTGTTGATGGTGATGCTGCGGGTCACATCGGGTGCTGCGTTGTAATTGGAGTTGCCATTCTGGTTGGCGCGAATCGTGCAGGTGCCCGCCCCTTGCATGGTGACAGTCGTCGATGTCGTTCCCGGCATGGTGCACACCGACGGCGTATCGGAAGTGTAGGTAATCGGCAAACCGGATGATGCGCTTGCCACCGGGCTGATCGAGAACGTGCCGCCGATTGAATAGGTACGCGGCGAAGTTTGCGCACCGAAGGTGATGGTTTGATTGAACTTGGGAACGGTGATGGTGAAATTGCTGGCGTTGTTCCATTCGCCGCTGTTGCGCGCGGCGGCGTACAGGGTGTAAGTCGAGCCCACAGCCGCGCCGGCCGGCACGGTGTACTTGAAAGTAAAGGTGCCCGCGCCGCTGGCGTTGGTGTTCAGGTCCGTACTGTTGTGGGTCACTTCGCTTCCCGACACCTGCAGGTAAATGGAAGTCTCGGAAAGGGTGCCACTGCTCGCGGCAATGTCCACACCCATCTTCGCTGTATTGGCACCGCCCGTGATGTCCACCGTGAATGTGCCTTGCGCGCCGGCAGCAAGCGAGTTGGGCCCATTGATGGCGACCCCAAGCGTCTGGCTGGGGCTGTGGCATGAGCCGCAACCCAGGCCGGCGCCGCTCTTCAGTGTGCGCCCCGTGATACCGGCCGAGTAACTGAGTGCGCTGCCGGACCATATCGACAGCAGCAAGGCCGCAAACGCCGCGATGGCCAGCGACACGCCTTGCGACCCGTATGCCGAAGCGTGGTTTCGCTCCTCGCCAATCCATTCTTGTTTGCGCGACATGCGATTTCCCTGTTTTTGAAGCCTATTAGTCATGGCTAGCTGGTGCCGCGGTCTGTTGCCGCAAGAGATTGCCAGCCTTCCGCACGTACTCTTGCGACCGGCTTGACCCCATTCTTGCCGTCGGCGCGAAAGACGATGGTCTCGCCAAACTCCAGTTCAATCAACTGGTAACGCGGCACGCCGCCGTGCATATGGCTTACCGCAATCGTGTTGGAACCCGGGCGCGGCGCAATCGCCAGTTGTCGCATGCGGGCGGAATACAGGTCCGCGGCGGGCGCCTTGACGGCTTGCGCCAGATCGTCCGAGAGTTCGACCTCGCCCAGGTCCAATAACTTCGCCGTTTCCTGCACCCGACACACCGGCGACGAAACCACCCTGCCGACCGGGATGCGCAAGCGCTTCAGTTGCTCCCCCAAGTCTCGCGCCATTTTCGCGCCTTTGAGTGACAGATTGCTGACGTTGCATTGCTCGGTGATGGCGCCCGTTTCGGTGTGGCGCAGGTAAAGCACGAAGCCTCCCGTCCGCAGCGCCGTTACCAGCGCTTGATCGGTCAGCGCCATTGCAGGATCAATCGTCGGAAACGCCGATTGCTTGCGCGCCTGCGCGGCTGCTTCCGGCGAGGTGACCGCATCCGCGGCTTGGAGCGTGCGCATCATACCCACGGCCAGGACGAAAACCAGCGTTGATGCAATAGCGAGCCGGGGAAAGAAAGGCCGCGACCGCGCCGTTACTTCTTCGAATTGGTCCAACCGGATCATGCGGTCCCCGTCCCTGGTTTCTCTGGCGCGCAAAAACACCCGCCGCATGCTACGCGGCAAATTCCGCAAAGTCTATGCGCGTAGGCCGCCGAAGCGTAGTGAATTTGGCACACTCACACATCCCTCAATCGAGGTAGTGGTTAGGAGGCTTGTGCGCCGCACAATTGCGGGGATTGAAACGAGGCTGCATGGACTTGCGTGCGATGGACGACCCGCGCGTCAGGGCGTGGGTCTATACGCCATGCGTCGCGGCACTTGTGCGAGGTGGCAGCCGACGGACAAGTAGAGTGATAGCGCTCCTTACAAATCGCTCGTAACCTGTTAAGTTTAAAAGCGATTTACGATACACTGCCGCATCGCCTGCTCGCCGTTCGCGCGCCAAGGCGCGCAATCCAGGACATTGCCGGAAACGTACACACTGCAACGCGGGCGTCCAACCCGCGAGGGAGAATCAAAATGGCGGTGCAACAAGACCAGTCACCTCATCCATCTGCCGGCAGTTCGCGCGGATGCCGACTGACGCACAAGTTCTCGCTCGCAGCGCTTCGGAAACGTATCGATGTGTGCCTTACCGGCGCTGCACGTCAAGCGGTTACGTTGATCGCCGCTGCACTCCTTTGTGCGAGCCCGGTAGCACTGGCGCAACAGACCAGCGGCAACTCCACTACCGGGTCCACTATCTGGGCCACGACCGGGAATTGTGCTGGCTGCCATGGCGCGACGCCAACCACGTTTTACCAAACCCCGAAGAACGCTGCCAACGCAGGAGGCGTTATCGCGAATGCCAACACCCTTGGCATGGGTGGTCTGGTCAGTGGCGTCGCGCCGGACGCGACCCAACGCGCGGACCTGGCGGCCTACATTGCCACCTTTCTGTCGGCGGTTTCGCCGGCAGCAGTTCCGTATAACAGCGGGGCCGCCGCCTCGACACCGATTGCACTCGATGACATTTATGTAAACGTTGCGTCCTACAATGCTTTCACCAGCCTGCAGACTGTGAACGCCAACGGCGCGTCGATAAATTACACGGGCACCACCGCAAACTACACGGCTGCCGTTGGCGCCTGCGGCAGTACCAGTTTCACCTATGAAGGGTCCGGCCCTGCGGGTACTTCAAGCGTACGCACTCAGACGATCAACATCACATCACCCACCGCCCCGGTTGCCACCGGTAATTCGCCCGCGGCAATTGCCTACAACAGTGCGGCCGGCACCAATATTCCTTTGCTGCTGAGTGGTACCGCGCCGACCAGCCTCACCATCATTTCCCAGCCCGCGGTCGGCACGGTTGCCACCACCGGCTCGAATACGATTGCCTACACCGCCAGCGCAACCGCCTACTCCGGCAGCGTTTCGTTCCAGTACCGCGCCAACGGTCCCTGCTCAACCCAGTCCGCGACGGTCACGGTAAATCTCACCATCAATCCGCCGCCGGCACCGGTAATCACCAGCTCGCTGACCCCCACGGCAACAGGTGGTCAGGCATTCAATTACACGTTGACGGCCAGCAATGCGCCAACCAGCTTTACCGCGACCGGCCTGCCGACAGGGCTGTCCTTCAACGCCGGGACGCAAGTGATCAGCGGCACCCCCACGCAGACCGGCGTATTCAACGTTGCGGTGAGTGCAACCAACGTGACCGGGACAACCATGGGCACCGTGGTGCTCACCGTCAATCTGGTCGCGCCCGTCATCACCAGCTCGCTGACCGCAAACGCGACCTCGGGTTCGCCGTTCACGTATACGATCACGGCGAACAATCTTCCGGCGAGCTTCAATGCCACCGGGCTGCCGACCGGACTGAGCGTCAATACCACCACCGGCGTCATCAGCGGAACGCCGGTCGTCGCCATGGGCGGCCCCGTCAACGTGACGATCAGCGCCACCAACGCGACCAATACCGACACCAAGATACTGGTGCTCACGGTGTCGCTGAATCCCCCGACCTTCACGAGTGCGACCACGGCATCCGGCAACGCGACGCAGGCGTTCACCTTTAACGTCACCGCCTCTGATTTTCCGACAAGTTACGCGGCGGCGGGGCTGCCTCCGGGCCTGACAATCAACACCACGACCGGCGTGATCTCGGGAACGCCCACCACGCCCGGCGTCTATAACGTGATGCTGACGGCAACCAACGGCTCCGGTTCCACGCCGCAGACGCTGACCATTACCATCAATCTGCTGGCGCCGGTGGTGACCAGTTCCGGCACCGCCAGCGGCACGGTCAGCACCGCATTCAGCTACCAGATTACCGCCAGCAACTTGCCGACCAGTTTCAATGCCATCGGCTTGCCGCCGGGCCTGTCAGTGAACACGGCCACCGGTTTGATTTCCGGTACGCCGACCACCAACGGCACCTTTAACACCACCATCAGCGCGACCAATGCCACCAACACCGGCACCCAGCCACTGGTGATCACCATCGCCAACCTGCCACCACCGTCGGTGGGTGGCAGCGTGCTCAATGTACCGTTTGGCGGCACCGGCACAGTCGATCTGGCCGGATTGGCGAGTGGCGCGGGCCCGTTCACCTATGCGATCACCACCCAACCCACCAACGGCACCGCAACATTGAGCGGATCGGTGGTGACGTACAAGCCGAACGCTAATTTCTTCGGCAACGACAGCTTTGCGTTCACGGTTACCGGCAGCGGCGGCACCTCCAGCCCGGCACAGGTCAGCGTCACGGTGGCAACACCGGGCGCGCCGACGGTCGCAGCCCGGACCGTTACCGTCGCGTTCAACACCACGACGACAATCGATCTGACCGCGAGCGTGACCGGAATCGCCACCTCGATCGCGATCAGCACGCCACCCACCAGGGGCACGGTCACGGTCAATGGCCGCATCGTCACCTACAAGCCGAATGCGGGTTACTTCGGCCCGGACAGCTTCTCGTACACGGCAACCGGTCCCGGTGGTACTTCCATGCCGGCAGAAGTAAGCATCACGGTCGCTACGCAGCCGCCGGCAGCCACGACCGTGCGCTTCATTCTGCCGCTGAACACGCCAACAACCATGGACATGGGCCCATTCATCACCGGTTCGGCCATCTCGGGCGTGTCGATCGTCACGCAACCCAAGCACGGCGAGGCCACCGTCAACGGCACCAAGGTCACCTACAAACCCAATGCCGATTTCTTTGGTGATGATGTCTTCACCTACGCCGCCTACGGCAATGCGGGAACCTCGCCGCCGGCCACAGTAAACGTTTCCGTCGTTGGCCGGCCTGACCCAACCAGGAATGCCAACGTTGGTGGCGTGATCGCAGCCCAGGCTGAAAGCGCACAGCGCTTTGCACGTGCACAAATCTCGAATTTCCAATCGCGCATGGAATCGCTGCATCGCGCCAAGGAAATCGCGGATTCGCGCACGCCGCCTGCCGCGGCCACCAAAACCAGCGAGCGCGCGACGCCGGCGCGTGTTGCCCAAGTCACCGAAGGCATCGCCGTCGGCTCGACTGCACAACCCAATATGCGGCCCGTCAGCACGGCTGACGCCACCACACCGATTCCCCTGCTGGGCTCAGCGGTGTCGCTGGCCAGCTCCGGCTCGGTGAGTCTTGCCAGCCTTGGCAGTGAACTTGGCGCCGCTTCCGCAGGCGGCAAGGCAGACGCCGGGGCGTTGAGCCTGTGGATGGCCGGCAACGCCAATTTCGGATCGCGCATGGCCAACGGCACGCGCAGCGGGTCGGATTTCACCACCAGCGGCGTGAGCATCGGCATGGACAAGCGCATCAGCAATTCGCTTGCCCTCGGTTTTGGCATGGGCTTCGCACGTGACCGTACGGACGTGGGCAGCGACGGCTCCAACAGCCGGGCGAAGGGATACTCAGCCATCGCTTATGGCAGTTACCAGCCGGGCGGAAACCTCTTCGTGGATGCGCTGTTCGGGGCGGGCGCGCTGGACTTCACCTCCAAGCGATATGTCACGCCGCTGGACGCCTATGCACAGGCAGACCGCAAAGGCCGCCAGGTATTCGGCTCACTCGCTGCCGGCCTCGAAACGCGCGACAACGGCGTGCTCCTGTCTCCCTATGGCCGCATCGACTACACATCCGACCGACTGAAGGAAGCATCAGAAACCGGTGCCGGCAGTTACGCCCTCACCTACTTCTCGCAAACCACGCCGTCGCTGCAGGCGGCTGTGGGCTTCCGTGCCGAGTCGATCCACCTGACCGATTTTGGCGCCGCCGCACCACGAATTCGCGCTGAGTATCGCCGCGAATTCCAGGGTAGCCGCGACGCTTCGGTGGCGTATGCCGACCTCGCCGGAAGTTCCCGCTACGGCATCAGTGCCGCATCCGTTGCGCGTAACGCGCTGGTGGTCGGCGTCGGCAGTGACTTCCAGTTCCGCACCGGGCTCACGCTGGGCGTGGACTATCAGGTCGCGCACAACTTCAATCGTGATACCAGCCAGGGATTGCGCCTGACGCTGACCCAGCCGCTGGATGGACGCAGTAGCGGCCTGAATTTCAATTACCTTCCGTTGCGATTTGCCAAGCCGGTGGACGTCATTGTCGATGCGGGCTACATGTACGACACCAACGTGACCCGCGGCAAAGCCCGCACCGACAAACTTGGTGACCGTATCTATTCCGTCAATGCCAGCAAGGGATTTGTATTCAATTTCGAAGATCGCGAGAACCTTCGGGCCAGCGTCGAGTACCAGTTCAGCGGCGAGAAATTCGATACCTATCGCGGATTGGACCGTGCATTGTTCGGCGTGGCAGGCGACATCAAATACCGCACGTCCGCCGAGTTCGACGCCGTGACCTATGCGGCGTTCGCGCAGGCCCAGGGGGAGTATGTGTATTCGACGCTCCGCCGCGGCTACCGCTTCAACATCGGCGTTTCGGCGCGCCAGCAGATCACTGACAAGATTGGCCTGTTCGGTGCCGTTTCCTACAATCAGCGCTGGGCGCGCAGTGCGGTGTTCGACAACCGCTTCGGCTCGATCAGGCTGAATGCAGACTACGCGCTCAACAACAACGACACAATCTATGCGACCGGAGAATTCCGCCGTGGGCACATTATCTCGGCTGGTGTATCGACCAGTGCCGGGGCGCTGGAAAACCTTGACGTTGCCGAGGTTTTTGTGGCCGACGACGCCTACCCCGGTGGCCAATTTTTCAGCTACCGTTTCTCGGGCAACACCTACATTTCGACGCTGGGCTACAACATGGGCTTTGGCCCGCGGCACTCGCTTGACTTGTCATGGCGGCGCGCGCAGTCGACATCCAATGATCGCCCGGCGTTTGCAACTTCGCCGAAGAGTTACATCGCCGACCAGTACTCCATCGTCTACCTGATTCGCTTCTAGAGGATACGACTGTGCGAAATATCCGCTCCATCTCCGCAGCATCCATCGTCACCGGCGCCCTGCTGCTCAGTTCTTGCGGCGGCGGCAGCAGTGGCAATACCGCCGATACGGTCGCCGGCGACAAGCCCGACGCCCCGGTGACCGGCCCGGACATCTTCCTGCTGTTCCCGAATCCGCAGAAGCAGGCCGACGGCACGCTGCAGATGAATACTGCGGCGTACACGCAGTCCTACTACGCCGCAATCGACCCCAACAACGAACGTGACACGCTCACCAAATGGAAAGCCGTGAACGGTTTCGGCAGCGGCACCGGCGAGGAAATCACTGTCGTGTTCGGCGACCAGCGCGACCTCGGTTACGGCCGGCGCATGAATGCGCGCCGCAACCCCAATGGCACGCTGGCATTCTTTGTCGAGAACTACCTGGTACAGGCGGGCGCAGGATATGCGTACTCTCCTTTCAATCTGGATGCTGCAGTGGTGCGGGACCAGCGTTGGCTGGTAGGGGTCAACGCGATCGAGTTCAGCCCCGGCCCCAATGGCGGCGCCAGCTTTCCGAAGTGGTACAACTTCGTCGCCGGCACGCAGGAACGCGCCACCTTCGTCGATCTCGACGGGCGCGGCGGAAAAGCGATGCCCGGCCCGTGCATCTCGTGTCACGGTGGACGCGGCGATGCATTGATGCCTGCGGACGCGAGCGGCAAGCAGAAATTCAATCTGGTACAGAACGGGGTTTCACTGGCGCGCGGTGACGTACAAGGCCACATGCATCCATTCGAGCCGGATGCTTTCGGCTTTTCTTCTGCGGCCGGGTTTACCCGCGAAGACCAGGAAGCAGGCATGAAGAAGATCAACACCTGGATCCTGTGTACATATCCCTTGAGTGCCGCATCCACCGCCCCGGAGGACGCATGCCGGCGCCAGGCCGGTGGCAGCGAATGGGCCGGCACGGCGGCTGATCTGATCAAGTCCGCATATGGAGGCAATGGATTGCCCAACGCCAAGTTCGTGGACAACTATGTGCCACCATCATGGGCAGCCGCCGGGCAAAGTACCCTCTACCAGAAGGTCGTCGCCCCGGCTTGCCGTACCTGCCACATCATGCGCGGCACTGCACTGCAGTCCGACCTGGATTTCACCAGCTATGAGAAATTCCTGGCCTATTCCGACCGCATCAAGGCGCACATCGTCGATCGCGGCAACATGCCGCTCGCAAAAATCGTTTATGACGCGTTCTATGGCACGCCTGATCGTCCGGAAAGCATTGCCAGCTTCCTCGCGGCCCAAGGCTTGTCAGTGCGCGATGCAAGCGGAGCGGCACTGAAGCCAGGACGGCCGGTAGCCGATCCGGGACCGGCACGTGTGGTTCGTCAGGGCGCCACGACAATCTCTGGCGCGGGCAGCCTGTTTGCGTCGGGGTATAACTGGTCGCTGGTTTCCGGGCCCACCAATGGCGCAACGCTGGCAAACACCACCGCAAGGGACGCAACCTTCACTGCTACGCTGGACGGGACCTATGTCGTGCAACTGACGGTCAGCGGCAACAACGTGGTCAGCACGCCGGTGCAAACGACCATTGTCGTGAACAACACGCTGCCGCAGGCACCATCTGCCATTCGATTCAGCGACATCAAGGCGGTCCTGCAATCACCCACGGCAGGCTGTACCAACGCCGGCTGCCACGCCCCTGGCGGCGCGATCTCGGCCCCGTTGTTCTACACCACGGTGGATCGCAACGGTGACGGGGTCATCGACGCGGTCGACGAGAATTGGTTCTACACCGAGGTGCGCAGCCGCATCAATTTCACCGATGTCATTGCCAGCCCCTTGCTGCGCAAACCATCCGGAAATCACCACAACGGCCTGCTGCGGCCAGGATTCAATACTACCGCCGCGCCCGGCCAGCCGGAACGCGCCAGCTATGACCTCTTCCAGAATTGGATCCTGACCGGCGCACCGCAGTAGTCGACTGACCGCGCCGACGAGGCGCAAGTCCAGACGAACAAATAAAAACGGCGGACCGCAGTCCCCGTGTAGGCGTCCTTGCCGAACACGAACGGAACCGTACGCCCGACCAGGGTCTCGATCATCGCGAGTTCCAGGTCGGTATGGTTGACGAAAGGCGCGTTGCGAATATTGTTGCCGGCCCCGCCGCTGTTGGTGATGTAGAGCGGACGGTCATGCTGGGTCGCCATCACGGTCGTTTTGCTCATCGGATCCGCGCTGGACTCGACTTCAGTCACCCCGTAACAGGTGCAGAAATAGCTCTGCTCGGGGTCGGCTTCGATGTAAAAGCCCGTACCACGAATGCCTACCGTTGCCGTGGGCGTGCGCACGCGCATTGGCTGGTTCCGGGACACGGACAGCAACGCCCCGGTCAACATGCGCAAGCCCGAAACAATGAACGACTCCTGCTTCTTTTCAGCCTCGATAATCACGTTACTGCCGCCGCGCAAAATCATCGCCTGCGTGTTGACTACGAATACCAGTTCGCTGTCCTTGGCGGTCTTGACCGTGTCACCCGGCTTGATGACGGTTTGAAGGCTGGCGGGCTTGTCGTTTACCGTGGCCGAACCCGCGATCCGATAAATCGATTGGCCCTGGGGAAGTCTCGCAGGCCGGCTGCCAAAAATATTGGCGACCTGGGCATTCGCGCCCGGGATGCCTGCGCCCAGTAATCCAGCCGAGAGCGCCAGGATCAGCTGGCGCCGGCGAGGGTCGTCTGCGTCTTTCAAGAAATTCATGGGGAATGTCTCCTGTTTAGATGTGCTGGATACGGCCTCACCACCAAGGCGGATGCGGGCCGATGGTAACACGCGAGCCCCGGGGTTTCAGCAGCCGCAGGCGACGCGATCGGGGGAGTCAGTCCGCAATTCAAGGCCAAACCATAGCACTGGCGCGCCTCCCAGGGCATTTATGCCTCGAAGGCCGCGCCAATGCTGGATTCTTAGCCAAGATGGCTCGGCCGCACCTACCCTGACCACGGTACGAGTGGCACCATCCTGGATCAGCGCGCAAGGGCTTTGCGGTAAACTCGACCGGGTAATCCGCGCCACAGTTGCACCCACCGTATCGCAATCGCGCAAGAGGAGGCCCGGTTGATGTCGAACAACACGGAGCATCAGGCGGCAACGCACACCACAATAACCAGCAAGGTGCGAGGATCGTCACATGAATAAGTTAATGGCTCTCTGGAGCCGCTACTTCTCGTCCATCAACGCGATCATCCGCGCCGGGTTGGGGCTTGCGATCGTGATGCTGTTCATCGCCTACTATGTCATCGCCTACGGATTTGATGATCGCGGCAGGGGCGCCATTACCTTCCTGCAACGGCTTGAGGAACAGGCCTACGATATCCGTCTGCGCGCCACCATGCCGGAGAAAATGGATCCGCGCATCGTCATCATCGACATCGACGAAAAGACCTTGGCTGCGGAAGGCCGCTGGCCGCTGTCCAGAGATCGCTGGGTGTTGCTGCTCACGCAGCTTTTCGACAATTACAAGGCCAAGGTTGTTGGGTTCGACGTCCTGTTCACCGAACCCGACACCAGTTCCGGCCTCGAGAAACTCGAAAGCCTGGCGAAGGGGCCGCTCAAGTCGAGCACCGAATTCCAGGAAAAGCTGACCGAACTGCGTCCGCAGCTGGACTACGATGCTCAGTTTGCCGAAACGATGAAGAAGTATCCGGTCGTGCTTGCGTTTGCCCCCAGCAACGATCGCGCAGGTGGCAGCCAGGAATCGCTGCAACTTGGCGTACTCCCGCCTCCTACCTTTACGGCAGAAGCCATCAAGAAGCGTATCGTTGCGACCGAGATTGTCGGGTACAGCGGCAACCTGCCCGCGCTGCAGGCGAGTTCCTCCGCCACCGGTCACATTCAGCCGACGATTGATTTTGATGGCGTATTGCGGCGCATTCCGCTGTTCATCAGGTACAAGGACGGGTACTACGAGTCATTGGCACTCGCGACCTACCGCACCTACCTGGACAATGAGCCGGTGAAGATTGTCCTGCGCGACGAAGAAGGCGATCGCATACCCAAGCTCAAATACGCCCAGGTAAGGAACAGCATCATTCCGATCGACGCCACCGGGGCGACGTTCATCCCGTTCCGCGGAGCGAGCCCAATGTACCGCTACGTTTCGGGAACCGACGTGATGCGCGGCAAACTCGCCAAGGGCGAACTGGAGGGAAAGATCGCGCTGGTCGGCAGTACCGCTCAAGGGCTGTACGATTTGCGCAATACACCAGTCGGTGAAACCTACCCCGGCGTGGAGACGCACGCCAACCTGATTTCCGGGTTTCTGGATAACGCCATCAAGCAGCGGCCCCAGTACGAAATCGCCATCAGCTGCTACATCATACTTTTCATCGGCTTTCCGCTTGCGCTCGGGCTGGTCAAGCTCAACCCCATCTGGGCGACGGCCACGACTGTGTTGACCGCGATTGCCTACGTCCTGTTTGACCTCTACTGGTGGTCAGCCAACTACGTGCTGCCGCTGGCCATGCCGCTGGTCATGATCGGGCTGATTTACATCCTCAACATGACCTACGGCTTCTTCATCGAAGCGCGCAGCAAGCGGCAGATTACCGGCATTTTCGGTACCTATGTGCCGAAAGAGCTGGTGGCGGAAATGGCTGAGAACCCGGACGCCTACACCACCAAGGGCGAAAGTCGCGACATGACGGTGCTGTTCTCCGACGTGCGCAATTTCACAACCATCTCGGAAGGCCTGTCAGCGACGGAACTGACCGCCATGATGAACGCCTATCTCACGGAGATGACGGATACCATCCAGCAGGATCGCGGCACGATCGACAAGTACATCGGCGACGCGATCATGGCCTTCTGGGGCGCACCATTGAAGGATGAGAAGCACGCGGAGCATGCGCTGCATTCCGCGCTGGCCATGCAAAAGAAGATCAAGGACATTGCCCCGGATTTCATCAAGCGCGGCTGGCCAAAGCTGGAGATCGGCGTCGGGCTGAACTGCGGCGTGATGAACGTCGGCGACATGGGATCTTCATTCCGGCGGGCCTATACGGTCATGGGTGATGCGGTCAATCTGGCATCGCGCCTCGAGGGCCTGACCAAGGAATACGGTGTTGGCATCCTGGTATCCGAAAACATCGTAAAGACCGTCGATTCGGTGATCTACAGGGAATTGGATCGCGTCCGCGTCAAGGGCAAGCTCGAGCCCATCTCGATTTACGAACCGGTGGGCTTACGCGGTCAGGTGGTTGAACAGGTCATGGATGAGATCGATCGCTTCCACCGGGCGCTGGACAAGTACCGCGAGCAGAAGTGGGACGAAGCCGAGCAACTTCTGGTCAAACTGGCGCATGCCGATCCATCGCGAAAGGTGTATCAGGTCTACATTGAACGCGTGATGAAGCTGCGGCAGGTACCTCCCGGCAAGAACTGGGACGGCGTGTTCACCTTCACCACCAAGTAAGTCTTCAATTCAATTTCCCGTGGGTGCGTGCCTGCCGGCTGCGCACCACGGGGCTTCCCATGATCAGCTATCCACATGAAGTACCGCCTGCGGGCGGCGAGGCACTGCAGGTTGCGCCGGGTATTTTCTGGATCCGGATGCCGCTGCCGTTCAAGCTGGACCACATCAACCTGTGGCTGCTGCAGGACGATGATGAGACAGGCCCGGGCTGGACCATCGTCGATACCGGCTACAGCAGCAATGACACGCACACGCTATGGTCGCAACATTTTCGCGACACCATGCGTGGCGAACCGGTCAAGCGCATCATCGTCACGCATTACCACCCCGACCATGTCGGGTGCGCTGCCTGGCTGCATGAACAAACCGGTGCGCCGGTATGGATGACGGCCGCCGAGTTTCTTTCAGCGCACGCCGCGGCCGAAGATGTGGCCGGTTTTGATCGCGCCAATTCTGCCGCGCTGTTCATGAAACATGGGCTCGCCCGCTTGCGCCCTGATTTCGCCAGTGCGCAGAATACCCGCTCCGGCGCGTTCAAGCGCGGCGTACCCTCGGTGCCTAAACAATACTTCCGCATGATGGAAGGCGATGTCATCAGGATCGGTGAGCGCGACTGGTCGGTGAAGACGGTCTTCGGGCACGCGCCCGAGCATGCCATCCTGTATTGCGCAGCTGATCGCATCCTGATTTCAGGCGACCAGGTATTGCCCCGCATCACCACCAACGTCGGCGTATGGGGCAACCAGCCCGAAGCAAATCCGCTGAAGCTGTTCCTCGATGGAATGAGCCGATTCGAATCCATGCCCGGCGACACACTGGTTTTGCCGTCACATGACCGCGTGTTTACCGGCCTGCATGAGCGCATCGCGCAATTGCGTGAGCACCATGATCAACGCCTGCACGAGCTGGCGAATGCACTCGATCGGCCGGTATCGGCAGCCGATGTGCTGCCGGTGCTTTTCAAGCGCGCCCTGGATGACCACCAACTGGTTTTTGCCATCGGCGAGACGATCGCGCACCTGCATTTCCTGTGGCGATGCGGGCGAGTGGCGAGATCGTTGTCCGCGGATGGCGTCTACGAGTTTCAGCGGTGCAGGCCGACGGCAGGCAACGCGGCTTGAATCATGATCTTGCCCGCAACGGGCAGATTTGGTCAGTCACCCGCCTTGGGTAATCGCAGCGAGAATCGCGTGCCGCGTACCTGCGCTGCCCCATCGGCAGTCTCACTGAACACGCCGACGCTTCCGCCGTGCCGATCCGCCACTGTTTTCACAAATACCAGGCCCAGGCCGATGCCGCTTTCTGCGGGTTGGCCTTCGGTTCTCAAACGCGCGAAACGGGTAAACAGACGTGGCATGTCGCTCTCGGCGATGCCATACCCCTGGTCGGTGATCTCGGCTGCCCATTGGTCACCGAGGTCATTGACCTGGCATGTGATGCGAGTTTCCGGGGGGCTGTACTTGATGGCATTCGAAAGCAGGTTCACCAGTGCCCGCGTCAGCAGATCACGGTCGCCCCTCACCAGGGCCTCCGCATCGGCTGCGCATGACTCGATGTGAATCCCCTTGGCACTCGCGGAAACCCAGGCCTGATCGACGGCATCCTGCATTAATTCAACCAGATCCAGCGACTCAAAATCATCCGGCTTGACCCGCTCAGCACGGGCCAGCCTGAGGAAGTCATCGGCAAGGTTCAGGGTGCGCCGCGCATACCTGCCGATTCGTTCCGTGAGGGTGGGTACGGTGATGCTTTGCGCGTCCTCGGCGTACATTTCCAGCAAGGTCAGTATCGAAGCCTGCGGCGAGCGCATGTCGTGTGACAGGAACCTGAGCGCTTCGTCACGCGAGCGTTCTGTCTCGCGCAGTGGTGAAATATCGACAATCGTCACAATGGATCCCGTTTGCGGACCGCGTGCTGAAAACAACGGTGCAATCTGCAAGAAATATTCGCGTTCGCGGGGCCCCATGACTTCATAAGTAACGGGACGTGTCTCCTCGTACGCATCGATCCAGGCGGCGCGCCAGTCGATAACTTCCGGCGTGGAAAAATTCTCCAGCAGTTCCAATACATCGCGCCCCTCAAGCGGGCGATCAGGCACGCGGTCGCGCGTGACATCAACGACTGTGCGCCGTGCATGAAACAGGCGGTCTGCGCTGGAATTTGCCAGCAGGATTCGCCCATCAGGATTCGTCACGAGCGCCGACTCAGGCAGGCTTTCGAGACTGTCCGCAACCAAGCGGTTCAGGTTCCGCAAGCGCTGGGCCGCCATCTTCACCGCGGCAATTCGATTTTCGATGACGTCGGGTACGAAGGTCCGTGCCGACGGGCCCGGCGCAATGACCGCCGCGGCATCGGCAGGAACAATGGTCGGCTCCCTTTCAAGGCGTGCCAGTTCCTCATCGAGAAACCGCTGCGTCGCCTCCAGCTTGCGCCAGCTCCACAACGGGTATGCCGTGGCCATGACCAGCAGCACGATCGATGGCGACCAAAAGACATGAAACAGGCGGAAGATTGTTGCCGAGCCGATGATGCCCGCTGTCGCCATTGCGATAGTAACGAGTAGCGACATGCGCGGCGTCAACCACAGATAGGACAGCATCAAAACCAGGATCAATGCGATCGCAACCGCAACCTGATGTGTCCGCGGTACCGCGACGATTTCGATACCCTCGCGCAGCCCCTGCAAGACGTTCGCATGCACCTCGATCCCTGCCATGGCACTTGCGCCGCCGGCTGGCGTCGGATACTGATCCGTCAGGGAAGACGCAGTCGCACCAACTAGCACAATCTTTCCGGCAAGCTCAGCGGGCGCGATGTCGCCGCGCAAAACGTCGATGTACGGCACGGTTCGAAAGTGTCCTGGCGGACCGGCAAAGGGGATGAAATAGAAGTGGTCGGAGACCCAGTCGCGGCTGTACGCGATGCGTTTTGGATTTGCCTCGCCGGGAAGATCGGCCTTGGCACCCCAGCCATCCGGTTCGATGCGCCGCAGTACGGAAACGGCAAAGGTATCGTGCCGCGCCGCGCCGAATCCTGCGCGCAGCGGAACCTGGCGCAACACGCCATCCAGGTCGAGTTGCAGACTGATCTGCGCGACACTGGCAGCCGCGTCGGCGATTTCAGCGACCGGCATCGATTCCCCCGAGGGGCGCCCTTCGAAGACATCCGAAACCAGCGGCAGAATGACCCGGCCATTTCGCCGGACCGCGTCGGCCATTACGCGATCTCCAGCCGGATTCGAGCGATCTCGTTCGCTCAGGATGATGTCGAGCACCACCACCTTTGCGCCTGCATCCGTCAGGCGATTCAATAGCGTGGCGTGAATGCTGCGCTTCCAGGGCCAGCGACCGATCTGCTTCAGGCTTGATTCATCGATACCGACGATGACAATATCCTGCTGCGCAGGCCGCTGCAGCAGCTGCACCGCACTATCGTAGAGGGTCCTGTCTACGCGATCGAGCCATTCTCCACGCGCTACCAGGTAGGCACCCAGGCAAAGTGCTGCCACTATCCACAGCCATTCCCGGATGACGGGATGGCGGATGGTGCTCGCGAATCTCACGTGGCTTGGATGAACGGCCGGTACAGGCGACGATTCATGCTATCGCCCCGACAGCCACCAGCCGAACGGAAACACTTCCAGCATGAACGCCCCACTCCATTCACTGACCGGCACGTAGGTGAAGTGCGACGCCCCCGGATCGGCACAATCGCTCCGATATTCACACTGCCCGCCGGCGAATACAAATCAGACAGCGGTCACTTTTTCGAGGCGGTAGCCAAAATTGTATACAGGGGTCAACCGAAGGCCATTGGCCGGCCCAAACTCCAGTTTCTTGCGCACACGACTGACGTGGGTATCCACGGTTCTGGACTGGACGTCAGCCGAACGGCCCCAGACACTCTCGGAAATATGCCCACGCGACAACAGCCGGCCGAGATTGCGGAACAGGAACAGCGTGAGTTCGTATTCCTTGTCGGTCATCTCCAGCACGACACCATTAAGCTTCACGATACGGTTGGCAAGGTCGATGGAGTATGGCGGCATTTCGATGTTGGCCGCCTCGGCGGCGCGTGGTCGAACCCGGCGCAGCAGCGCCTCGACCCTTGCCAGCAATTCCATGCGACGGACTGGCTTGATCATGTAATCGTCCGCACCGGCGGCCAATGCGGCAACGATATCCTGCTCGGAGTCGCGGCTGGTGGCAAACAGTACCGGTACTGTGGATTGCTGCTTTTCGCGCAACCAGCGCAGCACCTCTTCGCCGGACAAGTCCGGCACGTGCCAGTCAAGCAGGAATAAGTCAAAGCTCTCCCTGGCCGCTTCCCGAACGATGGCTTTGCCCGAGGTGAAAGCGTGGACAGTATGGCCGCCGCCTTCCAGCCACTGTTGCAGCGCCGCAGCAACAGCGACATCATCTTCCAACATGGCGATTCGCACTGTGTCTCCCGTCGAAAGTAAGCTGACGATATTGTAATAGTTATGGGCGCGCCAGTGTCTGTCTGAATACCCGGGCGTGCTGTAACTGGTCAGCGCAAGGCGGCCATGGCTGCTTCCAGGCCGGAGACCGTCATTGGAAACATACGGTTTTCCATCAGCCCCAGGATGATCTTCACGGATTGCGTCCACTCCCAGTGTGCTTCCGGCGTTGGATTGACCCAAACCGACCGGCGATAAAAGTCCGTGAGCCGTTTCAGCCACACTGCTCCGGTTTCGTCATTCCAGTGCTCGACGCTTCCGCCGGGCTGCAGGATTTCATAGGGGCTCATCGTGGCATCGCCGACGATAATCAACTTGTAGTCGGGACCAAACTTGTGCAGCACATCGAACGTTTTCAGTTTTTCCTGATGGCGCAGCCGATTGCTCTTCCAGACGCCTTCATAAATGAAATTATGGAAGTAGAAGTACTCCAGGTGCTTGAATTCCGTCTTGCACGCTGAAAACAGTTCCTCGCAGCGGTGGACGTAGTCGTCCATTGAACCGCCGACATCCAGAAACAACAGCACCTTGACCTTGTTGTGGCGCTCGGGGACAAGTTTGAGATCGAGATAGCCCGCATTGTTGGCTGTGGCGCGAATCGTACCGTCCATGTCCAACTCTTCCTCCGCGCCTTCACGCGCGAATTTTCGCAAGCGACGTAGCGCCAGCTGGATATTGCGGATGCCGAGTTCCACATTGTCGTCATAGTCGCGAAACGCGCGCTGGTCCCAAACCTTTACCGCGCTGCGGTTACGCGATCCATCCTGGCCGATGCGGATGCCTTCTGGATTGTAGCCATATGCGCCGAAGGGTGAGGTGCCCGCAGTACCAATCCACTTGGAGCCGCCCTGGTGGCGTTCCTTCTGTTCCTCCAGGCGCTGCTTGAGCGTCTCCATCAACTTGTCCCAACCACCAAGCGCCTCGACCTGCGCCTTTTCCTCCTCAGTCAGCAGCTTTTCTGCGAGCTTCCTGAGCCATTCCTCCGGGATTTCTGCAGGCAGCACGGCGTCCAGCGCTGAGACGCCCTTGAAATAGGCCGCGAATGCGCGATCAAACCGGTCAAAGTGGGCTTCATCCTTGACCAGGCAGATTCTCGACAAGTAATAAAAATCATCGACGCTTCCGTGAATGACGCCCTTTTCCATCGCCTCGCACAGTATCAGGTATTCCTTAACCGATACCGGCAAGCCGCCGCCTTTCAATGCAAGGAAGAACCCGATCAACATTGGCTGTTACTAGCGGGCGCGCTTGCTGAGGAAGACCAGCCGTTCGAACAGGTGCACGTCCTGCTCATTCTTCAGCAAGGCACCGTAAAGTGGGGGGATCAATTTGGCGGTGTCGCCGGACTTGAGTGCTTCAGGCGGAATATCTTCGGCAACGAGCAACTTGATCCAATCCAGCAATTCGGATGTGGAAGGCTTCTTCTTGAGTCCAGGCATTTCACGGATCTCGAAGAACACTTCAAGTGCCTGTCGGAGCAGCGCCTTTTTCAATCCTGGGTAATGCACATCGACAATGCGCTGCATGGTTTCCGCGTCCGGAAACCTGATGTAATGAAAGAAACAACGGCGCAGGAAGGCATCGGGCAGCTCCTTCTCGTTGTTGCTGGTGATGAAAATGATCGGCCGGTGCCTCGCCACGACCGTTTCACGGGTTTCATAGCAATAGAACTCCATGCGATCGAGCTCTCGCAGCAAGTCGTTGGGAAACTCGATGTCGGCTTTGTCAATCTCGTCAATGAGCAACACCACCTGTTCTTCCGCCTCAAACGCCTGCCAAAGCGTGCCCTTTGCGATGTAGTTCCGGATGTCCTTTACTTTTTCTTCGCCCAGCTGTGAATCACGCAGACGGGAAACGGCGTCGTACTCGTACAAACCTTGCTGCGCCTTGGTGGTTGACTTGATATGCCATTGCAGCAAGCGCTTCCCGAGTGCGGCAGCCACTTCTTCGGCCAGCATTGTTTTTCCCGTTCCCGGCTCGCCCTTGACCAGGAGCGGTCGCTGCAATGTGACGGCAGCGTTTACCGCCAGTTTCAAATCATCCGTCGCAATATAGTTCTGGCTGCCACTAAACTTCATCATTAACCCGATTCCAAATGTGCCGCGTTGAATGTAAACCCGCAGGAATTTTTTGCAGGAAACTGTCGAGGAATTATACGATCCCACCGAGGAGCCCTCCATGAAACACCGCTTCGCTCGTCTGGCAATGGCCGTTGTTGCGACGATTTCCGCCACAATCCATGCCCAAACCACAATCACGATCTATTCGAACGCATCACCGGGCTCGCTCTCGCCGTCAACATTCCAGTCGGGCGGTGAAGGCTACGGCGTTCCCGGGTACGCCATGGTGAAACAGGAGCGCGAGTTTCAACTTGTCAGGGGACGCAATGTGGTCCGCCTGTCGGATGTCCCGGCACTGATAGATCCGACGACGGTTGCCTTTGAATCACTGTTCGACCCGGCTTCCACACGTGTTGTTGAGCAGAGTTTCGAATTTGACCTCACCAACACCAACAAGCTTTTGCAGAAGTATCTGGATCGCGAAGTAACGGTCGAGCAATTGCGCGGCCAGGGTGTTGAATCAATTACGGGCACACTGCTTGGCACGCAAGGCGGCCTGGTATTACGGGTCGCCGATGGAACTATTCGAACCATTGGCAGCTACAGCGGAGTGCGATTGTCTTCACTGCCTGGCGGGCTGATCAGCAAGCCCACCTTGGTATGGGACATCGCAGCGGAGCGCGCCGGATCGCACAGATCGCGCGTAAGTTTCCAGACGAGCGGCATCACCTGGTGGAGCGACTACAACCTGGTTCTAAGCGAAGGTGCCGGATCGTGCAAGCTTGATGTTGGCGCCTGGGTCACGATAATCAATCAGTCCGGCGCATCCTTCGATGATGCAAAACTGAAGCTTTTTGCCGGTGATGTGCAACGCGCAAAGCCACAAGCTCAGTACGCGCCGGCTGCGGCCGCGCGGATGGATCTGGCGATGAAGGCAAAGGACGAGGGATTTGCCGAAAAGTCGTTCTTTGAATATCACCTGTATACGCTTGGACGGCCTACCACCCTGCGGAACAACTCGGCAAAGCAGATTGAGTTGTTCCCCGTTGCCCGCAACGTGAAGTGCGAGAAAACGCTGATGTATTACGGGCAATCCGGCCTGTTCCCAGGCAACTACGGCAGCCCCGTGACTGATCGAAATTTTGGAAACCAGAGCAGCAAGAAGGTCGACGTTTACCTGCGCTTCAAGAATCGTGAGGACAACAACCTGGGCATCCCGCTTCCCGCAGGCAAGGTACGGGTGGCAAAGCTGGATGGCGCTGACCAGTCGCTCGAGTTCATCGGCGAGGATTTGCTGGACCACACGCCGAAGAACGAAACCATTCAAATCAAACTTGGTAGCGCATTTGACGTGGTGGGCGAGCGGCGGCAGGTTGATTTCAAGTTTGACAGCACCTCCAAGACCATGGAGGAAGAGATCGAGATCAAACTTCGCAATCAAAAGGACGAAGCCACGACAGTCATCGTGAAGGAAAACCTGTACCGCTGGACTAACTGGCTCATAACCAGGAAAGCGCTGGACTATGAAAAGGTCGACGCGCGAACGATTCATTTTCCGGTGAAGATCGCGAAGGGGGGCGAAGCCGTAATTCGTTACACGGTTCGTTACACGTGTTAGCCGCATACATTCTCCAACCATGCTACCTGCGAATTGTCGGATAACCATCCGGCAGGAATTTGAATCAGGATCGTTGATTTAATTACGCACAAAGACAAAAGCCCCAGAG
>JBGATH010000006.1:0-149132 GCA_044229235.1 Usitatibacteraceae bacterium
GGCGGAACGTAGGCCGGATTGAATGCCATGGGATCGGGTCGGTGATGCGGCAAAGTGGAACCAACCATTCTACCGCAGCGCAGCAAATGCGATTGACTGGAATCAATTTCCCGGCGCCGGGCCGGCGGCCTTGCAGAGGGCGCGGCGCGCCTGCGTGCTAACATCGTCCGCTGTCAAAACCCGACTCCGACCACGCCAACATGACCGCGCCCCGATCCATTGCCATCGCCTCCCGTGAAAGCAGCCTGGCAATGGTGCAGAGCGAGTGGGTTGCGGCCAGGCTTCGCGGCTTTCACGTCGGGGTCGAGGTCAAGATCCTCGGCATGACCACGCGCGGCGACCAGATTCTGGACAAGCCGCTGGCGCAGATCGGCGGCAAGGGCCTGTTCATCAAGGAACTGGAAGTTGCGCTGGAGGAAGGGCGTGCCGACATCGCCGTGCATTCGATGAAGGACGTACCGATGACCCTGCCGGAGGGGTTCGCCGCCATCATCGTCGGCGAGCGCGAAGACGTCCAGGATGCGTTCGTTTCCAATCGCTTTGAGTCGGTCGCGGACCTGCCCGTTGGCGCGACGGTCGGCACCTCCAGCCTGCGCCGCGAAAGCCAGCTGCGGCATGCACGACCGGATCTGAAAATCGAAGCCCTGCGCGGCAATGTCAATACGCGGCTGGCCAAGCTCGACGCCGGCCAGTATGACGCCATCATCCTGGCGGCAGCGGGCCTCAAGCGCCTGGGATTTCATGGCCGCATTCGGTCGACCCTCGATCCCGCGCAATTCCTGCCGGCCATCGCGCAGGGCGCGCTTGGCATCGAATTTCGCGCGGCGCGCAGTGATGTGGCCGGGTGGTTGGCTCCGTTTGAAGATGCCGGCACCACCGCCACCGTGGCGGCTGAACGCGCCATGGGACGCGCGCTGACGGCCAGCTGCGATGTGCCCCTGGGGGGGCGCGCGACCGTGGCCAATGGCCTGCTGCGGCTCGAGGGTTTCGTCGCCATGCCGGATGGCAGCCGCATGCTGCGTGATTCGATCGAGGGCCCGCCGGCAAGCGCGGAAACTATGGGCCTGGCGCTGGCGCAGCGACTCCTGGATGCCGGTGCCGCCGACATTCTCGCGCAGCTCGCGCGCCATGCCTGAGCGCCCGCTCGCGGGCTTGAGCATATTGGTCACCCGGCCGCGCGAGCAAGGCGCGGTCCTCGCCCAGTCGCTGTGCGCGGCCGGTGCTGACGCCATCGAGTTTCCGGTACTGGACATCGTCGCGCTGGCGCCAACCCAGGCGACGGCGAGCGCGGCGAGGATTGATGGTGTCATTTTTGTCAGCGTAAACGCCGTGCACCACGGCGTGGAACGTGTGCGCGCCTTCGGCGATTTGCCGGCGGACGCACCAGTTTTTGCCATTGGCGGCGCCACCGCGTCGGCGCTGCGCGAGGCGGGCTATGCGAATGTTGTGTCACCGCAACAAAAAATAGATAGCGAGGGCCTCCTGGCGTTGCCGCAATTGCATGCGATCGAGGGGAAACATATCATCCTCGTCAGGGGCAAAAGCGAGCAGGGCGGCCGCAAGCTGCTGGAAACCGCGCTGGCGGCGCGCGGCGCGCAGGTCACCATTCTCGAATGCTACGAACGCCGCATCGCGTCGCCCGACAGCGGCCTGCTCAATGCAATCACCGCAATGCTTCGCGATGGCCGGCTGGCGGTGGTGATGGCCCTGAGCGTCGAAACGCTCGATGCGTTGATGGTGTTGCTCGCGCCGGTTGCCGCACAGTTGCGGGACGCCTGGATACTGGTGCCGCATCCGCGGGTGGCCGGCGCAGCGCGCGAGCGAGGATTTTCGCGCGTGTTGGAGGTGCCGATGTCGGCCGAAGCGCTGGTACCGGCGTTAGTGACATTAAGTGATCGCGTGACGGCTCAAAAGAACTGACAGGCAAATGGACGAGATTCCTCCGGCGACCGGATCAGCGTCGCGCAGCGCTCTACTGCTCCCGGCGGCGCTGGCAATGGCCGCGATTGCCCTGTTGCTGGCCATCTGGAGCTTTATTGCCGGGCGTGACGGTACGCAGTCGCTGACCGAAATGCTGGCGACCCGCCTGGCAGAGCAAGGCAGCAGTCAGAAGCAGACCGCAGCCCAGTTGGAGCAGACCGCCAAGGAACTGCGCGACGCCCAGAACCGGCTGGCGCAGCTCGAAGGCAAGCTGGCCGAGTTCCAGGGGCAGCGGGTGGCGATGGAGGAAATGTATCGCGAGCTGTCGCGTGCGCCCGACGACTGGCTGTTGGCCGAGATCGAGCAGACCCTGAACATTGCCAGCCGCGAACTTACCCTGGCCGGCAACGTGCGGGCTGCGCTGATCGCCATGCAGTCGATCGACCAGCGACTGTCGCGCGCCGACAAGCTGCAGGTATTGCAATTGCGTCGCGCCATCACGCAGGACATGGAGCGGCTCAAAGCGCTGCCGCTGGTGGATGTGCAGGGCATCAGCGTGAAGCTCGATAATCTGATGAGCCTGGCATCGACAATGCCGCTGGCGGTGCCCGATGCCGTCGTCAGCAGGCCGCGCGAGGCGGCAACCACCGACGCCGGTGACAATCTGCTGGTGCGCGCCGGCAAGGACCTGTGGCATGAGATGAAGCAGCTCATCCGCATCCGCGAACTCGACAGCAGCGATCCTGCGCTGCTTTCACCGCAACAGGCGTATTTCGTGCGTGAAAACCTCAAGCTGCGCCTGCTCTCCGCGCGCACTGCGCTGATCGCCCACGATGAGACCAATTACAAGGAAGACCTGCGGCTGGCGCGCGAGCTGCTGACAAAATATTTTGATCCGAAGGCGCGGGTCAACGCGAATGCGCTGACCACGCTCAAGCAGCTCGCGGAAAATCCGGTGTCGATATCGACGCCGGATATCACCAACAGTCTTGCCGCCGCCCGGGCCGCCCGCGCTGCCCGCGAGCGGCCCGCGCGCTGAGCATGATTGCCCGGCCGATACGATGGGCGCTGTGGCTGCTGGGGCTGGCCGCGCTTGCAGTCGGCATCGCGCTGGCAGGACGCTACGGCGCAGGCTATGTCGTGATGGTGGTGCCGCCCTGGCGCGTGGAGATGTCGGTGATGATGTTCGCCATCCTGTTGCTGGCAGGATTTGTGTTCGCCTACCTGCTGATCCGGATTGCAGTGAATACCTACGGCATGCGCCAGCACCTGCAAACGATGCGGACCGAAAGCGCCAGGTCGAAAGCGCGCGAGGCCATGTTTGGCAGCCTGCAGATGCTGTTCTCGGGGCGCTTCCGCGAGGCGGAAGAAAAAGCGCGCGTGGCCATTGATCATCCCGATACCCGCGACCTGGCGGCGGCGCTGGCGGCGTGGGCGGCATATGAAGGCGGCAACTCTGTCGCAGCCGTACCCTACCTCGACAAGATCTCCGGCGTCGACGCTACCAACATGCGCGATGCTTCCAAGGCGTACATGCTGCTGGCCGACGGCCGCGCACCGGAGGCGCTTACTCTCCTCAAGCACCTCGCGGAATCGGACCCGCAGAATCCCGGCGTGCTGAAGATGAAAGTGGAAGCGGAGGTCGCGGAAAAGGCTTGGGACGATGTGCTCGCCACGCTGAACCCGCTGGCGCGCTCGGGCATGCTTCCCGAATCGGCGGCACAGCAGATCCGGCTCAATGCCCAGATCAATCTCATCAAATCGCGACCGGCGAATCCGACGGTGATTCTCGACGCATGGCGCGCTTTGCCCAACGAGTCGCGCTACGACGCATCGATGGCGGCAGTGGTGGCCAAGCGGCTGATCGGGCTCGGCTGCGGAGACGACGCGCGCACTGTGCTTGAGGACACCATTGACAGGCTCGGCCCGGCCGGGTGGGACAGCGCGCTTGCCGCAATCTACGCCGACTGCAAGGGAAACTCGACGCTCGGCCAGATTGAGCGCGCGGAACGTTGGCTCAAGCAAAACCCGCGTGACGCCACGCTTCTGGCCACTCTGGGCAAGCTCTGCATGCGTCAGGCCCTGTGGGGAAAGGCGCAGAGTTATCTGGAAGCGAGCGTGGCTCTGGCACCGACTCTGGATGCGCACATGACGCTGGCCCGCCTGATGGAACAAATGGGCAAGCGTGAAGAGGCGATCCGGCATATCCGGCGCAGTGCTGAACTGGCGAAATGAGCTGGCGTGAGTTGGCAGTCGCGCCACCCACATGGACGCGAGGCGACTACGCGCTGACCACCGATCAAGCGCGCATCGACACGGCGGTGGTGCACCGCTACCTGAGCGAAGAATCGTATTGGGCTCGTGGCATCCCGCGGGAGACGGTCGAGCGGTCGATGCAACACTCATTGTGTTTTGCGATCCTGTGCGTCGGCCAGACCGTCGGCTTTGCCCGGGTCACATCGGATCTTGCGACCGTGGCTTATCTGGGCGACGTGTTCGTGTTGCCGGCACATCGTGGCAAAGGGTTGTCAAAGTGGCTGGTGTCTTGCATCACCGCCCACCCACAGCTTCAGGGGCTGCGCCGCTGGATGCTGGCGACCGCTGATGCGCATGGACTATATGCGCAGTTTGGGTTTACGCCGATGAAGGCGCCCGAACGCTGGATGGAGCGGCACGACCCGGCGGTTTACCTGCATCAGCTTGAAGCCGTGGCCAACGGCATACCAATTTCAGAACCCTAGCATTGGCGCGGCTCGCAGGCCGGTTTGCCCTGCGAAGGCCCGCCAAATGGCGATCGGCGCCGGCTTGTCGATGTGCGTCAGTCCAGGCCGAGCATCAGCGAGGCGTTCTGCAGGGCCGCCCGCCCGGCACCCTTGCCAAGATTGTCCAGGCGCGCAACCATCACCGCCTGTCCGAGTTTCGGGTTGTCGAACACAAATAGGTCCATTCGATTGGTGCCATTCAGCGCTTCCGGATCGAGCTCGGCAGGCGGTTCCATGCCGTAGGGTTGCACCGTTACGCACGCCTGTTGACGATAGTGCGCAGCCAGACAGTCGTGAATCTGTGCGCCGCTCACCGGCGCCGGCAGCGCCCACAGGTTCAGCGGCACGTGTACCAGCATGCCCTGCCTGAAGGCGCCGACCGATGGCGTAAACAGCGGCGCCCGATCGAGGCCCGAATAAAGCTTCATCTCCGGCAAATGCTTGTGCGATAGCTTGAGACCGTACGTGAAAAACGTCGCTTGGGTGGTACCGTTCTCAAAAGCCTCGACCATCTGGCGCCCGCCGCCGGAATAACCGGAGACTCCCCAGGTGGTCGCGCCAAAATCCCGCGGCAGCAGGCCGCCATCGACCAGCGGTCGCACCAAGGCGATAAAGCAGGTCGACCAGCAGCCGGGGTTCGCGACCCGGCGGCTGGCGCGAATGCGTTCTGCCTGACCGCCCACCATTTCCGGAAAACCAAAGTCCCAGCCAGGCATGATGCGATGTGCGGTGCTCGCATCAATCACCCGCACCGCCGGGTTTTCGATCATGGCGACCGATTCGCGCGCCGCATCATCGGGCAGGCAAAGAATCGTCAGGTCGACGGCATTGAGCAGGCGCTTGCGTTCCGCCTGATCCTTGCGCTTGTCAACAGCGATGCTCACCAGCTCAATATCGGTGCGTTCACGCAGCAGCTCACGGATCAGCAGGCCCGTGGTGCCGTGTTCGCCGTCGATGAAGATGCGGGGCAGCGACATGTTGCGGCGTTCTATACCTGAGTCAGCATGGTCTCGGCGTTCGACACTTCAAACTTGCCCGGACCTTCCACATTCAGCGTCTTGACGACGCCGTTTTCGACCAGCATCGAGCAGCGGTTCATGCGTACGCCGAAATTCTTTGCGCTCAGGTCGAGCTCCAGACCGAGCGCCTTGGTCCAGGTTGCCGAGCCGTCGCCCAGCATGCGGATCTTGCCTTCGGCATGCTGGTCTTTGGCCCATGCTCCCATGACAAAAGCGTCGTTGACCGACACGCACCAGATTTCATCGACGCCCTTGGCCTTCAGCGCGTCGTAGTTCTTCAGGTAGCCCGGAACATGCTGCGCGGAACAGGTCGGCGTGAACGCGCCGGGCAGGCCGAAAATCGCGATCTTCTTGCCCTTGACGAGGTCGCTGACCTTGAAGTTGTTAGGGCCGATGCTGCAGCCTTCGGTTTCGACGGCGATGAATTCGCTCAGCGTGCCTTCGGGGAGGGTGTCGCCAACTTTGATCATGTGAAATCTCCTGTGGAATTAAGCAGTGGGTGTCGCGAAAGTGAAGGAATCGGCAAAGAACTCGTCCTCGGGCAGCCCGCGGGCCGCGAATGCCTGCTGGCCGGTTTCAATCATGATCGGAGCGCCGCAGGCATAGATCTGGTAGCCGGCAAGCGACGCAAAATCGTCAAGAATCGCCTGATGTACCAAACCCGTGCGGCCGCTCCAATTATCCTCGGGTTTGGGGTCGGAAAGTACCGGGATGAAGGTCAGGTTGGGATGTTCGCGAGCCCACTGCGCCGGCACCTCCGGCATGTACAGGTCGGCCAGTGAGCGGCAGCCCCAATACAGCACCATTTCGCGATCGACATGCTTGTGCAACGCATGTTCAATCACTGCCTTGATGGGGGCGAAGCCGGTGCCGCCGGCCATGAAAATAATCGGCTTGTCCGAGTCTTCGCGCAGAAAGAACGTGCCCAGCGGCCCTTCGAAGCGAAGAATGGCTCGATCGCGCATCTCGTTGAAGACGAAGTTGGTGAACTCGCCTCCCGGAATCTGCCGCATATGCAGCTCAATGAACTGGTCGTGATGGGGCGCGTTGGCAATTGAAAAGCTGCGGCGCTTGCCATCCTTGAGCAAGAGGTCGATGTATTGCCCGGCAAGGAACTGCAGGCGTTCCTGCGCGGGAAGTTTCAGCCAGAGAACCATGACGTCCGGCGAAACCTTCTCTTTCTTTTCGACGCGACAGGGAAGGATGCGGATCTGAATGTCGCCGGCCGCGCCGATCTCCTTGACCGCAAGCGTCAGGTCGGTCCTGGGCTTGCCCACGCACAGCAGCACCTTGCCGGCGGCCTTCTCTTCGGGCCGCAGAGTCCGTTCCTGGTAGACGCCATAATCCATCTCGCCCGAAACCAGCGCGCATTTGCAGGATCCGCAAGCGCCGTTGCGGCAGCCATACGGGAGGCCGATGCCCTGGCGCAGGGCGGCGTCGAGAACTGTCTCGTCGTGCGCCACGGAAAAGGTATGGCCGGAAGGTTGCAGGGTAATACGGTATTCGGGGCTGTCCATCTTGCTCGTCTTCTCTATACTGGCCGCCAACCATGCGGACACATCAAAACATTCTCATCGTCGGCTTCGGCGACATCGGCAAACGGGTAACAAACCTGCTGCCCAAACAGAATCGGGTCAGTGTGCTGGTTCGCAAGCCGCTCGCTGCCGGCCGGGTCACAAAACACAAGCTGATGCCGATACGTGGCGATTTGGCTAGCCGCCGGCGCCTGCGAGGGCTGTCCGGCAAGTTTGACGTCGTGTTCCATTTTGCCCCGCCACCCGGCACAGGGGCGCACGACGCACACACCCGGCATCTGCTCGACGCGCTGTTGCCGCAGAAGGCGCGACGCGGGATGCTAACACGGCACCTGCCGGATCGATTGGTCTACATCAGTACCACCGGTGTTTACGGCAATCGCGACGGCGATTGGGTCGATGAGCGAACGCGGCCACGGCCTGCCACCGCGCGCGCGCTGCGCCGCGTGGATGCTCTCGATACTGCGCGCGCCGGGAATTTATGCAGCAGACCGGCTGCCGCTGGAGCGCCTGCGCAAGGGGATGCCTGCGCTGGACGCCAGCGATGACGTGTTCACCAACCACATCCATGCCGACGACCTGGCACGGGCGTGCGTCGCTGCCATGCGGGCGGCGCGCGGCCTGCAGATTTACAACGTCGTCGACGATTCGGCCATGCGCATGGGAGACTATTTCGACATGATCGCGGATGCCTTTGCGATGCGCCGGCCGCAGCGCGTTTCGCTTGATGAGGCGCGCACCCGTCTGCCAGCTGCAATGCTCTCATTCATGGGCGAATCACGGCGTATCGGCAACCGGCGCCTCAAACAGAGACTTGGTTTTCGCCTCAGGTACCCGACGGTCCGCTCATTCTTGGCCGGCAGCCGGCGCGACTAGATCTCGCGGCGAAATTCGCCTTCGATGACCGGCCCGGAACCTGACGTATCGCGGGACGACCGAGGTGCCCGCCCGCCCACCGTGCCGAAGGCCGGCTCGCGAATTGGCAAAAGCAGCAGGCACAACGCCAGCACGTCAGAAATCAGGCCGGGAAATATCAGCAGCAATCCGGCAACAACGGTTCGAAAGCTGTCGATGACTGCGGCCAGCGAGTAATGTCCCTTCGACAGCGCTTCGGCAAGCCGGGCGACCAATGAAAAACGAGCTTCCTTGATCAGCAAGACGCCGGCGATGGCCGCAAACACGAGCCATGCGAGCACCCAGCCGGCATGTCCGTCAGGGCCGGCGGCAAGCTTGTAAAGAACCGCGCCTTCCAGCAACGGGAACCCCATTACAATACCGAGGATAAACACCCGCATCATTACTTCCTTTCAGAGACGGGGCCGCAATGTTGAATGAACCTGGCGCGCTCGTCGTATTTGTCACAGTACCGGATGAGCCAAGTGCTGTAAAGCTGAGTGAGTCATTGTTGCAACAACGGCTTGCCGCGTGCATTCATACCTTGTCGGCGGGCACGTCCATGTACCGGTGGCAGGGAAAAATTGAGAGTTCGGTGGAATATACGCTTTTGATCAAGACCACTTCCGGGCGGTTTGCGGAACTTGAGGCAGCTATTCGACGTCTGCATCCGTACGAGGTTCCCGAAATCGTCGGGGTGCCGATGGTGGCGGTCGCGCCGCCATACTTGAAGTGGATAAGGGATGAAACCACCTAGAAAAATCATGGCCGCGTGCTGTTGCGCGCTTGCGGCGGTGTCCTGGCCGTTGTACGCCACGCAGGGTGATGCGGCATCCGGCGAACTCCTTGATCCGGTACACGCCTTTCGTCTGAGCGTTCATCGCGTGGCGAGTGGCGCTCTTGAAGTCCAGTTCGATATCGCTGACGGCTATTACCTCTACCGCGACCGCTTCAAGCTGATTGTGAACGGGCATGAGACCAGGCGGAGCGACCTGCAATGGCCCAAAGGGCTGCAGCTGAAAGACCCCAATTTCGGCAAGGTTGTTACCTTTCGCAAGGCAGTTCGCTTGCGGGCGGCGAGCCTGCTCCCGACCAACCTGGGCAAAAAAGCGCGCACCGATCTGGAAGTTGTTTCGCAGGGCTGCGCTGACGTAGGCGTGTGTTTTCCACCATTGCGCCAACGTGTGGTTGTTAACCCGGGCGAGGCCTATGCCGTGCCAGTTTCCGCGCTGCCGGAAAGTGCGCAGGGGGCGGCGGTTTCAGGCATCCGAACCAATGAATTGGTTCGCAAGGCGATGCCCCGTTGACTGGCCCCTGAACTGTCCCGGGACCGTTGAATGGCAGAGTTTCCTTGAAAGCTGCGCTTTCCCTGGCCGTGCTGGCATTGGCGGTGCTGGCCGGCATCGCTGTCTGGCTGGACAAAGCGCCCGTCGAAGAGGGAAATCGAATTCGGGCGCCGGAAATCGCGGCCAGCGCGGGTGCGATATATGCGACCAAAGTAGTGGATGCCGCAGGCAATGAGCAAATGCTGGGACGCTGGTCGGGCAAATTGTTGGTCATAAACTTCTGGGCGACATGGTGTGCGCCCTGTCGTGAAGAGATGCCGATGCTCGATCGGCTACAAGAGGCCCATGGCCCTAACGGCCTTCAAATAGTCGGAATCGCGGCCGATTCTCGTTCAAATGTCGATAATTTCGCAAAGTCCGCTAAGCTGAGCTACCCGCTATTCTCGGACGAAAATGGCGCAATCGAGCTATCCAAGCGGCTTGGAAACAAATTTGGCCTGTTACCGTTTACCGCGGTCATCCGACCGGGTGGAGAAGTATTGATGGTCCAGACCGGCATGATCAACGAGGCGCAAATGAGTGCAATTGTGTCTAAACATGCTCCAAAATAGCTTAAATAGGCTCAGAACAGATTTTTTGCGCAAATTGTCCGGCGCGCAGGTCTGGCAATATCCCGCCGCCAGCGCCAAGTTGCCACGGGACAAATAGGAAATGGAAAAACGTCGGCAAAATCGCAACAACTGTTGTGAATTTGCAGTATTTCTCGTTCGGGCAACAAGGGGGCTGACTGGACAGAGCCGCGCGATTTGAGGCAAACTGCCGCCCATGTTACTCAATGAGACCAGTTGCAGGATCGCCCGTTGCCCAGTTTCAGGCGCAGGGGGCCGTTTTTCGGACTGCAAAGCGGCATCGGCGGGGGTGCGCTCCCGTCGCGCCCCAGGTCTCATTTTGACTCACCGCCACACCTCCCCGGCGGCCCGCCAGGCATAAACAGATCCGCTCGTCACGGTACGGCCAGAGGTCGGATCGTGAATCGGACCAAATTCAGGAGGCAATAGGAACATGGACCTGCGAAAAATTAAGACGCTGATTGACCTCGTGCAGCAGTCAGGTATTGCGGAGCTGGAGATTACGGAAGGCGAGGAAAAGGTTCGAATAAGCCGTACCGGTTCGGGCGGAAGCTTCATGCAGCCACAGGTGGCCCCGTCGAACATTGTGCTTCCGGGTGATTTCGTCGCCGCCAACGCCGCCCCGGCTGCTGCATCCGCTGCCGCCGCCGAGCCGGTAGGGCACGAGGTCAAGTCACCGATGGTCGGAACGTTTTACCGATCGCCTTCGCCAGGCTCGCCGGCTTTCGCCGAGATCGGCCAAACGGTCAGCAAAGGCCAGACGCTTTGCATCATCGAAGCCATGAAGCTGCTCAATGAAATCGAGTCTGACGCTTCCGGTGTCATCAAAGCCATCCTTGTCGAAAATGGCCAACCGGTGGAATATGGCCAACCGCTGTTTGTCCTCGAGTAGGGCCGGGAACTCGCCATGGCGGTATTTAACGCAGGCTCCCGGCAGGGGGCCATGTTTGAAAAAGTCCTCATCGCCAATCGCGGAGAAATCGCCCTGCGCATCCAGAGGGCTTGCCGTGAGTTGGGCATCAAGACGGTTGCAGTGCATTCGGAGGCGGACGCCGACGCGAAATACGTGATGCTTGCGGACGAGTCGGTTTGCATCGGGCCCGCCCCGTCTCGTGACAGCTACCTGAACATTCCGGCGATCATCAGCGCGGCTGAGGTAACGGATGCCCAGGCAATTCATCCGGGATATGGCTTTCTGTCCGAAAACGCGGACTTTGCCGAGCGCGTGGAAAACTCGGGATTCGTTTTCATCGGGCCGCGCCCCGAGAATATTCGTACCATGGGCGACAAGGTGTCGGCCAAGGCCGCCATGCGCAAGGTCGGCATTCCCTGCGTGCCGGGTTCGGAAGGCGCGCTCCCGGAAGACCCAAAGGAAATTCGCAAGATCGCTGCCGCCGTGGGCTATCCCGTGATCATCAAGGCGGCAGGCGGTGGCGGCGGCCGCGGCATGCGGGTCGTTCACACCGAGGCTGCCTTGGTCAATGCCGTGCAGATGACCCGCACCGAAGCGCAAAGCGCCTTCGGCAACCCCATGGTCTACCTGGAAAAGTTTCTGGAAAACCCCAGACACATCGAGATTCAGGTGCTGGCCGACGAACATCGCAATGCCATATTTCTCTGGGAGCGCGACTGCTCCATGCAGCGGCGGCACCAGAAGATCATCGAAGAGGCGCCCGCCCCCGACCTGAAGTCTCGCCTGCGGGATCGAATCGGTGAACGCTGCTCCGAAGCCTGCATAAAACTGGGTTATCGCGGCGCCGGAACATTTGAATTCCTCTACGAAAACGACGAGTTCTACTTCATTGAAATGAACACGCGGGTTCAGGTCGAACACCCGGTCAGTGAAATGATTACCGGCGTCGACATCGTGCAGGAGCAAATTCGCATCGCAAGCGGCCAGAAACTGCGCTACCGGCAGAAAGACATACAGCTGCGGGGGCACGCTGTGGAGTGTCGCATCAATGCCGAAAACCCGACGTCCTTTGTCCCGTCGCCAGGCCGGATCACGCGCTTTCATGTGCCGGGAGGCCCCGGTATCCGGGTGGATTCGCACGTCTATGCGGACTACTTTGTTCCGCCTCATTACGACTCCCTCATTGCCAAGGTGATCGCGCACGGCGACACGCGGGAACAGGCGTTTGCGCGCATGCGAACCGCGCTTTCTGAAATGGTGGTCGAGGGAATCCAGACGAACCTGCCCCTGCATCAGGAGTTGATGAATGATGCCGCGTTTGTTCGGGGCGGGACCTCCATTCATTTCCTTGAGCAGCGCATGGCAAAGCTCAAGAAAATCGCGGGAGAAGCTGCTTGAAACGCGGTTCGGGCCCCCTCTGGTGACAACTTGATCGGGCGCAGTATTCGTTTCGAGATGCCGCGCGATTCTGCGGACGCGCTATCGGACAGGTTGCTGGAAGTCGGGGCTCTGTCTGTTTCGGTGGAGGATGCATTCGAAGGCACCAGTGCGGAGCAGCCCATTTTTGGTGAGCCAGGTTCATCCGCCGGTCTGTGGGACAGGTGCTGCGTGACGGCAATGTTTACGCCGGATGCCAATATTGAACAGTTGGTGGAAGAAGCTTGTCTGCAGCTGAAGATTGACCTGCCCACCTTCGAAGTGACGTCGGTGGAAGATGCGGACTGGGTGAAAAACAATCGGGACCAATTCCAGCCGATCCGGATCAGCCCGCGCATCTGGATCGTCCCAACCTGGCACGACGCGCCGGACGCCGCAGCAACAAACATCGTTCTTGATCCCGGAGCGGCTTTTGGCACTGGAAGCCATCCCACGACGCGCCTTTGCCTCCAGTGGCTGGACGCGCATCGCAATGAACTTGCCGGTACCGCGGTGCTCGATTACGGTTGCGGATCAGGAATACTGGCCATTTCCGCAATGAAACTCGGCGCTCGGCGCGCCTGGGGCGTGGACATCGACCAGAACGCAATCGAGGCGGCTGCTTTCAATGCAACGCAGAACGAGGTCACCGTCCAGTTTTCCGGCACGGACCGGCCGCTGGAGGCACAGGCGGGCATCACGCTCGCCAACATTCTGGCCAATCCACTCAAAGTGCTCGCGCCACTGCTTGCTTCCCACACGACACCGGGGGGGTACCTGGTGCTCGCCGGGATACTCGATCATCAGGCCGACGAGATTATTGAAATCTACGCAGATTGGTTCGACATGGCTGTCTGGCGACGCGACGAGGGCTGGTCGTGCATAGCCGGGGTACGAAGGATGGCGGCTTAACGGCTCGGTTATACTCGCGCCATGCTGTTGACCACCTGTCCAAATTGCGCGGCGCAATTCAAGGTACAACCTGAGCAACTGAACGTTCGACAAGGTCGCGTCATGTGCGGTCGCTGCCGCCAGGTCTTCGATGCGTTCCAGTCGTTGACGCGCATTGAGGACAGCGCCTTCCGAATTGAACAGTCGGACGAGCAGGCGCCGCAGGCGGGTGCGGCAGGAATCGAGGCGCCGGAAACCGTTGAAGCCAGCGACCCGATATTCATGCGCGGTGAGCCGGCGCCCTTTCCGGAACTCGCTGCGCTGGAAACCCCGGCGAGCGAAGCTGAATTAGAACCCGTCGCCAGCGTATCTCGAAACAGCCGTGCCGAAGGTCATAAAGAGCCGGCGGTATCGATGCCAGAGCAGGGGGCATCACTTTTGCCTGAGACAAACCCACCGGGCTTTGTTCTCGAGCCGGAAAACCTGCTGCTGGCCGCCCCACCGCGCGACTATCAGCCACAAGCAACACGAAGCGGTGCATGGAGTGGCGCGGCATTCCTGTTGGGTCTCGTCATGCTGACACAGCTGGTTTATCTGTTTCGGTCCCAGATTGCACAGCAGTTTCCCGTGTCGCGGCCGGCATTGGCTGCGGTCTGCGAATGGGCGGGCTGCACCGTGCCGCGCAGCAGGGATGAGTCGGCGATTCGCATCGAGGCCTCCGACCTCGTCGAGGCTCCGGGGAGAACCGGCCGAATACTTTTCACCGCCACGATTTCGAATCGGGGCAATGCCGGTCAGGATTATCCGACCCTGGAGCTTCGCCTTTCCGACAGTTCAAACCAGACCGTCGTGTCGCGTGTAATGGTGCCGGCGGAGTATCTGGGCCGCGCCATTGGCAAGGACGAATTCATCCCACCAGGTGGCGAGGCATTCGTGAACATGCAGATCGAACTGCAGGGCAAAGCCCCGGCTTCTGGCTACGGCGTGCGCGCGTTCTATCCCTGACGCCTTATAGTCTGAAGGCGTCAGCGACTTCGCTTCTGTTCGGCTTTACCTGTTTGCTGCGCCTTGCAAAGCATGCACCATGTTGTCGACTGCGCGATCGACGACTGATGCTTCATCGATGCGCCTTACCTGACCAGACTTGAGTTGCTGTTCGAGTACATCGGGCGCGATGGAGAACGCTTCGTCTGAGCCCGGACACGTAAACAGATAGACCCCGCGATGCGGGCTGATCCACGAGAGTTTGGCGCGCACCTTGCGATCGCCCAGTTGCCGAAACTCGACCCAGCTACCGCGCCTAAGCTCAACTGGAATAGCCTCGTTCGAAGTCATGTGGACAGGTGCTGCCAATTCTCCCGCCGGCGAATCAAAATTCATCACCTCCTGGATCGACACGCCTGCCTCGCTGAAGTGAATGCGGGCGAATCCGGCCCTGGCGGCGATACGGGCAGCGTCGGTGCGCGCGCTTTCCTCCGCGACCAGCCTTTCAAACAGCGGGCCCGTCGACGTGTTCGGAGGCGAGGCGCCCAAGAGTTCTGCCACGCTGCCACCGCGAAGGCCGGCCTTTACGGCGGCAGCGTGGCAATCGACCAACGACGCGAAGAACCGCACGCGATCCTCGGTTTCAACAGCCGCGACTTCCATCCCCGAATGCAGCTGCTCCAAGAGGCCCGGAAGCAGACCAACCAATCGCCTCCGCTCGACTGCACCCTGCTTGGGCAATACACTCCAGATCAACTCGTCGGCGGCTTCCAGTGACGCCACGAACTGTGCCTGCCGCCCACCTTCGCGAAGATAGACGCGCTCCAGTACACGCGTCCAGGGACCGCGAAGCAGGGCGAAAACCGTTGATGGAAGGTCGGCAGCTGCACAGCGCCGGTCAATTTCATCCTGAGCAATCATGCGCGCCATTTCACGGCGCTCCTGTTCGAACACGATCCTCGCGGACTTTTCAACAAATTCCGCGCTGTCTTTCTCCTGTTCGGCCAGAAAGCTTTCCAGGTCGGCCAGTGAATCCGCAAACAGCTGCACATCGGTTTCGAATTCGACATGGATGTGATCAACGATCGCCGCTATTTTTTTGAAGAGCGGTGCGTTGGCCTGGCTGGCGCCGTGGAATCCGATCGATGCTTCGGCGAGCCTGTCGAGCAGTCGTCTGGTTGGGTGCTGTTTTCTTGAAAAGAATGATTTGTCGAGGATGGCTACTTTCAGCACCGGAATTTGCAGTCTTGCCAGCAAGCCTTTTACGTCGGCCGGAATCGCGCTGTCCTCGAAGATGTAGTCGAAAAGCATCGCGACGATGTCAATCGTCATGACATCGAGTGGCGAGCTGTGGGCGCAGATGACCTGCGACTTGAGCGCGCGCAGTGTGCTCATGGCCTCGCCTTCGGGCACCTGCCGTCCTTCGTCGGTGGCGTCAAACGGCCGCATCGCGGACGCGGAACGCAGTTGCAACGCGGACAGCGCGGAAAGTAGCTGCACAGTCGGCATCCTGCTGGCGCCCTCGGCGATCGCGCGTAGTGCCGCGGACAGCGTGACGCCAGCTGCAGGCGGCGCAGGTGCGAAGCTGCCGGTCGTAACACCGTAGGTCGGCGGCGCAGCGCTGCCCGCGGCCATGTCGGGATCGAACATGCTTCCCCCGGCGAGCAGCTGCTTGAGTGTCGAGTAGATTTCGCCTGCAGAGCCGGTCGGTGTGCCCGATTCCTGCAAGCCCTCAGGTTTTGCAAATGGGTCGGTGGCAGGCAAAGGTTTCGGTACCACGCTGGTTCGTGCCTTTCGGTAACCAGGCCGAATTTGCGGCAGTATTTTTCGCGAAACCAGCAATGCGTTGATATCGTGATAAATCGTCAGCATCTCGCGTGACATGTGTTGCTCCGCCAGCCGCATGACTGTCAGCTTGGTTTGATAGCCTGATGTCATCTGGTCGCACGCCACCTTGAGCGCATTGATGATCGTGTTTGGCGACATCGGATTGGCGTCATCGGTGATGTCAGGGTCCGCCATCAGGTAGCCCATGCGTTGGGAAAGCGCGCCCAACTCGTCGTTGCATCTTTCAGACAGGCGCCTGGCGATGTCGCTTACCGCGAGCTTTTCCTCCAGATCCGAGTCCTCGACCAGGGACAAGGAAAGTCCACCGAAGCCATCAGTCGTCGAAACATGCTGTTCGGCCGTTCCCGCGACCTTTCTTTCGAAAAGGCTCACGAAGTGCATCCTGAAAGCAGCCTCGATTTCGCTTCGCTTCTCGTGAGCTTGCGATCTGGCATCAAGATAAACGCCTTGAGACGAGCGATCAGTTGCGGCACTGGCAAGTTGGAAAAGCTCGTCCTCAATCTTGTCGAGTGTATTTGCCAGGACCGCAGTAATTCGCTTCAGTGCAAGTTCCCTGCAATCGGCTATCAACCCGACCGACTCGGGGTTCATCGAACGTCGGACCGGGCTGGTGGGGTCCCTGAACGGTAATACGTTGTCTCTGGTCGGCGTGTCCATAGCTGTCTCCGCGCGCCCGAAGGCGCAAGCACCTGTCAGAGGGCAAACAAGACGCGAAGCGCCGGCACCGGAATGGGTAAGCGGATCTGGCAGAGGTCAAGTCGCCGCTGTGTGCAAATGCAGCGTCAGCAGCCAGGCTAGGAAGCTAGCCCTTGCGCGCCGCGATTGCCGCTCGCGCGGCAGCACGTCAATGCGCACCTTCACTCTGGCAATCCCGCTATCCACGGATTACTGGCATCCGCCGGACCGGAGACTTTGCGCCCCCACCTTTCGATGAGTTTGCCCTGTTTCAGAATTCGCTCTGTTGTTTGCTTTGTAATGCGGAGTGCGCCGAGTCCATCGAAGCGAACCCGTCAATCCCAATTTACAAGAATTGACAATCAATCGTCAATGCGGCCCTTCTACCGTTCAGCCGCCCGCCGATGCCTTCGGACGGCTGGGTGGTGGGCGCTATAATTTGCCTTTGCCCGAAGAGCCGAGTTCATGCCTGTTCTCATCTGTGGTTCCATCGCTTACGACACCATCATGGTTTTCCACGGCGAATTCAAGACGCACATCCTCCCGGATCAGATTCACATCCTGAATGTGGCGTTTGTTGTTCCCGACATGCGCCGCGAATTTGGTGGAACAGCCGGCAATATTGCCTACAACCTGAAGCTGCTCGGTGGCGACCCCTTGATCATGGCGACCGTTGGGGACGACTTTGGTCCTTACAAGGAGCGCTTGGACAAGCTGGACATCAAGCGTACCCACGTGCGAGAGATCGCCGGCGCCTACATGCCCCAGGCGTTCATTACGACCGACCTGGATGCCAACCAGATCACGGCATTCCATCCTGGCGCGATGGCGTCGTCGTATCTGAACAAGGTCGGCGATGCCAAGGATGTGACGCTTGGCATCGTTGCGCCTGATTCACGCGATGGAATGTTGCAGCACGCCTCCCAGTTTCACGATCACAAGATTCCGTTCATATTTGACCCCGGTCAGGCATTGCCCGTGTTCAACGGCGATGAGTTGCGCCATTTCATTGAACTTGCCGATTATGTTGCCGTCAATGACTATGAAGCCCGCGTGCTGGAGGAGCGTACCGGTGAATCACTTTCCAAACTCACGGAACGGGTGAAAGCGCTTTTCGTCACCAAAGGCGCTGATGGCTCGGTGATTTATGCTGATGGTCAACAAATTTCCATCCCGAGCGTTAGAGAAAACAGGCGGGTGGATCCCACCGGGTGCGGCGACGCCTATCGCGCAGGGCTGCTGCTGGGCATGGAGCGTGGATGGTCTTGGCAAAAGATCGGCCGCTTGGGCAACACGATGGGCAGCATCAAGATTGAGCATCGCGGCCCGCAGGGGCATCATCCATCGCGAGAGGATATCGAGACGCGGTACGCTGAAGCATTTGATGAGCCGCTCTGGTAAATTTGATAGAAGGAGTCAAACATGAACAGAAAACTGGTTGTTTGCACAACATTGTTGGTCGCGACCTTCCTCGCCGGGTGTGCGGCTCCTGGGCTGGGCGGTGGCAATTATTCCCGCGCGCAGGTGCGCGGAGAACAGACCGTGCGATTTGGTGTTGTGGAAAGCGTGCGCGATGTTGTTATTGACGCTCGTGATACGGGCACTGGAACCTTGGCGGGGGCGGCAATCGGCGGCGTCGCGGGTTCCACATTGGGCGGCGGCCATCGTGCCAATGCGGTTGGCGCAATTGCGGGTGCCGTTGTTGGCGGAATCGTCGGCAGCGCCGTCGAAAAGAACGCAAACGATCGTCGGGGCGTTGAGGTCACTGTGCGCATCGAAGGTGGCAAGATCATCGCGGTCACGCAGGAAAAAGATGAAGAATTCCGCGTTGGGGATCGCGTTCGCATCCTGTCTGGCCAGGGAGCTACGCGCGTGACTCGCGAGTAAGTCTGATTCAATATTGTCCGAGGGGGCGCCGATGGCGCCCTTTCAATTTATAGCGCGATGCGCCCGGCCAGGCAGGCTTCAAGTACCATCCTGCCATGGCAAATGATGGCGACATGAGGGTAGCAGCCGGAAAAGTATCTCGGATCGTCCGCATACTGCGGTGGTCCCGGCTTTTGATGCATGTGGGCGTCGGCTTGTTTGTTGTCGGCGCGCTTTTCCCGCGCGTAAGCCCGGCTCGGCGATCCAGCATTACGCAGCGTTGGTCGGCAAAGCTGCTTCGCATCCTCAATGTCGTCTTGTCGGTGCGTGGTTCGGTCCCCGATGCGGGAGCACGTAATGTCATCGTGGCATCGAATCATGTGTCCTGGGTGGACATCTTCGTCATCAATGCAGCCCATCCGGCGCGCTTTGTCGCCAAGGCGGAGATTCGCGACTGGCCAATTGCGGGCTGGCTGGTGGATCGCGCCGGGACCATCTTTATCCGCCGCACCCGTCGCAGCGATACGGCAAAGATCAACGAAACAATGCACAACGTGCTTGCGGAAGGTGCGTCAATAGGCTTCTTTCCCGAGGGGACGACAACCAGCGGCGACAAACTGCTCAAGTTTCACACCTCCCTATTCGAGCCGGCGGTAGTCAATCGTGCGGTGCTTGCGCCGGCCGCGGTTCGCTACCGCGATAGTCACGGCGCGCCAAGCCAGGCGATTGCCTTCATCGGCGAGTTAAGTTTCACGGAGTCAGTCGGCTTGATCATCAGCCAGCCATCCGTGATTGCTGAAATCACCTTTGCACCACCGATTCCGGCCGAGGGGCTGAACCGGCGAGAACTTGCGAGCCTGTCCGAATCAGCAATTGCCGACATTCTTGAACTACCGCGGCCGAGTGCACATCAACGCTTCTCCAGCGATGTATAGCCTTTAAGCATGGGCATCGCGTAAAGAGTGTGCGCTAACTGATAAAGAGCCTGATTTCTGCTTTTGCCAACAGTTCCGGGGTGCCCGCGAGGACCAGCACGTCACCGGCTGCCAGCCGCGCACCAGGCTCGAATTCGCTCTGCTTGAGCCCTTGTCGCCGCAAGGCGGTCAGATGTACGCCCAGCGACTCGAGTCCAAGCGATGCGATGGTCTTGCCGACAGAAACCGAACCCTCCTCGATCACAAATGACTGCAGTCTTGGCTGCTGGGAATCTAGTTGTGAATCCTCCAGGTCGGTCACGCCGGGGAAAAAGCCGCGCATCAACTGGTAACGTTCTGCGCGGACCTGCTGCAGGCGGGCGAGCACTTTGTTCAGCGGAATTCCGAGCAAAAGCATCGTTTGTGTCGCCAGCATCAGCGAACCTTCGATCACCTCGGCGACGATTTCAGCTGCACCCGCAGCTTTGAGTTTCTCGACGTCGCTATCGTCAAAGGTGCGTACGATAACCGGAACGCTGGGTCGCAGTTCACGCACATGCGACAAGATGGTCAGCGCCGCATGGGTGTCGCCAAAGCTGACCACCACGGCGGCCGCCCTTGGCAGGCCGGCGGCGGTCAATACTTCCTGCCGCGCTGCATCTCCATACATCACCGCATCGCCAGCGGCGGCTGCCTGTTTTACCCGCATGGGATCGGCATCGAGGGCGATGAAGGGAATATTCTGATCCTCAAGGAACCTGGCCAGGTTCTGACCCGACCTGCCGTAACCGCAGACGATGACATGTGCTTTCTTGCTCATCGACCGGATGGCCAGCTGCTGCAGCTGCACTGCCCGCATTTCCCATTCGGTGCTTACCAGCCGCATGATCAGGCGTTCGCTGTTTGCCAATATCAGCGGTGACATGAGCATGGAAATGAGCATGGCCGCCAGCACCACCTGAATCGTTGAGGCAGGAAGCGCGTGGTATCGTTCGGCCAGCGAAAGCAGCACGAAACCGAATTCACCTGCCGGAGCCAGCGCCAGTCCGCATCGCAAGGCTACCGCACGCTCGTTTCGAAGGGCCAGCGCAATCGACACGATGAGCAGGAACTTGACGGTAATCAGCGCCACCAGCACCAGCAGGATCATGCCAAGATGCGCAAGCAAACTCTGGATGTTCAGCAACATGCCGATCGTGACAAAAAACAGGCCCAGCAAGACATCGCGAAACGGCTTGATGTAATCTTCAACCTGATAGCGATACTCGGTTTCGGAAATCAGCATTCCGGCAAGAAATGCGCCCAAAGCCAATGACAAGCCTGCCAGTTCCGTCGCCCAGGCGAGACCAAGCGTAACCAGGAGAACTGCGAGCACAAAAAGCTCGGACGACTTCTGCTCGGCAATCACATGGAACAGTGGTCGCATGATGCGTTGACCGAGCACCAGAATTACCGCCAGAACCGCCCCCGCCTTCAACATCGCCGAGCCGATTTCAATTGCAATCTGCTCCCCAGACAGCGCCAATGCAGGCGTGAGCACCAACAGCGGTATCACCGCCAGATCTTGAAACAGCAGTACGCCCATGATCTGCTTTCCATGGTGCGAATGAAGCTGAGTCTGCTCTGCAAGAACCTTGGATATGATGGCAGTGGAAGACATGGCGACGATGCCACCCAATATGAGACCGCTTTGCCAGCCCAGCCCGGAAGCCAACGCCACAGCCATGACTGCCGCAATCGACAGGCCGACCTGAAGGCCGCCAAAACCGACCACAATCCGGCGCATCGCCACAAGTTGGGGTAACGAGAACTCCAGCCCGATTGAAAACATCAGAAACACCACGCCGAATTCGGCGAGATAGCGTGTACTCGCAGAGTCCGGTACAAAATTCAGCGCATTGGGACCAACCATCACACCGACCAGCAGGTAGCCCAGGATCGCCGGCATGTTCGCGCGGCGAAACACCGCCACCACGACCACAGCAGTGGCAAGCAGAATCACAACCAGCGGCAGTGTTTCGTGTTGGAACATGTGGCGTGATGGTCGCTGCGAGCAGTTGACATTAGAATGGTGCCATGGAGAGTCTATTACAACCGCGTGCCGTCTCGGACACTGAGCGCACCCTGCGTTTGGCCAAAGAAACGCTGGATATCGAGGCTGATGCAGTGCGCGCGCTTTCGATGCGGCTGGGGAGCGCTTTTGTTGCCGCACATAAATTGCTGTTTGACGTGGTCGAACGGCAGGGCAGGGTCGTTGTTACCGGCATGGGAAAAAGCGGCCATGTCGGTGGAAAAATAGCGTCGACGCTTGCCTCGACCGGCACCCCGGCGTTCTTCATGCATCCCGGCGAAGCCAGCCACGGCGATCTGGGCATGATTACCTCCGGCGACGTGGTCATTGCCATTTCCAATTCCGGCGAATCGGATGAAATCCTGAAAATCCTTCCGCAGCTGAAACGCCGCGGCACTCCGATCATCGCCATTACCGGTCGGGCGAGCTCGACCCTGGCAAACGCAGCCACGGTGCACCTGGACGCCGCGGTGGACAAGGAAGCCTGTCCTTTGAATCTTGCCCCGACGGCCAGCACCACCGCCACGCTGGCGCTCGGAGATGCGCTGGCAGTGACTCTGCTCGATGCGCGTGGCTTTGGCGAAGAGGATTACGCCATGCACCATCCGGGCGGTTCGCTCGGCCGACGTCTCCTCCTGCATGTGAGTGACGTCATGGTGACGGGCGATCGGGTGCCCAGGGTGACAGCCGATGCGCTGCTGCCGGCAGCCATCGTGGAAATGTCGAACAAAGGCTTGGGAATGACCGCGGTGGTCGATCTCGGTGACCACGTCATCGGCGTTTTCAGCGATGGCGACCTGCGCCGTGCTCTTGCCGCACACGACAGTATTCGTAACATGCCCGTTACGCAGGTGATGACCCATGCGCCCAAGACGATTGCACCGGGCAAACTTGCAGTCGAAGCGGCCGAAATGATCCAGCGCTACAAGATCGGCTCGAGCGGCCTGTTGGTTGTCGATGCCGAGAACAAGTTGATCGGCGCAGTGCACGTGCTTGAGCTGATGCGCGCAGGCGTGCTGTGATGCGATGGGAGCCACCCGCAGGGGTCAACGAGGACGTGATGGTACGTGCGGCGAAGACTCGCCTGGCAGTCTTTGATGTCGACGGCGTCCTCACCGACGGATCATTAAGATACGGCAGCGACGGCGAGCAGGAAAAAGTCTTCAACACGCTCGATGGTCACGGATTAAAGATGCTGGCGGAGTCCGGCGTCACACTCGCCATCATTTCAGGGCGCAGTTCATCAGCGCTGGCACGTCGCGCCAAGGATCTCGGAATAACGCATCTGCATATGGGTATCGCCGACAAGCGCAAGGTATTCGATGGCTTGATCGCTGAGCTGTCGATCAGTCCAGCAGAATGCGCTGGACTGGGTGATGATGTCGTCGACCTGCCATTCCTGTTGCGCTGCGGCTTCGCGGCGGGCGTCCCGACTTGTCCCACCTACATGCGCGGATACCTGCATTACGTTACCACTGCAGAGGGCGGCCACGGCGCGGTGCGCGAGTTCTGTGAGGTGATCATGCACGCGCAGGGCGCGCTGATGCCGGCGTTGCAAAAATACGTCCATCCGTAATGCTCTGGCTCAAGTCCTTTCACATCATCTTCGTCATTACCTGGTTTGCCGGGCTTTTCTACCTGCCGCGGCTATTCGTATATCACGCGATGACCGAGGCACAAGATACGATTTCACTTGAGCGCTTCAAGGTGATGGAACGCAAGCTCTATTTTGGGATCATGATGCCAAGCATGGTCATCACGCTGGTGCTTGGAACTTGGCTTTGGCTCGGGTTCGGGTTCACGGGCGGCTGGCTGCACGCCAAGCTGGCTTTGGTCGTGGGACTTGTTGCATATCAGTTTTACCTGGGCAAATTGATGGTTGATTTTCGTAATGACAAGAATCGGCACGGCCATGTCTTTTATCGGTGGCTGAATGAGATCCCGGCCCTGCCGCTGTTGGTGGGCATTGTTCTGCTCGTCGTACTGAAGCCGTTTTGAGCGACCACTATTTCGCGCCTTGTCCACGCGGACTCGCCGGAGTCCTGGCAGACGAGCTTGCATCGCTGGGCGCAAAGAACGTAATCGCGCAGGAGGCAGGCGTCGCGTTCGACGCTGATCTGGCGACCGCCTACCGCTCCAACCTGCGCTCGCGCGTAGCCAGCCGCATTTTGTGGCGGGTCGCGCATTTTCCGTACGAGAATGAACAGCACATTTACGATGCGGCGTTTATGCAACCGTGGCCGTCCTGGTTCGATGTGGGCCGCACAATCAAGGTCGAAATCAACGCCCATCGTTGCCCGCTGAAGAGCCTGGATTTCATCACGCTGCGCATCAAGGACGCGGTGTGCGACAAGTTTCGCGAGCAGGTCGGTGCACGTCCGTCGGTGGACGCGCGCGCGCCGGATATCCGCATTCACGCCTTTCTCGATGCGACGCATGCCAGCATTTACCTCGACTTGTCCGGCGAGCCGCTGTTCAAGCGTGGATACCGCGAGCATACCGGCGAGGCGCCACTCAAGAAAAACCTTGCGGCCGGCATCATCCTGCTTTCAGGATGGGATTGTCGCGAAGCCTTTCTGGACGCGATGTGCGGCAGCGGCACTTTTCTCGTCGAGGCCGCCGAAATGGCGCTGGCCATCGCGCCAGGCCTGTCAGGCGGGAAGCAGCGTGATTTTGCCTTGAGCCGGTTCAAGGTCTTTGACCGCGCGGTCTGGGATCGAGAAGTGGAGGCTGCACGCGCCGCGCAGTTACCCCGGCCCGCGCAGCCGCTGCCGATCTACGGTTCCGACAAGTTTGGCTATGCGATTACCGATGCAAGGGAGAACCTGGCGGCGAACCAGTTGCTGGATATGGTTCACCTCAAACAGGCAAACGTGACTGAAATATCAGCGCCCGCGGCGTCGGGCGTGTGGATAAGCAATCCGCCGTACGGCGAACGGCTTGGGGCTACCGAGGATCTGGCGCAGCTCTATCCAAAACTGGGTGACTTGCTGAAGCAGAAATTCGCAGGCTGGCGGGCGTATTTCTTTACTGGAGATCCGCAATTGCCGAAACTCATCCGGCTGTCGGCCAGCAAGCGGACGCCGCTGTTCAACGGCAAGCTGGAGTGCCGATTACTCGAATACAAAGTGGTTGCGGGCAGCAATCGCCGCGTTTAGGCGTCCTTGTGAACAATCAGCCGGTTCCGGTGCCGGAACAGCGATTCGGGCGCGATGCCTGTCATCGACCTCACAGTTCGCGACAGATGCGCTGAATCGGCAAAACCAGCAGAAAGCGCGGCGCTGGTCAGCGACTCGCCCGCAATGGCGAGGTCCAGTGCACGGCGCATCTTGGCCCAAAGTACGTAGCGCCTCACCGGTACACCCACTTCGCTCTTGAAAATGTGGGCGAGGCGCGATGATGACAGGTGCACCTTTCCCGCAAGCGCTTCGATGCTGCCGTACAGTTCGGGGGACTCCCTCAGGAACGACAGGGCCGCCTCGACCCGCGCATCGAGCTTGGGCGCATAGGCTGGCGCGGCAGCGGCCAGACCAAACAGGCTGTCAATCGACCGGCCAGCTTCGGCCAGAGTCAACAACGGATGCGTGAGCGGGGCCATCAGGTTCCCCAGGCCATCGCGGCAGGGAAACGCACGCGGCACTTCGGCCGCCTCTCCCACCACCGCACGAAAGCTTGCACTTTCCGGCTCCCAAAACAGGGCTGCGATATCAGTGCTGACGGCCTCGGTCGAATACTCGGTGCCCGATGGAATGAAAATGACCTCGTCTTCGAGCAGGTTGCCATCTGCCAGCGCCACATGAAGCCTGGTACCGGGGGCCGCCAGCCAGGTGGCAGCGTGATTGCGGTGATTGCTGGTGGCGAGGCTTGGTCCGACGTAAAGGAAGCGGTCATGCCAGACGTACAGGTGGATGACCATGTCTGTCGAACGCATGTCACCCATGGATAGCAGGTATGTTCAAAAGGTCAGCCAGTTTGTTCAAGCGATCGGCAGGATTGTTCAAGTGGGTGGGCTGATGCGACCACATACTGAAAGTGCGCCTGGTCATGGGCGCGGCACAGGAGCAGATCATGAAACGGATTACACGCTACTTGAATCAGCCGGAAGGCGTCTTAATTGCCGCACTGGTGTTCGTGCTGGTCTGCAGCGCAATTTCACTGCTGCAGGCCGTTGCCGCGGGATCAGGTGTCGAAACGCTGATTGCGCCTATCTTCGTCTCGGTCAGCTGAGCGGAAGCCGGGCAAAGCCGACTTGGGCGAGAGCTACTTGACGATTTCGAGGTGATCGAGACCCGACGCGAGGTCCTTTTCCTTGGCACTCTTGCCTTCGAGTTTTATCTTGAGGCGAAGGTCATTCAGCGAGTCCGCATTGCGTAGCGCATCCTCGTAGGAAATCATGTCGGCTTCATACAAGTCAAAAAGCGCCATGTCGAAGGTCTGCATGCCAAGTTCCCGCGAGCGCTTCATCACTTCCTTGATTTCGTGAACCTCGCCCTTGAAGATCAGGTCCTGAATCAAGGGTGAGTTCAGCAGAATCTCGATCGCAGCGACCCGGCCCTTGCCTTCCTTCTTCGGAATCAGGCGCTGTGATACGAACGCCTTGAGGTTGAGCGACAAGTCCATCAGCAGCTGCTGGCGGCGTTCCTCGGGAAAGAAGTTAATGATCCGGTCCAGTGCCTGATTGGTAGAGTTGGCGTGCAGCGTGGACATGCAAAGATGCCCTGTTTCGGCGAATGCGATGGCGTAATCCATGGTTTCCCGGTCGCGAATTTCGCCGATTAGGATGACGTCCGGCGCTTGGCGCAGGGTATTTTTTAGTGCCGCAAACCAGTTCTCGGTGTCGACGCCGATTTCGCGCTGGGTGATCACGCAGTTCTTGTGATCGTGCACATATTCCACCGGGTCTTCGATGGTAATGATGTGGCCGTAGCTGTTCTCGTTGCGAAAGCCGATCATCGCGGCCAGCGTGGTCGATTTTCCCGAGCCGGTTCCACCGACGAGGATTACCAGCCCGCGCTTGGTCATGCACACGTCCTTGAGCACGACTGGCAGGTTCAAGTCTTCGAATTTCGGGATGGTGGTGGTGATGGTCCGCAGAACCAGTCCGACGCGACCCTGTTGCATGAAGGCATTTACGCGATAACGGCCGATACCAGAGGGCGCGATGGCGAAGTTACATTCCTTGGTGGCCTCGAATTCTGCCGCCTGCTTGTCGGTCATGATTGATCGCGCAATTTCAGCCGTATGGACCGGTGACAGGCTGGTCTGCGAAACGGGCGTCATTTTGCCGTCGATTTTCATCGCCGGCGGGAACCCTGCCGTGATGAATAAATCGGATGCCCGCTTGGCGAGCATCGCTCTCAGCAAATCATGGACAAACTTTAGTGCCTGTTCTCGTTCCATATTGACCTCGGTCGGGGCGCTGGCGACGCCTTATCAGTTGAAAGCATCCTTGTTGGAGGCCTTGTTGCGCGCTTCTGCGACGGTAACGATGCTGCGGCGAACCAGGTCAGCAAGGTTCTGGTCCAAAGTCTGCATGCCGATGGCCTGTCCGGTCTGGATGGCGGAATACATCTGCGCCACCTTGGCTTCGCGAATCAGGTTGCGGATGGCCGGCGTGCCGATCATGATTTCATGAGCGGCAACACGTCCGTTACCATCTTTGGTCTTGCATAGGGTTTGCGAAATGACCGCGCGCAGCGACTCGGACAGCATGGCGCGGATCATTTCCTTTTCCGCCGCCGGGAATACGTCGATGATGCGGTCGACCGTCTTCGCTGCGGAACTGGTGTGCAAGGTACCGAACACCAGGTGTCCGGTTTCGGCGGCGGTCATCGCCAGCCGGATGGTCTCAAGGTCGCGCATTTCACCGACCAGAATAATGTCCGGGTCTTCCCGCAGGGCGGACTTGAGTGCGTTTGCGAATGACAGCGTGTGCGGGCCGACCTCTCGCTGGTTGATCAGGCACTTCTTCGACTCGTGCACAAACTCGATCGGATCCTCGACCGTCAGGATGTGGCCAAACTCGTTTTCATTAACGTGGTTGACCATGGCGGCCAGGGTGGTCGATTTCCCGGAGCCGGTTGGCCCGGTGACAAGCACGAGGCCGCGAGGCTGGTTGGAAATCTCGGCGAAAATCTTCGGCGCATTCAGATCTTCAAGCGACAGGATCTTGGAAGGAATGGTCCGCATGACCGCGCCGGCGCCGCGCTGATGGTTGAACGCGTTGACGCGAAAGCGCGCTAGGTTGGGTATTTCAAACGAAAAGTCGCATTCGAGGTTTTCCTCGTAATGCTTGCGCTGCCCGTCATTCATGATGTCGTACACCATGCCGTGGACATCATCGTGCGTAAGCGCCGGGACGTTAATGCGCCGAACGTCGCCGTGCACCCGGATCATCGGCGGCAATCCCGCCGAAAGATGCAGGTCGGAAGCCTTGTTCTTGACGCCAAATGCAAGGAGTTCGGCAATTTCCATTTATACTTTTCCCCGGTGAGCGATGGGTCGCATCACGACAGACTGCCAGCAGGAACCCAAAACCGATTGATGGGCTGTGAACGCCACTAACCGACGGAAATACATCGGTTTTTTTCTGCAGAGATTATGTGCCCAATCGAATCGAACTTGCAACACGTGCGCAGGGATATCGATGCCGCGATCGCGGCACTGCCGGCACGCGTGCGCCAAGAGGTCACACTCGTTGCCGTGTCCAAGACCAAGTCAGCGGCTGAAATCCGCCGGGCTTTCGACGCCGGGCAGCGTGCTTTCGGTGAAAACTATGCGCAGGAAGCGGTGCGGAAGATTGGCGAACTGGCTGATTTGCGGCCGCGCGGAATCGAATGGCATTTCATTGGGCCATTGCAGAGCAACAAGGCGGCCCTGGTCGCCCGGAACTTCGACTGGGTGCATAGTGTTGATCGGCTCAAGATCGCCGGCCTGCTGGCCAGGAGCCGTGAACAAACGCCGCTGAACGTCTGCATACAGGTGAACGTGAGCGGCGAATCAAGCAAGGGCGGCATTATCGCAAGCGAGGTGCCCGATTTTGCGAACGAAGTTGCGGCACTGCCGTTGCTGCGGTTGCGAGGACTGATGACCATTATCGAGAACACGCCGGACGTCGCGGCGAAGCGCGCCCAGTTTCGCCTGATGCGCGAAAGTTTCGGCCAACTCCGGCAAAGCGGCTACCAGGTTGATACGTTGTCGATGGGTATGTCGCAGGACTTTCGTCTGGCGATTGAGGAGGGCTCAACCATGGTTCGCATCGGTAGCGCAATTTTTGGAGCGAGAACGTGAAAGTATTGTTTGTAGGTGGCGGCAACATGGCGCAGGCCATTATTGGCGGCCTGCTGGCCAAGGGGCTGACCACGGACGACGTTCAAGCGATTGAACCGTTTGCGCCCACCCGCGCCAGCCTTGATGGTTTGGGGGTGCGGAATACAGTTTCTCTGCAGCCCGGGCAACTCGACTGCGACGCGATCGTATTGGCCGTGAAACCGCAGGTGATGCATGAGGCACTGGTGCCGTTCGCCGGGCGCCTCAACGGCCAACTCGTGATCAGCATTGCCGCCGGCGTCCGCTGCGGAAACATCGCCGGGTGGCTCTCGGCAGGTAATTCAGCATATCCGAACATCGTGCGGGCCATGCCCAACACGCCCGCGCTGATCCACGCCGGGGTCACCGGGCTGTTTGCGGCCAGCGGGGTCCCGCCAGAAAGCCGGACAGCCGCGGAATCGTTGATGGCAGCCGTTGGCAAAACAACCTGGTTTGCGGAAGAGAGCATGCTGGACGCCGTTACCGCCGTATCGGGCAGCGGGCCCGCATACGTTTTCTACTTCATCGAGGCGCTGGAAAAGGCGGCGATCCAGATGGGGTTCGGTCCAGTCGATGCGCGCATATTCGCAGTCGAGACTTTTCTTGGTGGCGCCAGGCTGGCCGCACAAAGTGCGGAGGGTCCGGAAGAACTGCGCCGCAAGGTCACATCAAAGCGGGGCACGACTGAACGAGCGCTGGATGTGTTCGAGCAGTACCAGCTCGCCGACAAGTTCATCGAGGGGGTCAAAGCGGCATGCCTGCGGTCGCGTGAGCTGGGCGACGAGCTTGGTCGCGTCAGCAATTCCGGGAGCGCTGGACCATGATCATGCAAGCGGTCATCTATGTGCTGGAAACCATCTTTCACCTGTTTGTGCTGGCGGTGCTGACACGCTTCTACGCGCAGGCCCTGCGCGCGCCGTTTCGCAACCCGATTGCGGATTTTGTTGTCGCCTTGACCAACTTTGCAGTCAAGCCCATGCGAAGAGTCATTCCCGGGGCGCTCGGGCTCGACCTCGCATCGCTGCTGGTTGCCTGGGCCGCCGAAATCCTGCTGCTGGTGATCATTTATGCGCTGGTGAGCACTCAGGCGTTCGTGAATCCCGGATTCTGGCCCACCATCCTGATGCTGGCACTGGTCAAGCTGATAAAGCTTTCGCTCTACCTCCTGCTCGGCGTGGTGCTGATCCAGGCCCTCCTGTCCTGGTTCAATCCCTTCCACCCGATCCGCTCATTTTTTGATGCGCTGTCGCGACCATTCCTGCGTCCCCTGCAGCGACTCATTCCGCCGGTGGGCGGGGTGGACCTTGCGCCGCTGGTGTTGCTGATCGTTCTGCAGGTGATCCTGATGGCACCCATCGCGTGGCTGGAGAGCGAAGTCGGGACCATCATCCTGCGCCTGTTCGCCAATTGACCGGGCCCCGGCTGGCCGGAGGCGCGTCCAGCCTCGATCACCCGGCAACATCGCGCCTTTGGGCTCGATGCGCTACACTTTCGCGATAACAGCACTTCAGGTAACCCGCCAAAGTGGATTTCGACCCGACGATCAATACGCGATTTGAATCCGAAATCGCCCGCTACCATGTCTGGCGCGAAGAATTGACGCGTTCGGTACACGAGTATCACGACTGGCTCGAGCGCACCAATCAGCTCGACGTGCAGCAGTCCATTCGATTTTACGACCTGCTTGAAACGCTCAATCGGGGACGGCTCCAGCTTGCGTTCCTGGCCGAGTTCTCGCGCGGCAAGTCGGAGCTGATCAACGCGCTGTTTTTCTCCTCTTTCAAGGAGCGGCTGCTGCCCTCCGATGTGGGGCGGACCACCATGTGTCCGACCGAGATTTTCCACGATCCGAACGAGGAGCCGTACCTCAAACTGCTGTCGGTGGAGACGCGCTACCGCGATGAATCCATCTCGCAGTTGAAAAACATGCCGGTCGAGTGGTCGAAAATCCGCCTGAATGTCGACAGCGCCAAGGACATGAAGCAGGCGCTTTCTGCGCTGGCCGATACCAAGCGGGTGTATGCGCTGGATGCCCGCATGATGGGGCTCATCCCGATGTTTGACGACTCGGGCGAGGGACCCAAGGAAGACGACATTGTCGAAGTGCCGGCCTGGCGCTACGCCATCATCAACTATCCGCACCCGCTGTTGACCAATGGCCTGTCGATACTCGACACGCCCGGCCTGAATGCCCTTGGACTGGAGCCGGAGCTGACGCTTTCGACCGTGCCCAATGCCCACGCCGTACTGTTTTTGCTCAGCATCGATACAGGCGTCACCAAGAGCGATCTTGAGATCTGGGACCGATACGTGAAGGCCGGGCTTCCCGCAAAGATCGCCGTGCTCAACAAGATCGATCTGATGTGGGACGAACTCAAGACCGAGCCGGAAATTCGTGCCGGCATGCAGCGCATGATGGAGACGACATGCGCGCAGCTCGGCCTGCCGCCGGAGAAAGTATTCGCGCTTTCAGCGCAGAAAGCGCTCCTGGGCCGCATCAAGGGTGACCAGGAAATGGTCGAGCGCTCCGGCATCGGGCGGCTCGAGTCGTACCTGGCCAATGAAATCATCCCGATCAAGCGCCAGCTGCTGGCAAAGGCTGTCACCAACGAGATCGGCGCCATGATGGTTGCCAGCCATCGCAGCTGTACCCAGAAGCTCGAAGCCAACCAGTTGCAACTCAACGAACTGGCCTCGCTTGCGGGAAAGAGCCGCGAACTGACCATGAAGCTCTGGCAAAAGGTCAGCGAGGAAAAAGAGGCCTACAACAACGCGCTCACCGAATACAAGGTGCAGCGTACCGCCTTCAACCAGAAGCGTAACGCGCTGATGGACGTATTCAACCCGACCAAACTCGATGTCGTCTGTTCGCGCAGCCTGCAGGCCATCAACGACTCATGGACCACGCCCGGCCTCACCCGCGGCATGCGTGAGCTCATCAAGCTGGTCACCGACGAATTCAACAGTGTCAGCATGGCAGGCGAGGATGTCCTGCGCCTCATGGAGGGCGTCTACAACACCTTCCACCAGCGCTTCAAGTTCGAAAAAATGGATTTCCCGACGCTTGACTTCAACGGTCCACGCGCAAAACTGGCGGCGCTGGTTTTTGAGACCGAGCAGTTCTGCAAGGATCCGGTCAATATCATGATGACCGAAAAGCGCTACATGGTACGCAAGTTCTGGCGCATGCTGGTGGATCAGGCGCGCAGGATTTTCAACGAAGCCCGTTCGGATACCGAGCGGTGGCTGGCTGCCGTACCATTGCCGCTGGAAACCCAGATCAAGGATCACAAGGCACAGTTGCAGGCGCGCCTCGATTCGCTCGCCAAGGTCAATGAGCGCGGTGGCGCAATCAATGAAGAAGTCAACAAGCTCCAGGCGCAGCGCAAGGAAATCCAGCGCCAGATACAGATGATTACCGCGCTGATCCTGAAGGTGCGCGATGTCGGCCCGTCGCCGGACGGCACGGCCGGCGACCAGACGATGCGCGTGGCGAGCCCCGCCAAGGCGGTCGCCTCCAGCGTTGCGACCGAGGCGCAGCCGCTCATGCCTGTATCCGAGACCCCGCCAGAGTTCATGAAGACCCAGAAAATGGCCGCAGTAAAGACAGACCCCCCGGCCGAATTCATGACCACACAGAAACTGGACCTGAACGCGCTCGGCAAACCTTCGTAGAGCGACCGGCCGTCAGGCCGTGGCGATGCCCAATCAGTTTGTGGCGGTTACACCAGGATGACGTCGTACTGTTCCTGTGTGTACGAGGTTTCCACCGAAAGCGAGATGGGCTTTTTGATGAAGTCCTCAAGCATGGTCAGGCTTTGTGATTCTTCGTCGAGGAAGCGGTCAATCACGGACTGCGACGCGAGGATACGAAACTCCCGCGTTTCGAACTGGCGCGCGGACCGCATGATTTCGCGCAGGATTTCATAGCAAACAGTCTGCGCGGACTTGATTTCGCCCCGCCCCGCGCAGGTCGGGCACGGCTCGCAAAGAACATGTGCGAGACTCTCGCGCGTGCGCTTGCGGGTCATCTCCACCAGGCCCAATTGCGTGAAGCCGTTGACGGTAATCCGGGTGCGGTCACGCGACAGCGACTTATTGAACTCGGCCAGCACCGCGTTGCGATGTTCGTCGTTGTCCATGTCGATGAAGTCGACGATGATGATGCCGCCGAGGTTGCGAAGTCGCAGCTGGCGGGCGATGGCCTGCGTGGCCTCCAGGTTGGTTTTGAATATCGTGTCGTCGAAGCTGCGACCGGAGACAAAGGCGCCCGTATTCACATCCACCGTCGTCAACGCCTCGGTCTGGTCGATGATGACGTAGCCACCTGACTTGAGATCGACGCGCCTTTCCAGTGCGCGCTCGATCTCATCCTCGGCGGCAAACAGGTCAAACAAAGGCCGCTCGCCGCTGTAGTGCTCCAGCACCGACAGCGAGCTGCGCATGTAGCGCTCCGCAAAATTGACCATGCGCGCATAGGTCTCGCGTGAATCCACCACAATGCGCTCGGTATCCTTTGAAACCAGGTCGCGCAACACCCGCAATGCCAGGTCCAGGTCCTGGTACAGCAGCATTTGTGGCGGCGCGGTCTTGGCGGTTTCGGTGATGCCGCGCCAGAGTTTGACCAGGTACTCGATGTCGGCCGTCAGCTCTTCATCGGTTGCTGCCTCGGCCACGGTACGCACGATGAAGCCGCCATCGGCGCCCTCAGGCAGCAGGTGGTGTACCCGTTCACGCAGTTGCTCGCGCTCGGCTTCGTCTTCGATGCGCTGCGAGATACCGATATGCTGGTCGCCCGGCAGATACACCAGCAGCCGCCCGGCGATGGAAATCTGGGTCGACAGGCGGGCACCCTTGCTGCCGATGGGATCCTTGATCACCTGAACAACCAGGGTCTGACCTTCGTGAAGCAGCTTTTCAATCGGTTTTTGCTCGCCCGATTTGTTCGAGGACCAGATATCGGCAACGTGCAGGAACGCGGCGCGCGCCAGCCCGATTTCGATGAACGCTGACTGCATGCCGGGCAGCACCCGTCCCACACGACCCAGGTATATGTTTCCCACCAGGCCGCGATTCGAGATGCGTTCCACGTGCAATTCCTGCACGGCACCGAGTTCCATGACGGCAACCCGCGTTTCCTGCGGTGTGACATTGATGAGGATTTGCTCGTTCAAAGCGGTACTTTCGGCACCAGCGCCAAGGCCGGGCAAGGAACTTCATGGCTTACTTGGTCGGCGCGGTGTTTGTTGCCGCCGCACTGCCCTAGAGGGGCACGCCGCATTGTCTCAGCAGAGTCGCAGTCTCGTAAAGCGGCAATCCCATGACACCCGAGTAGCTGCCGGACAATTTGGCGATGAACTTGGCGGCTATGCCCTGGACGGCGTAGGCGCCGGCCTTGTCCATCGGCTCACCGGTTTCGACATAACGCTTGATCTCTTCCTCGGTGAGCGGGGCAAAGGTGACGAAGCTGGTGGTGAGCACCTGTTTCACTTCATTGTCCACCGCGACGGCAATCGCGGTCAGCACCTGGTGCGATTCGCCGGCCAGCCTGGTGAGGATGCGCACCGCGTCGGCCTTGTCCGATGGCTTGCCGAGAATATTGCCATCCAGGGTAACCGTCGTGTCCGCCGTCAGGATCGGGCGCGACGGCAGCTTGCGCTGGCGCATGACCTGCATCGCCATATCCGATTTCATGCGGACGATGCGCTCGACATAGGTATGTGCAGTTTCGTGCGGCAGCGGCGTTTCGTCGACATCGATGCGTGGTGCCTGTTCGCGCATCATCAGCAACTCATAGTGCACGCCGATCTGCTTGAGCAGTTCGCGACGGCGCGGACTTTTGGAGGCGAGGTAAATGATGTTGGCAGGAAGCATGAAGCTATTTTATTCCCGATGGTAGGGGTGGTTGTTGTGCAGTGACCAGGCGCGATACAACTGCTCGGCCAGCATCACCCGCACCATGCCGTGCGGCAGCGTGCAGCCCGATAAGGCGATGGTGCGCCGGGCAGACTTTTTGACCGCCGGCGCGATTCCGTCGGCACTGCCGATGATGAAACACGGGCTTACTCCCTGATCCATCCATTCACGCAGCCAGCCGGCCAGCAGGGCGGTGGTCAACGATGTCCCGCGCTCATCGAGCACGATGCGCTCGGCATTGCGCGGTACGGCCGCGTCGATGCGCGCGCCTTCCAGTGCCAGAACCCGTTCGACGGTTTTGGATGCGCGGTCCTCCGGCTTCAGCTCGATCAGCTCGACGCGGGCTTCCGGTGGCATGCGCCGGGTGTACTCCTCAAAACCGGCCTGTACCCAGCCGGGCATGCGATGGCCGAGGGCGAGGATGCTCAGCTTCACAATGCGCTGCAAACGGCAACGAACAGATAAACCCCAGCATTGGCGAGCCTTCCAGGCCATTTTTGGCCTGGAAGGCCCGCCAATGCTGGGGTTTGGCCCTCGTTCTGATGGCGCGCTGACATGATGCCGCGGCTAGTCCGCGGCCGCCTTGCGCTTGCGCACAGCCGGTTTTTTCGCTGCCGTTTTGGCTGTTGCCGCAGTCTTTGCTGTGTTGCTGACGCGGTTCTTCGTCACGGCACCCTTGCCGGTGGCTGCCGGTTTTTTCTTGATCGCGGCCGGTTTCTTCGTCGTCTTCGATTCGGCCGTCCTGGTCCGGGATTTCGCGGTGGCGCTTGCCGGCTTTTTCACCGTGGTCTTGCCCGGCTTGGCAGCGCTTGCCTTGGGGATCGCCTTGGCGCGCGCCGGCTTGGGAAACTCGAGCTTGCCTTCGCCCCAGAGCTCTTCAAGCTTGTAGTGCTCGCGAACCGCCGGTTGCATGATGTGCACCACCACGTCGCCGCAATCGACCAGCACCCACTCGCCGGATGCCTCTCCCTCGGTGCCGTAAATCCAGCCGCCGGCCTCCCTGACTTTGTCCATCACGTTGCGGGCCAGCGCCTTGGTCTGGCGGTTGGAATCGGCGCTGGCGACGGCGAGGTAGTCAAAAACCGATGTGAGCTTGCTGACATTGATGAGTTTGATGTCGCGTGCCTTGATGTCTTCGAGCGCATCGATGACAACGGCGGTGAGTTTCTTGTTAGCCAACTTTGTTTCTCTCCTCGGGAAGGTACAGCCGATGCTGCTCAATATAATCGCAAACTGCGTCAGGTGTCAGGCCGCGGATGGGCTCGCCGCGCGCAACTTTTTCACGAATGGTCGTTGAAGACACCGGCGGTGGCGCGCTGCCCAGTCGCACTACTGCGCCTGCAGCCTCAACATGCGTCTGCAGCAGGCCGGCGAGTCGTGGTTCGATCGCCGTCCACAATTCGCGCGAACAGGTGTACTTGCTCAGCGGGCTGGCCGCGCGCTCGATGACCGCAAAATGGGCCATGTTGAACAGCTCCTGCCAGCGGTGCCAGGTATCAAGGCGCGAAAAGGCATCGCTGCCAATCAGCCAGACCAGTCCTGTCTGGCTGCCGTATTGGCGGCGCAGTTCCATAAGCGTGTCAAAGGTGTAAGTCGCCCCGGTGCGATGCAACTCGCGTTCGTCCACGCTGATGCCGGCGCACCCGGCCGCCGCCAACCTCAGCATGGCCACGCGATGCTGCGCCGGTGCCAGCAACTGGCTCGCCTTTTGATAGGGGTTACCCGCGGGCAGCAGGATCAGCGCAGCGGTTTCGAGTTGCGCGAGCGCAGCCTTGGCAAGCGCAATGTGCCCGGCATGCACCGGGTCGAATGTGCCACCAAACAGAGCGATGGGTTTCAACTGGCGCCGGCGCTCACGGCTGGCAATCAATTACGAATCTGGCCATCACCGAATACCACCCACTTCTGCGAGGTGAGACCCTCCAGGCCGACCGGGCCGCGCGCATGCAGCTTGTCGGTGGAAATGCCGATCTCCGCGCCAAGGCCGTATTCGAAGCCGTCGGCAAAGCGGGTGGACGCGTTGATCATCACCGAACTGGAATCGACTTCGCGCAGAAAACGCATCGCCCGCGAATGATCCTCGGTGACGATTGCTTCGGTGTGTTGCGAACCGTAGTGGCTGATGTGCGCCATCGCCTCGTCGATGCCCGCAACCACGCGAATCGATACAATCGGCGCCAAATACTCGGTATGGAAATCGGCATCGGTGGCGTCCTGGATGCCTTGCAGGCCGGCCGATTCGAGAATCACGCGGCTCGCGGCGCAGGTGCGCATTTCCACTCCCTTGGCTGCGTAAATCTTGCCAATCAGAGGGAGAACCTCAGCAGAAACGCTGCGAGCCACCAACAGTGTCTCCATCGTGTTGCATGGCGCATAGCGCTGCGTCTTGGCGTTGTCGGCAATACGCACGGCCTTTTCGAGGTCTGCGCGATCGTCGATATAAACGTGACAGATGCCATCGAGGTGCTTGATCACCGGCACACGCGATTCCTCCGCAACTCGCGATGTGAGGCTTTTGCCGCCACGCGGAATGATCACGTCGATGACACCACGCATGCCCAGCATTTCGCCGACGGCAGCCCGGTCGGTCGTCGCGACCAGCTGCACGGCATTAGCCGACAGGCCGGCAGCTTCCAGCCCCGCGCGCATTGCCGCGTGGATGGCCTGGTTGCTCGCCAGCGCTTCCGAGCCGCCCCGCAGGATGCAGGCGTTGCCCGATTTCAGGCAAAGCGCTGCCGCGTCCGCCGTCACGTTGGGTCGCGATTCGTAAATCATGCCGATCACGCCCAATGGCACGCGCATCCTGCCGACCTGGATACCCGAAGGCCGAAATTTGAGGTCGCTGATCTCGCCAACGGGGTCCGCCAGCGCCGCAACTTCACGCAGCCCGGCCGCCATGGCCGCAACCGATCTTTGGGTCAGCGTGAGGCGGTCGAGGAAAGCGCCGTCCTGACCGTTGTCGCGCGCGCGGCCAACGTCTTGCGCATTGGCGGATAGTATCGCTGCGGCATGTTGCTCAATGCTGTTCGCGGCCTCAACCAGCGCCTGGTTCTTTCTGGCCGTGCTGGCACGCGCCAGCTCCCGCGCGGCGGTTCTGGCCGCTGTGCCCACCTGGCGCATGTAGTCCGCCACAGCGTTGGCCGGGTCGCTGCCCAAAGGGGAAAAGTCGTGCATCTGGTTCATGCGTCAGGCTGCTTTCATCAGGGGCTTGCCGGCTACGCCAAACGCGAGTTCGGCCAGCGCATCCCACGGATCGTTCGGATTCAGCCCCTTAATCATGCGGTCGATTTCCGCTGCCTGCAAGAGCAGCGCCCTGAGGCTATCGATTGAATGGCGGCGGGCGAGGCGGTCCAGGTCCCGGGCCTTGGCGGGATGTGGCGGCCTGCCGGAGCGCGTCAAGCCGCGTAATCGGGCCAGCAAACGAATTTCGTTGGTGATTACCCAAAGAATCAGCGGCGGCGCCTCTCCTTCGGCCTTGAGTCCGTCCAACATGCGGCGGATGCGCGCGGCATCGCCCGCCTGCACGGCCTCAACCAACTGGAACGGGCTGAAGCGTGACACGTCGGCAATGCTGTCCTCCAGCAGTTCGAGGGATATTTCGCCCGGCGCGCACAACAGGCCGAGCTTCCTGATTTCCTGCTGCGCAGCCAGCAGGTTGCCCTCCACCCGGTCGGCGAGGAACTCAAGCGACTCGCTGCTTGCCGACTGCTGCTGCCGCGCCAGCCGCGCCCCCAGCCACTGCGGCAGGCGGTTGCGGTCGATGGGCACCGCCTCGATCATGACGGCGGTTGACTCCAGCGCCAAAAACCATTTGGCCTGCCGTCCCTGCCAGTCGATATCGGGCAGGGTCAACAATGTGACCGTGTCGCCGGGCAGGCGCTGGCAATACTGTTCGAGCGCCGCCGAGCCATCGCGTCCCGGTTTGCCGCCGGGAATGCGAATTTCCATGAGTCGTTGGGTGGCGAACAGCGAAAGCTCACTGCTGGCCGACAGCAGTCTCGACCAGTCGAATCCGGCCTCCGCCGTGAGTACCTCGCGCTCGGCATAGCCCGCGGCCCGCGCCCGTTCACGCAGCGCGTCGGCGGCTTCCAGCGCGGTCAGGGGTTCCGGTCCGTAGACCACATAGAGCGGTGCAAGCGTCGACGGTGGCCGCTCGAGGAACTGTTCAGCGGTAAGGCGCAAGGTGGTTTCGAGGCGTCAGTAGGAAATGATAAGTGTACGCGTCTCACTGCCGCTGCAGGTTGCCGTGGCGCAGGACCCCGCCTGTCCGCCGGCGATCTGCCCGGTCGCGGTGAAGGCTTGGGGCGTGCCATTGCCGGTGCCCGAACTGGCGGACAGGCTCAGCGTGTAGGTGAGTCCCAGCAGCACGCTTGACGCAGCATCGAATGCCAGTGTGTACGGCAATCCCGTGGTGCACTGGACGCCGAAGGGGGTGCTGGCGCTGACCAGGCCGGCCTGGAACGAGGTGTAGTTGAAAGTGATATTGGAGGGGAACGAGGAAAACTGGCAGTTCGCGGTCGTGATCACGGTGACACCGAAGCCACCTGTCGCCAGCACGGCCAGCGTTCCGCTGTCCCGCAGAGTTACGCCCACGCTATCTGTATAAGTACCCGCCGGACGCACTGCCTGAGATCCGGGCAGGCGCAAATAGAAAACGGCGGTGGTGGTGGCGGAAGTTCCCACCGCGCCGAACGCCAGGGTGCCACTGAAGCGCGTCGCAGCTGCGTCCTGCCAACGATTGGCATTCGTGTAGGTAGGTACGCGATAGGCTTCGTAATTGTAGCGATTGGTGGTGGCGCCGAGCTGGACGCGGTTTTGTGCGCCGGCAGCGTGTATCCCGTTGTCGGCCCCCAGCGACCAGTTCAAGGTGGCTGCATCACCCCCTGCGCGTGTGCAGGTGATGGAATAGCTGCCGGTGGTCACGTTGTTACCCGCCACCGTGGGCGAGTAGGCGGTAACGATCGAGGTTACCGAGACACTGCACGTGAAGGCCTGCGCCGCCGGCACTCCAAGCAGAACCGCAAGGGCCCATGCTCGCAGGGCATGTCGCGCGATCGAGGGCAGGGTGATGTTCATCGCTTGACTCCGCTGCATTTGACCGGACCGATTCGCGCGATGTCTTCGAGCTTGCCGGTCGGCATGTCAATTTTCATTCGGCAGGTGCTTCCGTTCCAGGCAAGTTCCAGGGAGTTTAATGCCTGCAATCCGGTTACAAATGCCTCTCCTCGGCGCGCGACGAAGAACTCCTTGTTGTCACCGGCAAGCTTGAGTTCCGCGCCGGCAGGTGCGACATCGCCGTCATCGAACACAATCTTGATGAGTGCCGCCCTGCCGCTACGAACCGGAAACTTCACCTTGATGCCGACCCGTGAGCCGGGAACCACATTCTGTTCGATATCGTCGATCTCGGCATTGATCGGCAGTTCGCCCGGGTCGAGGCGAATCGAATTGCGGCGATAGGGTATGAGCCGCGGGATCAATGCGGTGCCGTCTGCGTCGGTGCGCGCGAAGGTACTGCTCTGGAAACCGACACCAACATTGGCATAGCCGGGCACTTCCACGACCGCGAAGCTTTCCTGGATGCGGCGCGAGGCGAAGAAACGTCCATCGACAAATACCAGGCCTCCCTGCATGCCCAGTCGAGCAGTTTTCTGGTTGCGGGAAACGCTTACGTCGCTGGTGACCTGCCCTTTGCTTCCCTGATAGTAGGCGCCGGCTTCTGCCAATTCACCCCCGCCCCGTGTGCCGCCGAGCGCCCGCCAACCCAGGCCGTTCTCGGCCCCTAGCGGCCGGCTGACCGTGGCGTAGGCATCCGTCTGGCCGGCGCGCCGCGAAACGCTGGCTGTCGCGGTGACAGTTTGATCCAGCGGCACGAACAGGCTCATGCCAACCGTATCCGCGCTCAACGAGCCGGTGACGCGCGTGAGGCTGACGGTGACGGAACTACCTTTGGCAAAGCGCCAGGAATAGTTGGCCGAGTAGGTCGAAAGCGGGCCTCGGTCAAAGCTGTTGATGCGCGCATAGCCCACACCCAGATAACCGAGTTGCTCGGACGAATAGGTGTAGCTTGCCGATATCTGCGTGCTGTAGCCGAGGCTTGTCGTATCCTGTCCCAGGAGCCGGAACGCGCGGTTGCTGCCCTCGGCGCGGAAAGTAAAGCCATGCCGCAGGCTATTGTGTTGCAGGCCGGCCAGCCACTGATGGCCACGACCCGCCAGCCGGTCGTCGCTGATCGACATGCCGAACTCGCCAAGCACTTGCCCCGGCAATTCCACCGTGGCACCGACACCTGCGCTGTAGGTATCCTTGCCGATCTCACCATGAGTTTCGAGTGTCCAGCGATTGTTGATGCCATAACGCCAGACGCCGGCGCCGAAGCGCTTGCCGTAATCCGCACTTTTAATGCCGATGTTCTTGCGCACCGCACCGGCATCGAGGCTCCAGTCGGAAAGTCCTTCGGCCAACATGTTGCTGCTGCTGAAGAAGTTCTGCACCAGCACCGTTTCGCGACCGAGTACGTCTCGAACGACCACGCGGGCCTGCCCGCTGCCGGTCAGCAAGGGAAAATTGTCGATTACGAATGGGCCGGTGGGCACCTTGGAGGTCTGGCGCAGGGAGTCATTTATGTAGAGCTCCACCGTGCTCGGCGCGCTGGACTGACCTGCTATCGTTGGAATCGGCTGCGAGATGAAGCCAGGGGAAAAACCGAAGTTGCGCGAAATCTGCAACCCGCCGAAATAGGTTGAGCGTCCGAAGCTTCCGCCCTTGGTAGTGCTGTCGCCGAGCCGCAGGGTAAGGTCCTGTTGCGGGAAATCGCGGGTGAAAGAGGTTTCAAGGCGGCGCCAGCTGCTCTTGTCGCCGGTCACGCTGCCATCGTTGAGGATATTGCGACCGACATGGGTGCTCGTCAGCACGCCCAGCTCGCCGGAGGCGCCGACCTCGACCAGCGCGCCAAGGTCCCGCGACGCGTCCACGCCGCGCGTATTGCTAAAGGTCTGCGTGAGATCGTAGTTGACGAAAGCTGCTGGCAAGGCGGGTGATACCGGCAACTTGGTTTCACTTGCCTGAGAAAGCCGTGTCGCCGCAAACGCCCCTGGCAGAAACTTCAAATCCACCGACTGATTGGCAATGTTCATCTGCGCTTCAAAGCCGGGTACGGACGCCAGTGAATACCAGGTCTGCCCGCGTTCGCTGATCGCGCGCGCGTCGGGTCGGCGATTCAAGCGCCATTCCTCGAATGCGTCCTCGGGTGCATAGAGCATGCCATTGCGTTCCATCAGCAACCAGTTGCCGGTCTTGGCGCCATTGATGGTCACTTCCAGCGGGACGAGACGTGTTTCTCCGGTTGCCGCATCGCGGGGCGGCGCAGGCGCAGGCGTCGCCGCCGGGGCCCGGGATGCCGTCGCGGGCGCGGAAACAGCTGGTGTCGGTGGAATGCTCGGCGCGATCGGCGCCAGGTTGGCACGCGCAAGCGCGCCGGGCTGGTTGCTCTTCAGATCCAGCAGCTTTTCCTTGAAATAGTGAACGGCTTCAAGTTGAGGCACCGCGGCGAGCGAGAACCAGATTTGCCCGAACGCTTCGACGCCGGAAGCGTTCAGACGACGCGATAAACCCAGTCGCTGAAAAAGCTCGGGCGGCGCGAACAGGGCGCCCTTGTGATCCAGCAGAGACCAGCGCCCCGCAGACTTGCCGTTTAGCAGGACATCCAGCGACACGACTTGCCCGGCGGGGCTGACCGCCTTGGCCGGTGTGGCACTGGTCGCGCGGGCGTGCCCGTCAGGCGTGAGCGAAAACGCCAGGAAACCGGCGGTTGCAAGGCTGGCAAATCGGTTCGCGAATCGCGCTGACGTTGGCTTGGGCAGAATCATGCTTCATGGAGGCTTGCGGCCGTCAGGGAAACATGACTGGGAAGGATTGTGTTTTGCTGTCGTCGAAGGCGACAGCCAGGTCGAGCGCGCCCTTGGCGATCGGATCGGTCAGCTTTACAGGGATGGACTTGCTGGCGCCTGGCAGTATGTAGATCCCTCCCTCGAAGCGAGCCTCAACCTTTTCGCCGCGCTTGAGCTGGAATTCCCTGATCTGGGCGTAGGCCGTTCCGGTATTCCTGCAGGTCACCGTGAGGTCCTTGCCATTGCTCGACGCGGAACATGCGACGTCGCGCGCGGCGATTGGAGGTGTAATGAACACGGGCATCGACAGCGCCAGCGCAATCGGTACCTGGATGGTCGCGTTCTTGGGTTGCGTCGCCTCCGGAATCTCGCGCAGGATCAGCCGGTAGGTCAGTTGCCTCGACGCGTCCGCGGGCTTCAATAGTGCCAGTCGCACGACCTGGCGCGCCTTGGGTGCCAATTTGATGATGGGGGGCGAGAGTATCAAATCCTCGGTGAGAGTCAGTTGGTCGGTGCCATCCGGCTTCTGGCGCCAGTCATTGAGGTCCGCCTGAAGCGCAACCGGTTCATCGCCTTCATTGACGATCGTGACCGCAACCGCGCGATCCTTGGGCGTCATGTAGATACGCACCGGCGTGACTGAAAACACGCCGGCGTCGGCGGCCGGCACCGCGATAATGGCGGCCAGCAAAAACGCAAATCGCGCCCATGGGGCGCGACCGGCAGAGACTCTGGATATCAATCGTGTATTCATTTCGGTTTCACGGCTTGGTAAGTCCTAGAAGCTGACGAGCATTTCCAGCGGCCCGTTGTCCTCGTCGACGCGATAAATTCGCATCGCGGTGACGGTCCCGGTGCCGAGCATGTTATCGGCACTACCCGCCAGCGAGGCTTCCACCCAGTGGCCCGGGCCGAAACTGAAGCGAAATGCCCCGCCGTGAACACCGGCGAACGGTCTGCCCGGTTGCGGCGAAATATCCACAAACTGGCCGGTCTGGCACGCCACGCGGACGACGGCGTTGGTTTGCGCGCTTAGCGATTCACTGATACAAACTCCGCGCCCGCCAGTTGGCGCGGACTCAGAGACAAGGGAGATATTCACGTTGAAATGACCCACCTGGTTGCGCGCGCCAGCCATACCCGAAGGTATCGCGGCCAGCGCGAGCAGCAGTGCGGCCCTGGTGATGGCCATCAATTGCGAGTCTGCGGGGGCAGGCTTAGTACGTAACCGTCAACGTCTTGCCGCGATTGGTCGCAGCCGCGTTAGTACAGGTCGTGGTCGCGCAATTGCCTGACTGGTTTGCGGCCATGCTGCCGGTCACCGTGAAAGCCTGGGCGGCGCCGGTACCGGTTTGCGCGGCCGCCGGAACGGTGAGCGTATAGGCCAGATTGACGGCATCATCGGTCACGTCGGCGGTACCGCCGCCGTTGGTGGTGGTCAGCGCCATCGTGTATTGCAGACCCGGCGTGCAGGTCACATTGAAAGCACCACTGCCAGCGTTAGGTGTCGAGGCGGTGTTCTGGAACGACGTGTAATCGAAAGTCACGTCTGCGATCGTGCCCAGCGTGCAGACCGAGGTCAAGTTAATGACGACGTTGAACGTGCCGGTCGTCGTCGCGGCCTGGCCGGTGGAACCAAACAGCAGTCCGATCGCCGCGGCCGAAGCCAAAAGAATCTTTTTCATACTCCCTCCAATGTTCAAAGAAAACAGACAATAAGCCCAAGGTACATGAACATGGTAGGCGAGGGGCTACCAAGCGTCAATTCCGTTCGTCACCGACGAGCGGAAATTGTCCCTAAAAAACAGATACAAGGCTCTGGTTTCTCACCCAATTTGGCGAAAAAGTGACTTTTCGCACAGGCAGGCCGGCCAAATTGGTCAGCGAACACTTACTTTTATCGCTTGATCGCCGACATGCGCCGCAGGATTTGGCCTGCAGCATCGCGCTCCATATCCAGATAAAGCAGGGCTTCCTCCTGCTGTTTCGCGATAACCTGCGAGTCGTCATAGGTAAGGATGCGCTGCAACTGAATTTCGCTCGTCGGAATGGCGACGCCGCCTTTGTTGTCCACCAACTGGTAGCGCACGGTGAGCTTAAGCTGGTACTCACGAACACGGCCGCCGCCCGAAAGCGACAGAATCAGGCGGTCGCGCTTTTCGTCAACGATATTGAGCTGCGCTTCGGCGTCTTTGGCGACAGTTGTCAGCTTGGTCGGGCTGTTGGTCAGCTCCCGTTGTAACCGTTTGGCAATCTGCGAGGTACCGGCAGCCGAAACGTAAACGCTGCCGAACGGAACGTTGTACTCGCCGCGCAGATGGAAACCGCAAGCCGACAGGAAACCGGCAAGCAGCAGCAGCCCGGCGCTGAACTTTCCCCGGCGCGCGTTAAACGACCACATTGACCAGTTTTCCAGGAACGACGATTACTTTCTTCACGGGCTTGCCTTCGGTGTGGCGCTTGACTCCTTCATCCGCCAGCGCCAGCGTTTCGATCGCATCCTTGCCGGCGGCCTTGGGTACGCGGATGCTGCCGCGCAGCTTGCCGTTCACCTGCACCACCATCTCGATTTCGTCCTGCTCCAGCGCCGCCGCGTCCGGCTCGGGCCACGGCGCGTCGATGATCGGGCCGGCTTCGGTCGCAAAACCGAGGTCTTGCCATAGCACATGTGTGATGTGCGGGCAGGCGGGGTAAAGCGTCTTCAGCAGAATCCCGAATCCTTCAACAATGGTTTGTGCTTGGTGGGGCACCCAACGGGTCTGCGCTGGGGAGTCCGGTCGCGCCTCAGCGCCCACGCCGATCGCCTCAAGAATGTTCAGCATCTTCATTGCGGCGGAAACAACCGTGTTGTATTGGAGCCTAGAGAAATCAAAGTTCGCTTGTCGAAGTGCGAGGTGCAACTCCCGTCGCGCATCTTTCCAAACGCGATCCGCTTTCGACCAATCGGTCGTGGGGATGAAAGCGGGGCTTCGAACGAATTCGAACGATGCCTGGTTTCGTACAGCGAAATTCCACACCCGTCGCAGGTAGCGCTGCGTGCCTTCCACGCCGGCGCTCGACCACTCGATGGTCTGTTCCGGCGGGCTGGCGAACATGGTGAACAACCGCGCCGCATCGGCGCCAAAGGTGTCGATCATGTCCTGCGGATCCACGCCGTTGAGCTTGGACTTGGACATCGTGCCCACGCCGCCGTAATCCACTGCCGAGCCGTCCGACTTGAGTCGATGCGACGCCGGCTTGCCTGCCGCATCCATGAGCGTTTCGACCTCGTCCGGCGGGAAGTACTCGATGCCACCCTTGTCGGTGCGCCGCGAATAGATGTGATTGAGCACCATGCCCTGGCACAGCAGGTTGGTGAACGGCTCATCGATTTTCACCAGGCCCAGGTCGCGCATCACCTTGGTCCAGAAACGTGCGTACAGCAGATGCAGTACCGCATGGGTGATGCCGCCGATGTACTGGTCCATCGGCATCCAGTAGTCGTTGCACGCCGACACCATCTTGTCGTGGTAGTCCGCTGCGGTGTTGGGCGAGGTGTAGCGCATGTAATACCAGCTCGAATCGACGAAGGTATCCATGGTGTCGGTTTCGCGCGTGGCCGGCTTGCCGCACTTGGGGCAGGCGCAATTCAGGAAGCGCTCGTCTTTTTTCAGCGGGTTGCTGAAGCCATCTGGAATGAGATCCTGCGGCAACACCACCGGCAAGTCCTGGTCCGGTACCGGCACATCGCCACAGGTATCGCAATGGATGATCGGGATCGGCGTGCCCCAGAATCGCTGGCGCGAAATGCTCCAATCGCGCAGGCGGTATTGGGTCTTTTTCTCGCCGCCGTTGGCGGCCGTTTGCGCGGCGACGTAGTCGATGGCGGCGTCGTAATCCATCCCGTTCATCGGGCCTGATTCGATGCAAACACCATAGTCGCCGTAGTGGGACTGCCAGGCATCCAACGCATAGGGTTTGCCGAGTTCAATCACCTGCTTGATCGGCAGGCCATACTTCTTGGCAAACGCAAAGTCGCGCTCGTCGTGGCCGGGCACGCCCATGACCGCGCCGTCGCCGTAGCTCATCAGTACGTAATTTCCGACCCACACTTCCACCTTCGCGCCCGTGAGCGGGTGGGTAACGAACAATCCCGTCGCCACGCCCTTTTTTTCCATGGTGGCGAGGTCCGCTTCCATCACCGTGCCGCGCCTGGCCTCATCGATGAAGGCGGCGACTTTGGTGTCGCGGCCGGCGGCGATCACGGCCAGTGGATGCTCAGGAGCGACCGCGCAGAAGGTCACGCCCATGATGGTGTCGGCGCGGGTGGTGAAGACGAACAATTTGCCGTCTCCGACCAGCTTGCCCGCAGCATCCTTGATGTCGTGCGAGAAGGCGAAACGCACGCCGACCGATTTGCCGATCCAGTTTTCCTGCATGGCGCGCACGCTGGCGGGCCAGCCGGTGAGCTTGTTGGCCACGCAGTCGAGTAACTCCTCGGCGTAACCGGTGATACCCATGTAGTAACCGGGGATCTCGCGCTTTTCGACTGGTGCGCCGGAACGCCAGCCACGGCCATCGATCACCTGCTCGTTGGCCAGCACCGTCTGGTCCACCGGGTCCCAGTTCACCACCTGGGTCTTTTTGTAGACGATGCCTTTCTCCAGCATGCGCAGAAAGAACCACTGATTCCATTTGTAGTACTCGGGATCACAGGTGGCGAATTCACGCGACCAGTCGATTGCCCAGCCCATCGCCTGGCACTGCTTCTTCATGTAGGCGATGTTCTCGTAAGTCCACTTTGCCGGCGCCACCTTGTTTTTCAGCGCGGCGTTTTCGGCTGGCAACCCGAAGGCATCCCAACCCATCGGCTGAAGCACGTTGAAACCCTTCATGCGCAACTGGCGCGCCATCATGTCGTTGATGGTGTAGTTGCGTACGTGTCCCATGTGCAGCTTGCCGGAAGGGTAGGGCAGCATGGAACACGCATAGAACTTCGGCTTCGGCTGGCCGTGTTTGTCCGTGGCGTGTTCGACGACGCGATAGGCATCGGTTTGCGTCCATTCCGCTTGTGCGCGGGCCTCGACTTGGCGATGCTGGTACTGGGATTCCATGGGGGAGAAACGCGAAGAAAATGCGGGTGATTTGAGAGGCGTCATTATACATGTTGGGTCATTTCCTCCCTCTGGGGCGGAGGTGAACGCACCCGTTTTTCACAGGGGAAATTGAGTCGGCGCCGTATAATGCCCATCACTCTTTGATCGCTGCCGATGAACGCTCCCGCGCAATCCTCCCTGCTACCGCCCCGACTGCTGGAAAACCTCAACCCGCCGCAGCAACAGGCGGTAACGCTGGGCCACGAATCGGCGTTGGTATTGGCGGGCGCAGGCTCCGGCAAGACGCGCGTGCTGACCACCCGCATCGCCTACCTGATCCAGACCGGGCAAGTGAGCCCGGCGGGCATTCTCGCGGTGACGTTCACCAACAAGGCCGCCAAGGAAATGCTCACCCGCCTCTCGGCGATGATGCCCATCAACACGCGTGGCATGTGGATCGGCACCTTTCACGGCCTCTGCAACCGCATGCTGCGCGCGCACTATCGCGATGCCAGGCTGCCGCAGACCTTCCAGATTCTCGATTCGGCCGACCAGCAATCGGCGGTCAAGCGCTTGTTGAAGTCGCTCAACGTCGACGAGGAAAAGTACAAACCGCGCGAATTGTGCTGGTTCATCAACAGCGCCAAGGACCAGGGCCTGCGCGCCGACGCGGTTGAAGCGCACGACGAATTCACCCGCCGCCAGGTCGAGCTGTACGCCGCCTACGACGATCAGTGCCAGCGCGAAGGCGTGGTCGATTTCGCCGAGCTGCTGTTGCGAAGTTACGAGCTGCTGGGAAAAAATCTCGCCCTGCGTGAACACTACTGCCAACGCTTCCGCTTCATCCTGGTTGATGAGTTCCAGGACACCAACCGCCTGCAGTACCAGTGGATCCGGCTGCTGGCCGGCGGCGGTGCGGCGATGTTTGCCGTGGGCGACGACGACCAGAGCATCTACAAATTTCGCGGCGCGGAAGTCGGCAATATGCGCGACTTCCAGCGCGATTTCGCCGGGCAGAACGTCATCAAGCTCGAGCAGAACTACCGATCGCACAGCAATATCCTTGATGCCGCCAACGCGGTTATCGCGCACAACAAGGACAGGCTGGGCAAGAACCTGTGGACCGACGCCGGCAAGGGCGAACCGATCCGGGTGTATGCGGGCGCCTCCGACAACGACGAGGCCACGTTCATCGTCGAGGAAGTGAAGACCCTCAATCGCAGCGGCATGGCGCTGTGCGACATGGCATTGCTGTACCGATCCAATGCGCAGTCACGGGTTCTCGAGCACACGCTGTTCCGTGCCGGTGTGGCTTATCGCGTCTACGGTGGCTTGCGGTTTTTCGAGCGCCAGGAAATCAAGCACGCTCTCGCCTACCTCCGGCTGGCGGCCAACCCGGATGATGATGGCGCGTTTTCACGCGTGGTGAACGTGCCGCCGCGCGGCATCGGCGCACGCACCATCGAGCAGGTGCAGGAACTGGCCAAGCGCGACAACTCGTCGATGCATGCGGCTGCGTCCACCGGCATTGCCAAGGGCGAGATCAGCGGACGTGCGGCCACCAGCGTTGGCGCGTTCCTGCGGGTGGTGGAAGCGCTCAAGGCGGCGTCGACGGCAGTGTCGCTGCAGGAACTGGCGGACGAATGCCTTGAGAAAAGCGGCCTGCGTGCCCATTACCAGGCCGAGCGCGAGGGTGCGGACCGGCTGGAAAACCTGGCGGAACTGGTCACCGCCACGGCGCAGTTCCAGGAAGAATACGAAGGTGAAGATACCTCGCTGGTCGGCTTTCTCACCCACGCCAGCCTCGAAGCGGGTGAACACGAAGCCGGGGTGAATGAAGATGCGCTGCAACTCATGACGGTGCACTCGGCAAAGGGCCTTGAATTCAAGGCTGTGTTCCTGAGCGGTTTGGAGGAAGGGCTGTTCCCGCACGAGAATTCGATCACCGATCTCGACGGACTCGAGGAAGAGCGCCGGCTCATGTACGTGGCTGTCACGCGAGCCCGCGAGCGCCTGTACCTGTCGTACGCCGGCCAGCGCATGTTGCATGGCCAGACCCGCTACGGCATCGTCTCGCGGTTTGTCGAAGAGATTCCGGCGGGCCTGTGCAAGTGGATCGTGGTGCCGGAGCGCCAGGCGGGCTATCTCGCCGGCAACCACATGTACCCGTCGGCGCATGGTGCCGGTGGCGGGCACGCCCAGCAGGCCTGGGGTGGGTACGTGGGCAACCGCGGCATCCGCCAATCCGAAGCGGACGCCAGGTACGGACGCGAAGGTGCGCCCGACACTTCGCGCGCCGGCTTTGAAACCTCACGCCCCGACGCGCAGCCGTTTGCGGTCGGACAGAATGTCGCCCATGCCAAATTCGGTGAGGGCGTGGTGCTGAACTACGAAGGCCGAGGGCTCGATGCGCGGGTACAGGTGAAGTTTCGCGACGAGGGCACCAAATGGCTGGCGCTGCAGTACGCGAAACTGACCGCCGCCTGAAAAGGTTGAAAGCAAAACACCAGCATTGGCGCGCCCTCCAGGCCGAAAATGCCCGGAAAGCCGCGCCAATGCTGGTGTTTGATACCTAGCTTCGCAAGTCCCCGTTCTGCCGGATGACGGCGATGTCGACGAACTTGCCGCCGTGGCGAAAGCCGGGCTTGAAGTCGATGACGAAGCCGCCGACATCGGTGCGCCCCATGCCCGACAGCGCGCGTTGCAGCGACTCGCGGCCGACGTCCTTGCCGGCGCGGCGCATGCCCTCGGTCAGCACTTTGGCGGCCATGCAGGCTTCAATCGCCGTCACCGACATGGTGCCGGTCTGGCCAAAAGCGGCCCACGCTTCGACGCATTCCTTGACGATCGGCACGCTGGTGGTTTTTGCCGTCGGCACGGTGAGCGCAACCGAGATGCCGGCCGCCTCCGCGCCCAATGCCTTCGCGATCTGACTGGCGCCGGCGAATGACAGGCTGGTAACCATGTACTGCTTGTTGGCAGCCTTGAGCTTCTTAACCATTTGCGCGACCGGCGCATAAAGGGTGGTGACAACCAGAATCTGCGGATCCGAGGCGATGACTTCCTGCACGCTGCTGTCGGCGAGTTCGACATTTCGCTTGATGGCAACGCTTACCGGCTTCTTGCCGAATTTCTCAAGCGACTTCGACACCGTTTCAAAGTTCTGCTTTCCCACCGTGTCGTCGTAGTGCAACACCGTTACCCGCGTCGAACCCAGGCTGCCCCAGAAGTTGACGATTTTGTCGATTTCGTCGGCATAGGTGGCGCGTACGGTGTAGACGAATTCGTTCTGCTTGCGGATGGTGTCGGCGCCGGTGAATGGCCCGAAGAAGGGCACGTGATGCTGTTTCACCATGGGCATGGCCGGGATGCTGAGCGTGGAAGAAGCATAGCCAAACAGCGCAACGACACCGCTTTCCTCGACCAGCTTCCTGGTGTTTTCCGCCGCAGCCTTGGTGTCATTCTTGTCATCCAGCGTGAGCAACTTGATCTTCTGCCCGTTAACGCCACCGGCGTCATTGATTTTCTTGAAATACGCCAGCGCGCCGTTGCGGATGTCGTTGCCCAGATCCGCATTGCCACCGGAAAGCGGCGCCGACTGCCCGATCAAAATCTCGGCTGCGCCCGCAGGGCATGCAGCGAAAAACAGGGCCAACCATGTGGCAAGCATGTTGGCGTGCAGGACTGACTTGAACATGGCAACCTCGCAAGGGAATTGCTAACACTGCAGGCCAGGCTAGGCCGCAGACGTTCAGATCAGCTTACAACTTGGCAGCGAGATTTGCCAGACGTTAAGGCCACATTTATTAACGGCGCCTGCTTTGACCGCAGTTCTCAGGCGTCGCCGGGTGGCGTTGCCGAAGGAGGAGGCTCGGCCGCGGCGCGCTCCTCGGCGAACACGTGGCGGTAGCTGGTGTAGTTGCTGATTGCGTACACGGGCAGCCATACCAGCAGCCCGAGTGCCCAGGGCAGGATTGCCACCAGCAGTGCCGCGAACAGCAGGATGGCGAACACCACCATCGGCACCAGATTCCCGACCAGCGCATAAAAGCTCCAGCGAATGGCGTGCGTTGGCGGCATGGGATTGAATGCGAGCAGAGGCGTGGCAAACCACACGACCGCGTTGATGATCATCATCAGCAACAGCGCCAGGGTGAACACGCCGATATTGCCCGTCAGCATGGCGGCGAACGCCTGCGCGTCGATTGTGCCGTTGGCATTGGTGGCGATTTCCCCGGGAAAATCGAGCGCGCCGAGGAGCAGCACCACGACGGTGTTGGCCAGCAGCACGATTGCGCCGAGCGAGATCAGCGCCCTGCCGTTCAAGCGTAACGCGGCGAACAGGAAGCTCATGTTGAGCGGTCGCCCCGCGTCCTGTTCGCGGGCGGCCAGCATCATGCCGGCGAACAGTGCCGGCTGCAGCATGGTGGCAATCGGTGCGCCGATTACCGGGATGATCTTGTAGAGGCCAAGCGTCAACAGGATCCAGGACGAGGTCAGCCCGATCCATGCCACCGGCTGTGCTTTGAAGAGCAGGAAGGCCTGTTTGATCCAGACCATGCCTGCCCCGGCGCTTTGATCGACGACGCGCATGGCTCAGTCGCCTCCCGCATTCTGGCGTATCGACGCCAAATGCCCGGCTGCGTTGGCGATGTGATGGCGCAACAGGCGCTCGGTAAACGGGTGATCCTTGGGGTGGGTGAGCTCCGAGTCGCGCGGGAAATGGTGGTAGCCCAGCCGTCCAAGCCAGGTGCGCAGGGCCGCCGCGCGCAACATCTGTGGCCAGGCAGCACACTCGGCCTCGGTGAACGGCCGTACCGAGGCATAGCCCTTGAGCAGCGCCGCGGTGTTGGCCGCATGCAAGGCAGCCTCGGGGTAGCGTGCGAAATCGAGGCACCAGTCGTTCACGGTAACGGCCACATCGAACAGCAGCTGCTCGTCGCAGGCGAAATAGAAGTCGATCATCTGTGGCGTGTGATGCGTGCCGTGGTCGTCCCACAGGATGTTGTCGCGAAACAGGTCGCCGTGCACCACGCCGCGCGGCAGGCCGAGCGCATCAAAGCCGGCCTGGAAAAGCAGTTCGTCCGCCAGCAAGGCAGATTCGCTGACCGAAAGATGCCGCTTCAATTCTGCCGCATAGCTTTTCCACCAGTCGAGCCCGCGCCAGTTGGGCATGTGCAGCGTAAACGACTGTGCTGCGGCGTGCATGCGCGCGAGTGCCGCACCCACGGCGAAGCAGTCGGCTGGTGTCGGATGGGCGATGTCGTTGCCCGCGAGGCGTGTGACCAGTGCTGCCGGCTTGCCGTGCAACTCGAACAGGACGCGCCCGCCAGCGGCTGCCACCGGTGCCGCGCACGCCACGCCGTGCGCATGCAGATGGGTCATCAGGCCCATGTAGAAATCCAGATCCTTTCGCGGAATCTTTTCGAAAATGGTCAGGACGTAACGACCCTGGGTGGTGGTGACGAAGAAATTCGAATTCTCCACGCCCGCTGCAATGTTCTGGAAGTCGATGATGTCGCCGACGTGATACGGCGCCACGAAGGCGCGGGCTTCATCGACGGTGACAGGGGTAAAAACACTCATGGCGGCGCAGTCCCGCGGGGCGGGCGTCGTGGAAAAGGGGGCGTTGCGTTGAACCTCGCGCGACCCCGCGCTGGCGGGTACTTGGCGCGTATGAACAGAATGCGGATGGCGAGCTTACCGCAATCAGTTTACTTCCACTCGATCAGCACCCACATCGGCACCGCGTACTTCAGGTCCGGGCCATCCATGCGGGTGAATTTGCCATCGCCCTTTTCGTCGATCAGCGTGTACGCCGGGCCTTTAGCGGGTCGCACGTACTGCTTGTACAGCTTGCCCTTTACGCGGTGTTCTTCGATGGTGTCGTCGCCGACCTTGCGCACTGTCACTTCCGGCACGCGCACCGTGTCCTTGGGCAGGGCCTGGCCGCTTTTCACCTTTGCCGGCGAGGCGACGGTATCCACCACTTCCGTACCCTTGGGCTTCGGACGTTCCGGGCTTTGTGCGGCGGCATCAAAGGCAAATGTGGCAATGGTGGCGAGGATGATCAGCGAGCGCATGGTGGAGCTTTCAAGAGAGTTGACGGCGGTGCGAAGTGTGGCGCGCGAGGGAACGCTAGAGACTCATCTCCAGCGCCTTCTCGCCCTCGTTGGGCATGAAGCTGCGATTAGCATAATGTTCGAATATCGCATCGACGACACCTTGCGGATCGTCAATGACCTTGAAGATATCCACGTCGGACGCGTTGATGACTTTTTCGTTCACCAGCGTGGTCTTGAACCAGTCCACCAGGCCTTTCCAGAATTCGCTGCCGACGAGGATCACCGGAATCTTTCTGATCTTGCCGGTCTGGATCAGCGTCAGTGCCTCGGTAAGTTCATCCAGCGTACCGAAGCCGCCGGGCATCACCACGTAAGCGCCGGCGTGCTTTACGAACATCACCTTGCGCGCGAAGAAGTGCTGGAACGTCAGCGACACGTCCTGGAAGCCGTTGCCGCCCTGCTCAAACGGCAACAGGATGTTGAGTCCCACACTGGGACTCTTGCCGGACGACGCGCCCTTGTTGGCCGCTTCCATGATGCCGGGGCCGCCGCCGGAGACCACCGAAAAGCCCGAGTTGGAAAGCTTCAGCGCGATTTCCTCGGTGAGGGCGTAATACGGGTGGCCTTCCTTGAGGCGCGCGCTGCCGAAGATGGCCACCGCCGGCGCCACCGCGGTCAGGCGGTCAGCCGCCGTAACCATTTCAGCGATAATGTTGAACATCCACCACGAGTCGCGCGCCGCCGTCAGCGACTGCTTTTGCAACTCGGGATCCGCCATCTGCGGAATCTTCGGCCCCGGCGACTTGCCGAAGGCGCTACCGGTCTTCAGTTCGACCAGCTTTTCTTTCTTTTCCATACCCAGAACAGGCACTTTCTCGCATGAGCACTGCCGAAAACACCAGCCAGCGTCCGCGTTTGTTGCTCGTCGATATTTCGAGCTATTTCTATCGCGCGTTTCACGCCATGCCGGACTTCCGTTCCCCGGCGGGCGAGCCCACCGGCGCGATCTTCGGCGTGGCCAATATGCTCAACAAATTGCGTGAGGAATATCCGGCCGATTATAGCGCCTGCGTTTTTGACCCCCGGGGCAAAACCTTTCGCGACGACATCTATCCCGAGTACAAAGCCAACCGCGAAAAAATGCCCGAGGAGCTGGCCCACCAGATCGGCCACATCCGCGAAGTGGCGGAGGCATTGGGCTGGCCGTGCATCGAGGTGGCCGGCATGGAAGCCGACGACGTCATCGGCACGCTCACGAAACACGCCGTGTCGCGCGGTGTGGAAACCATCATCTCCACCGGCGACAAGGACCTTGCACAGCTCGTCGAGGAGGGCGTGCTCTGGTACAACACCATGTCCAACGAAAAGCTGGGCGTGCAAGGCATCACCGAAAAATTCGGCGTACCGCCCAATCGCATCATCGATTACCTGGCGCTGATGGGCGATACCGTGGACAACGTTCCCGGCGTGGAAAAGGTTGGTCCGAAGACCGCGGCCAAGTGGATTGCCGAGTACGGCTCGCTCGACAACATCATCGCCAACGCGCCCAACATCAAGGGTGTAGTCGGCGAGAACCTGCGCAAAGCGCTGGACTGGTTGCCTACCGGCCGCACGCTGGTCACGGTGAAGTGCGACGTGCCGCTGCCGTTCGATTTCGACACCATCGATCACAAGGCGCGTGACATCGCGCGGCTTGACAAGCTGTACGAGCACTTCGGCTTCAGGGGCATGCGCGCGGCCTTGCACAAGGGCGCGGGGCCGGTGGCCGAGTCTGCGGGCGACGGCTTGTTCAAGCAGGCGGCGAAGGACTCGAATGCGTCGCGGTGGTCGGCGGGTCAAATCCCTCCCGGCCTCCCTTTAGGAAAGGGAGGAGCGGATTCGGAACACGCAAGCGCCTCGCAGGCTGGATCCCCCCCCTTTCCTAAAGGGGGGCCGGGGGGGATTTACCCTGCCCACACCTTCAACGCCACCCGCAACTACGAATGCATCCTCACCGACGCGCAGCTCGATGCGTGGATTGCCAAGCTCAACGCCACCGAACTCGTCGCCCTCGACACCGAAACCACCAGCCTCGACCCGATGAGCGCGCGAATCGTCGGCCTTTCCTTTGCCTGTGTGGCCGGTGAAGCAGCCTATCTGCCGCTGAACCACATCTACCCCGGCGCACCCGATCAGCTGAACTTCGACACCTGCATCGCCAGGCTGCGCCCATGGCTGGAAGACGGTAGCAAAAAGAAGCTCGGCCAGAACATCAAGTACGACCTCCACGTATTCGCCAACCACGGCATTCGGATTCAAGGTTACCAGCACGACACCCTGCTGCAGTCGTACGTGCTGGAAAGCCACCACCGCCACGACATGACCTCGCTGGCCACGCGTCATCTCAACGCCACCGACACCATCGCGTTTGAGGACGTCGCCGGCAAGGGCGCGTCGCAGATCAGTTTTGATCAGGTCTCCATTGAGGTCGCCACTAAATATTCGGCCGAGGACTCCGACGTCACGCTTCAGCTGCACGAAGCGCTGTATCCGCAAGTCGCGGGCGATGACAAGCTGAAGTTTGTGTACGAGAACATCGAAATGCCGACCACGCATGTGCTCCTGACCATCGAGCGCAACGGCGTGCTGATCGATGCGGCGCTGCTGGACAAGCAAAGCGGCGAACTCGGCCAGAAGATGCTGGAGCTGGAAACGAAAGCGCATGAACTCGCCGGCCAGCCTTTCAACCTCGGCTCGCCCAAGCAGCTGGGCGAAATTTTCTTCGACCGCATGAAGCTGCCGGTCATCAAGAAAACGCCGGGTGGCGCACCCAGCACGGACGAGGAAGTGCTGACCAAGCTAGCCGAGGACTACCCGCTGCCCAAGACCATTCTCGAATACCGCAGCGTGTCGAAGTTGAAGAGCACCTACACCGACAAGCTGCCGAAGATGGTGAACGCGAAAACCGGGCGCGTTCACACCAACTACGGGCAGGCCGTGGCCGTCACCGGCCGCCTGTCGTCCAACGACCCGAACCTGCAAAACATCCCGGTGCGCACAGCCGAGGGCCGCCGCATCCGTGAGGCCTTCATCGCGCCGCCCGGCAGCGTGATTGTGTCGGCCGACTACTCGCAGATCGAACTGCGCATCATGGCGCACCTCTCCGGCGACAAAGGGCTGCTCACCGCCTTTGCCGAAGGCCGCGACGTGCATCAGGCCACCGCCGCCGAAGTGTTCGGCGTTGCATTGCCGGACGTCACCAGCGAGCAACGGCGCTACGCCAAGGTGATCAACTTCGGCCTTATTTACGGCATGAGCGCCTTCGGCCTCGCGAGCAACCTCGGCATTGAGCGCGCCGCGGCAGCGAGCTACATCGACCGCTACTTCGCGCGCTACCCCGGCGTGAAAGCCTACATGGACCGCACCCGCACCGAGGCGCATGAAAACGGCTACGTCGAAACCGTGTTCGGCCGCCGCCTGTGGCTGCCCGACATCAAGAGCGGCAACCAGGGCCGCCGCCAGGGGGCAGAGCGCGCAGCCATCAATGCCCCCATGCAAGGCACCGCCGCCGATCTCATCAAGCTCGCCATGATCGCCGTGCAGGGCTGGTTGGAAACCGAAAAGCTCGCCACGCGCATGATCATGCAGGTGCACGACGAACTGGTGTTGGAAGTGCCGGAATCAGAACTCGACCGCGTGAAGGCAAAGGTGCCGGAACTGATGGCCGGCGTGGCGAAGCTGGACGTGCCGCTGGTGGCGGAGCCGGGGGTGGGGAGGAATTGGGAGGAGGCGCACTAGTTCGTCGGCGAATTACAAGCGCACGACAAAAGGCGATTCATGCCACGGGCGGCGGCCGTACAAATTGATTTTCGACCTTTGGCGCCTCACTCATGCGGTTATGCTTTGTTCGCCAACTCCTTGCTTGGTGTATGGGGCGAGCGCTGGAAGCGCGGTAGTCAGATCTGGTCTGGGGCGGAATTGCGAGTACACGCGCCCATCGACGATCAGAGTTCAAGTTATCCATTTTCAATGCGAATTGAAGTCCAAGGAGGGGCAAAATGAACGTTCCTTTGCTTATGGGTGGAATCGTTGCAGTTTTGGTGATAACGCCTGCCAAAGGCCAAGAACTCGACATAAAGGGAATTAAGCTCGGGATGACGATGGATCAAGTGGCTACCTTGCACGTTGATTTTCGATGTCCCCCTATAGAACTGTGCATGATCCCAGGCAAACATGCAGTTGCGTCGATGCGAACTTTTGCGGATAGCTCCGTGGAAAAATGGGTTCTAGACTTTCGCGATGGCGGAAAATTGGGAGCAATAAGCGTCTACCTTGATTCGGCCGTAGCAACAAAGGCGATGCAGGCGCTTACGGAGAAATTTGGTAAGGCTGAAAAAACCGACGAGACAGAGTTCAAGACTCAGGGCGGCCTGAGGGCCAAGCAGGTCACAATGACTTGGGGAAGACCCGAAGCGTTTCTACAGGTGAAGTCGCCATACGGGAATATTCGAGAAATGGTAGTGCGTCTTTCTTCCACCAGTTTTCTAGAGTCAAGAAACAAGTCGGCTGTGGGTAAAGCAAAGAGTGATCTCTAATCTAACGAGGTATTGTGCTCACCGGGCAGTTCGATGGATCCGACCGCAATGATTTCTTTCAGAAACTGACTTCATGACGTGGCAACGGCGGACTTTGGTCCGCCGTTTTTCTTTTGCGTGTCGTTGCCCGCTTTTCTGACGCAGCGCGCAGTCAGCGTGTCTCCTTTGCCTTTCTGGATTCACGCGATGAGCAAACTCAAGCACTGGCGCGGTGTCTGGCGGCTTTTCAGCCCGAAAGCCGCGCCAGTGCTGGAGTTTGGCATTTTTTAGCTCAGGCGTTAAGCGTGGGCGACGGTGAACGATGGCAGCACCGGGTCGGGCACCAAGGCCGCGATGACGGCGTGCGGGGCGCAGCGGGTGCCGCGGGTTTGGCTTGCGCCCGGTGCACTACTGATCCGGAATGTCCGGTTCCACCAATTGGGCGAGTTGCGTCAGTGACTCCTGCCAGCCGAGGTAACACATCTCGGTCGGAATCATCGCCGGGATGCCCGACTGCACCACGCTGAGCTCGGTGCCGCACAGCACTGCTCGCAGTGTCACCGCGCATTCCATGGCGCCGGGCAGGTTGGGATCGTCGAAACGGTCGGTGTAGCGGATCTTTTCATTGGGCACCAGCTCGAGATACTCGCCGCCAAACGAATGACCGTTGCCGGTGGTGAAGTTGGTGAACGCCATCTTGAACGTGCCCCCCACCTTCGCGTCGATGTGATGAACGGTGCAGGTGAAGCCGAAGGGCGGCAGCCATTTGGCAAGCGCCGCGGCGTCCAGAAAGGCGCGATAGACGCGTTCCGGTTTGGCGCGCAATACGCGGTGCAACCGCACTGTTCCTGTTGTCATGAATCGTTCCTCCTGTGGTGTTCGCGGCATCAATCTGGCCAAGGTGTGGCCCGACTGCCCCACGACTCGAAGTAGCACTCTACGCATAACCGCAGGGTTTGTATCGCCACCCGCCCGTAAGACTCCGCACCTGCGCATCGGGTCGGACGCACCTGCCGGCGGGCAACTGCAGGGCCGGCGCAAATCGCCTAGACTCAGCGCTCGAACTTCAGGAGGCCGCCAATGACATCCCGCCACGACCCCGAAGGCCTGCGCCTGCCGGTCAAGCTCGACTCCACCTCCAACGGGGAGTACCAGCCGCTGCCATTGGCCCCGGTGCATCACCACGCCAATCATCTCGCGCACGAAACGGCCACGGCCAGCGCGAAAAAACTCGGCGTGGATCGCCGCAGCTTCATGGTCTCGGCCTGTGGTGTGGCCGGCTCATTGCTCGGCATGAATGCGGCCTACGCGCAGGCCGGCAAGCGCGGCGGATTTTTCGAGATCGACAAGACCGCGGCACTGGACCAGGTGGCGGCCCGGTCTGCGCTGGATGGCAACGAGTTCATCTTTGATGTTCAAGGCCATTTCGTGAACCCGACCGGCGCGTGGATACGCCGCCTGCCACCGACCGCGCGACCGCTGCGTATGCCCAAGACCGCCGCCGATGGCAGCTGCGCGCCGGGAAAGGGCAAGGGCGACCTGGACTACCTGCAGTGCATCGGCCAGGACGAATTCATCAAGGACGTGTTCATGGATTCCGACACCGACCTGATGGTGCTGTCGTTTGTGCCGTCCAGGCGACTCGACGAACCACTCACCATCGAGGAGGCATTCGCCACCTCGCGCATCGTCGAAAAGCTCGATGGCACACACCGGCTCTATATCCACGGCCGGGTGAACCCGAACTCGCCGGGCGACATCGAGGCCATGGATGAACTTGCGGCGCGTTACAAGATTGCCGCGTGGAAGACCTATACGCAGTGGGGGCCGGACGGCAACGGTTTTTTCCTCGACGACGAGGTGGGCATCAAGTTCATCGACAAGGCCGTGAAGCTGGGCATTCGCAACATCGCCGTGCACAAGGGGCTCGCCTTCGGCAAGAAGTCTTATCAGCATTCCACCTGCGAGGACATCGGCCGAATTGCCAAGCGCTACCCACACGTGAATTTCCTGATCTATCACTCCGGCTTCGTGACCGATTCCGTGGAGGGGCCGTACGACGAGAAGCGTATCGATGGCATCGACGCGCTGGTGACCAGTCTCATCAAGAACAACGTGAAGCCGGGAAGCAATGTCTATGCTGAACTGGGTTCAACCTGGCGACTGTTGATGCGTGATCCGGACTCGGCGGCGCACGCGCTCGGCAAGTTGTTCAAGTACTGTGGGCCGGATAATGTGTTGTGGGGAACCGATTCGATCTGGTATGGCTCGCCGCAGGACCAGATTCAGGCATTTCGCTCCTTTCAGATTGCCCCTGCGTTCCGCGACAAATACGGCTACCCGCAAATGACGCCGGCCTTGCGCGCCAAGGTGTTCGGCCTGAATGCACTCAAGATCTATCCGGTGACGGATGAGGTGCTGAAGCAACATGTTCGCAGCGACAGGGTGGCGCGCGAACGCGAAGAGTATCGCGAGCGGCCCGATCCCAGCTTTGTGACCTACGGCCCGCGCAATCGGCGTGAGTTTCTGAACCTGAAGAAGTGGGAAGCGTAGCGCCGGCTGCACCCAAGATCTGTCCGCGTGTGTCGTGGCGCGGTCGTCCAGCGCGGTTTCGCGCTATGTTTCGATTCCGACCGGGCGTGCGCTTCGCTGATTGGTCCCGGTCACCACCATGGGAGTTGTGCATGCATAAATGGATTTGCAGGCTTTCGGTCAGCCTTCTTGCCGCCACCGTGTTCGCCAGCAGCGCGGCGCCGGCACCGGGCGGCACGCCGCGCGCCGCTGCGCCAGTCCCGGTCTATGCGATTCTTTCGCTGGTCGGCGACCGACTCGACATCATCGTCCGGCGTACCCAGACAGGGACACACATCAACAACAACCTGCGCGACATGGTGCCGATCGCCGAACCGGTATTCGACAATTCTGCCGTGACGGCTGCTGCGAAGGCGATCGCGCGGGCCCAGCCCAAGGCGGAGCTGGCCGCCATCAATACGCGCAGCGCGACGCTGTTCGACAAGCAGCGAAGCCTGTTTGTCGACGACAACGGTGTGCTGACGATGCCGGACGCCATTCGCGATGCGGTCCGTGCACAAGGTGCAACCCGGCTGATATTGATCCTGAAGCATCGTGACGATGCCTTGTTCAAATTTGCCACGGGCACCCGTGACGGTGCCGGCAAGCTCGAAGGCCTGGGTTTTTACGTGGATGGCACGTGGGCGACGCGCACCCTGGACGAAGATACCGGAACCTACCGGATCGGCCAGGGATTCATCGCCCCCTACGCCTACATCAGCGTGATGCTTGCTGACTTTCCCTCCGGTGCCATTCGCGGCCGCAAGAACATGACGGGCTCGTTCATGGCCGGCGCGGGAGGGGCGGAGCGGGATATCGGCGAGCCGTGGAATGCGCTGTCTTCCGCGGACAAGGTTCGGCTGGTTAATCGGCTTGTCGAACGCGAAGTTGATGCCGCGGTGGCGGAGCTGGTCGCGAAGTAGCGCGATTCGCGCGGGCTGCGGGCACTCCAAATGAAAAAGGCGGACCGAAGTCCGCCTTTTCTTGTGCTGCAAATGTACTACCGGTTACTGCTGTGACTCCACCGTGAGTCCGACCAACCAGGAAATGTGTTCAGGCTTGGCTGGTTGCGCGCGGTGCGGTCACCACCATCGTTTCGAGTTTTACCGCCGGCGCGATGCGGGGGGCGGTGACGACGATGACGTCCAGTTTCTGTACGGCAGCCTTCGGTGCGGCTTCAGCAGCATTGCTGTTGAACAGTCCGCCGGCGACGAACAGCAGGCTGACGGCGAGGATGGTGGCGCTGGCGATGTTGTCTTTGTTGCTGCGGGTATTGATGGTGTTCATGTGTGGCTCCTTGTGGTCGGTGGTGGGTGCTGCGTTGTTGATGAGCGAACTTTACGACCCCACCACAAGGGGCTCAAACGGATTGCGACCAATCGCTGAAAGTGGCGCGCGGAACGCGGTTTTGACTGACGAATTGGATCGCGCTCACCGGCAATGACTGCCGGAATCTAGGCTATTGGCGCGCTGCCTGGCGCTTGCCCAAAGGTCTTTTCGCCGAGCTTCGGCGCATTGACGTCGGCAAAAGCCAACATCGCACCAAAGCGCATATCGGCCGGTTCGTCGAAACCCGTTTCGCCTTCCCAGGTCTTCGGGTTTCGAAAAGTGCCAAACAGCATGTCCCACAGAGGGAAGTCGCTGTAGTTATAGCGGTGCAGGCCACGCTGATGGTGAATGCAGTGTGCCTCCGGACGCTGAAACAGGTAGCCGATCCATGGGGGAGTTCGCACGTTCCAGTGCTGGAAAAAAGCGTTGAAGGCGCCGAGATTGCCGAGAATGGCCGCAGCCAGCGGGTCGACGCCGAGTATGAACAGCGCCGTCAACACCGGCAGCAGTATGTACATCACCAGATCGGTCGGATGGCTGCAGTTGGCGGCATAGATATTGAGGTGGCGCGGCGAGTGATGCAGCTGGTGAAATCCGCGCCACAGCGGGTTGAATTCATGGCTGGCGCGATGCCAGGCAAAGGTGACGAAGGTGATGATCATGTGGCCGATGAGCACACTGAGCAGCACGCCGACCGCAGACAGGTTGAAAAGTCGGTGCTCGCGCAGCCAGTCCTCGGGTATCAGCAGCGGCAGGACGGTATTCATGATCGCGCCGTAGAAAAACAGGCCGATGCCGATCCAGTGCCAGCGGCGGACTTTCGGAAACTTGCGGGCCGGCCAGATCAGCTCTATCACCAGCATGACAATGAATGCGACCGGAACCATCGCAACAATGATCTCTTCGACGCTCATGGCGGCACCTCCCAGTTTTCAGTGAAATCATAACCGGCAGGAGATTTGATGTCGCCGGCACGCGCACTACGCAGGCTGGGTGCCGGCGGATGCGTTCGGGGCCAACCTTGGCGTTTGAAAGCAAAAAGGCGGACCGAAGTCCGCCTTTTCTTGTGCTGCAAATGTACTACCGGTTACTGCTGTGACTCCACCGTGAGTCCGACCAACCAGGACATGTGTTCAGGCTTGGCTGGTTGCGCGCGGTGCAGTGACGACCATCGTTTCGAGCTTCACGGCCGGCACGATGCGCGTGGCGGTGACGACGATGGTGTCCAATTTTTGTACGGCAGCCTTCGGTGCGGCTTCAGCAGCATTGCTGTTGAGGCGCTGGCGATGTTGTCTTTGTTGCTGCGGGTATTGATGGTGTTCATGTGTGGCTCCTTGTGGTCGGTGGTGGGTGCTGCGTTGTTGATGAGCGAACTTTACGACCCCACCACAAGGGGCTCAAACGGATTGCGACCAAATGGCGAAAGTAGCGTGCGAAATGCAAACTACTGTGCTGAATTGCGTGTCGGGCGGGCGATTTCCGCCGGCTGGAGGGGCGCGGCGAGCGTTTCATGCACCTGCCGGTCGCAAATTTCGATACCGGTGAAGCCGACGGAAAAAACGCGAAACAGGGCATTCCGACAGGCATACACTGGCCTGATCCCTGTCGAAGGAGAGACACATGAATAAACTCGCGATGGCAATCCTGACGTCTGGCGCCGTGTTGATCGGTACGCAGGCACATGCTGCTGACGGTGCCGTGGTCGGCGCGGTCGAGGGCGCAATTGTGGGCAGCCATTTTGGCGGCGCACACGGCGCCGTGGCAGGCGCCATCATCGGTACCGTGATCGGCAGCGCGGTGGACGATAACGTCGATCGTCGCGGGCAAACCCGATATGCGCGCGAAGTGGTGCGGTATGAGCCCCGCTACGCGCCAGCCTATGAACCGACCCCGGTGTATTACGGGCCGACCGTGACCTATGCACAGCCGATCTACCAACCGTACAACGAGCCGGCTTACGTGCGCTATGACGAGCCGCGCGTGGTCTACGTTCAACCGGCGGTTTATTCGTATCCGGTGGTCTATGGCGGCTATCGCGCGCCGCCATACGTGGGGCGCTACTCTGCGCCGCGCCACAGTCATTACGCGTCGTCGCGTCACGGTTACCACGACCGTCGTGGCGGCAACCGCTACTGATCCAGGCGCTCGCCCGAACCGGGGCCAACACAAACGGCAAAACGGCGGACTTCGGTCCGCCGTTTGCGTTTTGGCATTCGGCCGGTGAATTGGACCGAAGCTCGGCTTGCGCTAAAAATCCGGCTGCACCGGAATGGCCCTGTGCTGGTAGCCTTCACGCGGGAATCGATTGCCGCGCTTGATGGTCATGACGATCGATTGCACATTCCTGATGTCAGCGGTCGGGTCGCTCTTCAGCAGCACCATGCTGGCATATTTGCCGGGCGCCAGTGTGCCGAAGTCGCCGGCCTTGCCGAGCGCGGTGGCGGCATTGCGCGTGGCGGCGACGATGGCTTCATATGGCGTGAGGCCGCCATGCTGTACCAGCGCCTCCAGCTCGGCGTGCAGCGCCGGCCAGGGATTGTTCTCACCGGCGTCGGCGTCGGTGCCGGCCAGGATCGGTACGCCGGCGGCGTGCATGGCGCGCGTGATGCCGCCGGCCAGCGCGATCGGGCAACGCGTGGAGGGCTTGGGTGTGCCGTCCGGATTTTTCTGTGGCTGATACACGCCCAGCGTGGCGTCCATCATCGTGCCGGATCGGGCCATGGCGGCGATGTAGTTCACGATGCCGGGATCGGCCGCAGTGAGCTCCGCGTAGGAAGGCTCCTTACTATGCCCATAGCTTTGCTTGTCCGGCTCACGGATGTAGCGGGCAACCATGCAGACATGCGATACCGACGTGGCACCGAGTGAATCATAGGGCGTAGCCGGATAAACCTGCTGGTGGGTCCACACCGGGAAGCCGCGCTGCCTGGCTGCGCTGATCAGGTTGCGCACCAGTTCGCCGGGCAGGTTGGCGTAGATTTTCAGGCCGGTGGCGCCAGTGCCGCGTGCCTGCGCGATCACGGCAGCCAGATCGGATTTCTCCGTGACCGCATACAGCCAGGGTACGTCACCCGATTTCAGCCCCAGCGATGAGGACTGGGTACGTGGGTCCTCGAAGAAACTCGGACCTGCCACCAGCGCGCCGTAATAGATATCCGGCGACGGAATTTCATTGATCAGGGCTGCGCGCGACAGGTCGGCCAGGGCGCGTGCATCGCCGGCCATGTCGCGCACGCCGGTCACGCCGCCGTAGAGATTGCGCCGGAGCTCGGCTTCGGCCAGCGCGCGCGCCGGCCAGGTGGCGTAATGCACATGTGAATCGATTAGCCCGGGCATGGCGAACAGGTTGTTTGCCTCGACGACCTCGGCGCCCTGGCTGTCGGCGGCAGTGAGTTGCGCAACCGGAACGATCGACTGGATGCGCTCGCCGTCAACGACGATGGCTATTCCGGGTCTGGGGGCAGCCGTTGCGCCGTCGGCCGCACTGATGAGCGTGACGCCACGGTAGATGACTTTGCCAGTGGCCTGGCCGGCACGCTTCGCGAAGGTCGTCTTTGTCGGTTTGCCGCGATCGACCGCAGGGGCCGGCGGCGCCGCATTGGCACCCGGCGGCACAGGCGCAGCTTCATGTGAGAGTGTCGCGCAGCTTGACCATGTCGCGATCAGCAGCACCAATTTGCGAACAAATGGCTTCATTGTTTCCCCACGGCAGGATTCGATTTGAGCCCTACGCTAACCCACCACCGCGACCGACTCAACGTTTTTTTGTTGGCGGACTCAATGGCCAAACTCAAGCATTGGCGCGCCTGCTGGCGGCTTTTTGGCCTGGGAGCCTCGCCAGTGCTAGAGTTTTGCCGCTGACTGTCATCCACCCGCCGGATCAAATCCGCGAGGATGCCGGCGCGCGTCCAAGCGGGAATGCCGGGCGCCTGCCCGGCTTCTCATGGAGTCTGAACATGCCCGTCTGGCCGTCGCGTCTCGTCGCTTTGATTTTCGCTTTGCTGGTCACCTGCCACGCCAGCGCCGATCCACAACCGGGAACTTCCGCGGAGAAGCCCGCCAAGGTAATGCTGCTGGGCTTGTTCCACTTCGACAACCCCGGGCTCGACGCGGTCAAGTTCACGCCGATCGACGTCATGCAGGCAAAGGAGCAGGCTTACCTGCAGGCCTTGTCGACGCGCATTGCGGCCTTTAAGCCGACCAAGGTGCTCCTCGAATATCCGCAGCAGAGTGACGAACTCATCAACCAGCGCTATGCGGATTACCTCGCGGGCAGGTACGAACTGAAGTTGAACGAGATCTACCAGCTGGGCTTTCGCATTGCCAAGCTGGCCGGACTCAAGCGCGTGCATGGCTTCGACGAACGCGACTCGCCGTCCGATGGCGCGCTGTGGGAATACCTAGCGAAGGACGCGCCCGCGACCATGAAGGAAGTGGAAGAACTGATTGCCGCATTGTCCAGGCGTTTCCAGCACGAGCACCGCACCATGAGCCTGCGGGACCTTCTGCGCAAAAGCAATTCGCCGCAAGACGACAATCTCAACAAGAGTTTCTACCTGATGCTAAACGACGTCGGCGCCAGCCAGCGCAAGTTTGTCGGCGCCGACGCGGCGGCGCAATGGTGGCAGCGAAATTTCCGCATGTATGCCAATGTGCAGCTTCACGCTGCCCCGGGTGAGCGTGTGGTGGTGATTGCCGGCGCCGGCCACACCGCCATCCTGCGCGACCTGGTGAAGGCGGATCCGAAGCGGGTGGAGGAGAAGGTGGCGCCGTACCTCTAGTGACCGCAGCGCCGGCGCGACGCGGGCATTCCGGTCGCTGACCGGCGCGCTGAAGATTGGTTGCTCAACCCGGATTGTTTGCGATATCCACCAGGCACTCCCGACCCTTGGCGGTAATCTCGAAGCCGCTCGCGTTCGCAGCGATATGGCCCTTGCGGCCCAGGAAAGCGGCGACTGCCGCGTCCAGCTTTGTGGCCGGATCGGCGGCGATGGCGCGCAGGCCGTTTATGCAGTGGTTCATGAACAGTGCTTCGCTGCCTTTTTCGGTGAGCGCGTAACTGCCATCCTTGCGATGGATGAGCAGCTTGATTCCGCACAGGTGCTTGGCATTGCGCGCCACGCAGGCGCTGGGCTTGGCCGATTTTGCCAGCCGCTTTACTTCCTCAAGTGCGTCGAATTCGTCCCGGCTCAGGTGGTGGTTCATGTCAGTTCTCGGCGTTTGGCGCGTTAGCAGTTCCGCGCGGGGCAGGCACCATGGTACGCGCTACCCGGGCCGGGACCGCAGGAACGCGTACACCGCCGCCACTTCCTCGTCCGAAAAATACGCAAAACGACTTAACGCGACCTGGGACATCAGCCCCAGCTTGCGATTGCCCACCGCGATGCCGGTGCGCATGAGTGTGGCGAAGTGCTCCGATGTATAGGCTTGCGCCATCACGTGCAGGTTCGGCGAACCGTCCTGGCCCTGAAAATTCGGACCATGGCACTCGCTGCAGACGGTGCGCGCCAGATAGCGTCCGAAGTCAACCGGATTGGCGCGATCCGGCATGCGCTCAGGTCGGCCAAGCTTTTCGATCTCTTCGCGTATGGAAAGGAAATTTCTGCGGACAATTTCCCAGCGTTGCAGCGGGCCGTAGGCGAGCTCGCGCTGCAGCCCGTTCAGCGCCGTTTCGCTGCGAATGAAGGCGATGATGCGGGCCATGTCTTCATCGCCAAGATGAAACATCATGTTCGAAGGCATGTCCCACACGCTTTCGCCATTGGCGCGCACGCCTTCACGCACGGTGCGCGCCATGGCATCCGGCTGGAGTTCACGCGCAACACGGGTAAGGTCCGGCGCGACCACGCGTCCGGCGAGCAGACTGTCTTCCCACACCCTGCCTTCCAGGGTCTTGCCATGGCAACCGCCGTAGCAGCCGCGCAGTCGTGCAAGACGCTTCCCCTCGGTGATCGACGCCGCGTCGGTGGGCAAAGCCAGATTGACCAGCGGCGCCTGGTACTGGCGGCGAAGTTGGTATTCCGACGCAATGTAGACGTATGCGAGCACCAAAATCGCCAGCCCCGCGCACGCGGCCAGAACAGTCAGGAGGATGCGCAGCGCGGGTCTCATGGCGCCGATTATCGAGCAAATTGCGCAATGGCGCCGCCACCTGCCGCCAGGTTCCCTCGAATGCGATACCACCCTGCCCATGCGGCACGGCAGGCGCTAAACTTCGTCAGCCGTACCCGTGAATGCCCACTTTGGAGATCCATGCCATGAACGTATTTTCAGCAGCCAGTTCCCGCGCAGCCGGGGCCCTCGCCGTTTGCCTCGTCGTGCTCGCGGGTTGCGCGACGGCGCCACCGCAGGAGGTGGCCGGGCCCAACGATCCGGCGGCACTGGCGGCAATCCGGCAGGCCTATATGAAGCTCGCCGAGCAGAAGACCTGGCGCTCGCGCATGACCTCGGTGTCGGACGGCAAGACCACAACCTCAACGGCGTCGTTTGTACAGCCCGACCGTTTCCACATGGTGTCGGAACAGGTCGAGCAGATTTATGTCGCCGGGACGGCGTACATGAAGGTTGACGGCAAGTGGCAGAAACTGCCGCTCAATTTCGGCAACATCATCGAGCAGTACCGCAAGGATCCGGCTTTGCTGGAAAGCAGCGTGCGCGGTGCAGCTTCGCTGGGCAAGGAATTGGTCGATGGCAAGCCGATGAGCATCTACCGCTACTACAGCAGCGCGAAAATTGCCGGCGGCCTGGTCAGCGGCGGCGCATGGAGCAAGCTGTGGGTGGATGGCGGCGGCATGCCGCGAAAGGTGGAATCGGAAAGCCGCGGACAGGCACTGGGCTTCAGCAGCATGTCGACATCGACCATTGTCTATTACGATTTTGGCGCGTCGATTCGCATCAATCCGCCAATTTGAAACCTGTTGCCGGCGCCCGGCAAAAAAACGCTTGCGAATGTGGCGCGCAGTTCGCCGGCTGCAGGTAGCGGCGAGCGACGCAGATCAGTAATTGCGAGGCAGAATATTTCGCGCCAGCCATACGCCGGTAAATCGCCCATGTATGCCACCGATCATTGAGCGGAAGCAGGCTTGCGCATATAGTGAGGCCGACAGTTAACAACCCGGCACGACATTCGTCGCGCCACATTCCCGATCTGGTCAGGCATGGATCCGCGCACTGCAAAAATCAGCAAGGCACTTCTCGACATGGCGCGAATTGCCGATACCGCATTGCACCAGACAGAGAAGGGTCGGCGCGCGCTCGCGGAAAAGCTTCTCGACGGCGATGATTTCAATGTCCTGGAGCGTATTGACGGCCTGCGTTCGGTCGAGCACCTGATCGCCATCTCGGACGACGTGGTCAATGTCCACGCGCTGCTCGGCCAACTGCTGGCGGCCGGCTTCGCAACCGGCACGCCGGAAACGGCCCCTGCCGCCGCCCGGGCGACTGCGCCATTGCTCGTTGCCGAGCCGGAAAAGATCGAGCTGTCCGGGCCGGCCGTCGCCACGAAGCCCCCGCAGCTGGGGACCGTTGCCGTCGATGAGGTGTCGATCGCCAAGCGGTTGCTGGTGGCCGAGGCGCGTCATTTGTTCGGGGAAACAGCGGCGCGGTTACAACCCAAGATCGAGGCCTGCAATTCGATCGAAGAGATCTACGACATGATCGTGAAATTCCAGGAGCACCTCGCCAAAACCGGCAAAGTGGACCAGGACTTGTTCCTCGATCGCCTCAGCAAAGGTCTTGCAGAAGCCAAGCGGCGCGCGGCGGCCGGTGCGGCGCCCTAGTCGCCAGGAAGCGTGGCGGCGGGATTCAAAGAAACTTCACCGGCGTTGTGTGGGAGGTTGCCATGACCAGCGTAATGGCGTCCAGGCAGTCCTTTTCGTTGTGATAGCTCTCGCCGGATTCGGCGATCTTCTTGCCGTTGTCGGCCAGCAGAATCCAGCGCCACTCGTGCTGCTGGTCCAGGAACATGTGGAACGTCACGGCATGACTCCTTTCGCGCCAACTCTGGCAGGATCGGTCTCCGCGGCAGGCGACGACGCCAGCCACAGGAAAAGGTAGGTGAGTGCACCATTGAGCACGAGCAGCTCAATGCCTATCTGGTAGCCGCCGGGGCGCGCGGCAAGAAACTTCTGCAGCAGGAAACTGATGAGTGGGGCCGCCAGGGCAGCGGTCACGATCGCGCTGCCGCTGGAAAGACTGCGCCGCGTGAACAAACCGAAGCAGAACAGGCCAAGCAGCGGTCCATACGTATAGCCGGCCACAACCAGAATTGTACCGATGATGGATTGGTCATTGAGCCAGCGAAACACCATCACCAGAAGGAAGAACAGCAAGGCAAAGGAGATGTGAGTGACTTGCCGGATTCGCTTCGCCGCCGCGTCGCCGAGACCGGTCCTGCGCTGAATGCCCAGTATGTCGATACAGAATGACGACGTCAGCGCGGTCAGCGCACCATCCGCACTGGGAAACAATGCCGAGATGAGCGCGACGAAGAACACGATCTGCACCCATGCCGGGAACTGCTGCATGACGATGGTCGGGAATAGCTGATCTCCCGCCCCGCTGATGCCCTTCGCTTGGGCGAACATGCTGAGCAGCGCGCCCAGCACAAGGAACAGCAGGTTGACGAAAACCAGCACGACGCTGAACACAAACATGTTTTTCTGCGAATCCCGAAGGTTGGGAACGCTGATGTTCTTCTGCATCATTTCCTGGTCGAGACCGGTCATGGCGATGGCGATGAATGCACCGCCCAGTACCTGCTTGAGCCAGAATGCCGCAGCGCTTGGATCGTTGTTCCAGACGTTTGTCATGGGGCTGGCTTCGAGCATCTTCCAAAGCGCACTCCAGTTACCGCCGAGTGCGTCAGCCAGGAAATTCACGCAAATCAGCAGACCGCCGAGCATGCAGGCTGTCTGCAAGGTATCGGTGAACACGATGGTCTTGACGCCGCCCTGAAAGGTATAGAGCCAGATCATGAGCAGGATGCCAAGGGTGGTGGCAAAGAACGGCACGCCGGCCGGTTCGCCGACCAGCAGATGCAGGACATTGACCACCAGATACAGGCGTGCCGTGGCACCAAGTGTGCGCGAGAGAATGAAAAACGACGCTCCTGTCTTGTGTGCTGCAACACCGAATCGCCGGTCGAGATAGTCGTAAATTGATGTCAGTTGAAGCCGGTAGTACAGAGGCAGCAGCACCAGCGCCACGATGGTGAAGCCAAGCCAGTTGCCGATCACCACCTGCAGGTAGGTCCAGCCGCTGCCGGCGACCGTTCCCGGCACGCTGATGAACGTGACGCCGGATAGCGATGTGCCGACCATGCCGAACGCCACCAACGCCCAGTTGCTCTTGCGATTGCCAATGAAGAACGCCTCGTTGGTGGCGTGACGCCCGGTTGCCCATGCCAGTACCAGCAGAAGCAGGAAATACGCGACGATGATCGCCAGCAGGTGAACGTTGGACATGGGGCCAAGGGTCAATGGAACGGCCTGGGGAACCTCTGAACAAGTAGCCGGGGTTCCGGAATATTTGATCAGCGCCTACCAAGCATAGTGGCACATCACGCTCGACTCAAGCGAAGCCGTGAGGCGCGCCTTGCTGATTCCGCAATGTGGCCGAATGGTGCCGCTGGCATTTGTGGATAACGTCGCAACCCGATGTCGCAGAAGCGCGCAGTGATCGCGCCGGCGTCGTGACGCTGGGGTCATGCGGGCTGCTTCCAGTCGATCTGCTGTACCAGCCAGTTGCGGAACGCGACGATCTTGGCCTTGTTGGCGTGCTGCTGAAGGCAAACGAGGAAGTAGCGGCTTTCCGAAGGGATTTCGATGTCAAACAGTTTCACCAGCCGGCCCGTCCTGAGGTCGCTTTCCACCAGCGAGCGGCGGGTGAGTGCGATGCCTTCACCGGCAATGGCCTGCTGCAGGAAAAGCGCGGCATCGTTGTAGATCACCCCCTGCTGCGGAGGCGTGTGGTCCAGGCCGGCTGCGGCAAACCATTTTTCCCAATAGCCTGGTTCCAGCCTGAACAAGGGCAAGCCTTTGAGTTGCGATGGCTTCTTCGGCAATCGCCCGTCGCGAAAACTTGGACTGCAAACCGGCAGGTAGCTGTCGCCAGCCAGATGCAGGGAATACAGGCCTGGCCAGGGTCCCTGGCCGTAGCGTATTGCGACGTCGACACCATCGGTCAAGAAGTTGGCGCGTGCCTGGTTGGCTTCCACCGATACCTGGTACTCGGGGTGCGCTTCCAGAAAGCTGCCTACCCGTGGCATCAGCCAGCGGCTGGCGAACGACGGCAGCACGCTGATCACCAGTTTGTGTTCGCGCGCGGCGGGACTGACCGCCTCCACTGCGTCGGCAACCTGCTGCAGTGCGGTGCGCACGTGCTCCGCCAGGGCGGCGCCCTCGGGTGTGAGCTCAACGCGCCGGCCTATGCGCGCAAACACCGGTACGCCAAGGTATTCCTCCAGCGAGCGTATCTGGTGGCTGATCGCCCCGTGGGTCACGTGCAATTCCTCGGCTGCCGCCGAAAAGCTGGAAAGCCGCGCGGCCGCTTCAAGGACGGGAAGGGTGCTCAACGGGGGCAGCTTTCGCATGACCTTAAATATGAAAAATATTCACATTAAAGGTCAAAAGATATCGATTGTAGCGGCAGTTTGTCAAGCATAAAGTGCGATCACTGAGACAGAAAAGTCGTCTCGTCTTCAAAGATGACCAAGGAGAAATACGTGAGAAAAATACACTTGAACGTGCCGGACAACAGCCAATTGCGCGTGCAGCTTCGGGACCACCAGGTTTTCACGACCGAGCAGGCCGAAGGCCTGGTGCTGGAGTGTTTGCGTGGCGGCGTGTGGGTGACGTTTGACGGCGATTACGCCGACCATTTCCTGCAGCCCGGCGAGCGTTTTGCCGTGGCGGGTCGTGGACATGCCGTCATCCAGGCGCTGGAGGACAGCGAGATTGCACTAATTCCGAAACGTCAGGATCTGCCGGAGTCGATTGGCCGGCAGATACCTCTGGTGAGTCAGGGCACCAAGGCAACTCGGGAAGCCGTGCCAGCCCACCGCTCATCTCTGGCGGAATGCGCCACGGATTGCTGGCGTAACGTCATCGCGAGCTTTTCCGCGGCGCGCCTTGGGCTGGAGCGAACCTTCTAGTGCCGGGGGCTCAAGGCTTTGCGGCGCCGGGGTCGCGCAACGTCTTCGCGAACCAGTCATCCAGCATCTGCTTTTCGTACCGGATCAGGTCGCTGGTGTCGTAGCGCGGGCGGTGGCGCAGGTAATTCATGTCGTTGATGCGCGCCTCGCCACTTTTGACGATGGCGCCTTTGCTTTCCACGCGGTAACGAATCTGGATGGTGGGCCAGTCAGCCCCGCCCTTCAATATGCGGACATCGTGCGTACCGCGGTACTGCGGCTCGATGCGACCGGCAAGATCAATGTCGAGCACATCGATCACCAGGTCCTGTCCCGCGGGCAACTGCGCACCCAGCTTGCTGAAATGTGCCAGCAGTTCCTTCATGACGCGGTCCTTGTCGGCCTGCATGAAAGGCATGTCCACATAGTTTTCCGGCTTGACGAACGTGACGCTGACTGCGGCGCTGGCCGCGTGGCTGACACCAAGACCGCAAAGTCCTGCCACCAAAAGTGATTGAACGGATTTCATGATCGCTCCTTTGCGCCGGGCGCGGGTGGCGCATCTATGGATATTACGCGCGACCGGCCCGAACGGTTGTCTACCGGCCCATAGCGCCTACATTCGACAGCTTGTAGCCCGAAACATTCCGTTGGCGGGCGTGGCCGGCGGCGAGTGTCAGGAGAAGTCCACCCCGACCTCGCGCAGGATGACGCGGCTGTAGGTTTCCGTCACGCCTGCCGTGGAACTGGCTGCACAACGCAACGGCTTGCCGCGTGGACGGGCCGGCGGCCGACCTGCCGTTCACGCCGGATTCTCGAAGTCAGTTGCCCGCGTGGCAAAATTGCGCCAACCCTTTACGGAGTCGGGCATGAGCGCGAAAACACTTTTTGATTTGACCGGTCGTGTCGCCTTGATTACCGGCGGCTCGCGAGGCCTTGGTTTGCAAATCGCACACGGCTACGGCGCAATGGGCGCGAAGTTGGCACTAACTGCTCGTAAAGCTGACGAGCTGGAAGGTGCGCGCGCCGAACTGGCCGGCAAGGGCTACGACGTGTTCGTTGTGGCCAGCGACCTTTCCCAACCCGCCACAGTGGGTCCGATGGTTGATGCCGTTCTGGCCCATTTCGGCCGCATCGATATCCTGGTCAACAACGCCGGCGCCTCGTGGGGTGCCCCAGCCGAGTCCTACCCGATCGAAGCGTGGAACAAGGTGATGAACACCAATGTGACCGGCGCGTTCCTGGTCGCGCAGCAGGTCGCCGCGAAGAGCATGATCCCCAACAAGCGTGGTGCGATCATCAATATCGCCTCCGTCGCCGGGTTCCGCGGACAGATGGGGGCGATGCAGACGATCGCCTACAACACCAGCAAAGGCGGCCTGATCAACTTCACCAAGTCGCTTGCGGCGGAATGGGCCCGGTACGGAATTCGCGTCAATGCGCTGGCACCCGGCTTTTTCCCGTCGAAGATGAGCGCGGGCGTATTGAAGGCGATAGACCAGCAGATTATCGCCATGACGCCCCTTGGGCGGCTGGGCGGCGATGAGGATCTGATGGGCCCGGCAATCTTTCTTGCTTCCGACGCGGCAAGCTACGTGACGGGCCACATCCTGTCCGTCGACGGCGGGATGATGGCAGTCTAGCCCGCAGGCTGGAAACGCAATAAGCGACTGAAAAATAACATTTATTGCCCAGCTGCCGCACTGCGCCGGCAGCTCGCCAAGTGTCCGGCTCGGCGAATTCTCCTGAATAATCAACGGAAACCCTTGCGCTGTCCGTCGCAATCGGGTTAAAATCGACGTCTTTGCTGCTTCAGCCGTGGCTTCGTCGGCTGCAAGTCCGCTATAAAACGCCATCGCAAAACACCGCGTACGCACCGCCCGAGAGTCAGCCGAAGCCGATGTCAAGCGATCGGGCAAAAGCAGTTTTCTAACCTGTTGGCCATCCCTCAACGGATGGACGGCATAAGACGGATCCAAGACTGGCTGCCTCCTTCATCGGTTGTGGCACAAGTTGGAGAAAAAAAATGATTCAGATGCAGTCGATTCTCGACGTCGCCGATAACACCGGCGCGCGATCGGTGATGTGTATCAAGGTCCTCGGCGGCTCAAAGCGTCGTTATGCGGGCATTGGTGATGTCATCAAGGTCAGTATCAAGTCCGCGCAGCCCCGTGGCCGCGTGAAAAAAGGCGAGGTCTATAACGCCGTGGTGGTTCGTACCGCCAAGGGTGTGCGCCGCAACGATGGTTCGCTCATCAAGTTCGACGGCAACGCCGCGGTCTTGCTGAATGCGAAGCTGGAGCCGATTGGCACCCGTATCTTCGGGCCCGTTACGCGCGAGCTGCGTACCGAGAAGTTCATGAAGATCGTGTCGCTGGCGCCGGAAGTACTGTAAGGAGCCGAATGATGAGCAAGATTCGCAAAGGCGACCAGGTCGTCGTCCTCACCGGCAAGGACAAAGGCAAGCGCGGCACCGTGTTGCGCGTCATGCCCGAGTTCGAGCGCGCGGTGGTGGAAGGCATCAATCGCGTCAAGAAGCACACCAAGCCGAACCCCATGAAGGGCTCGACTGGCGGCATCGTTGAAAAAGAGATGCCGATTCACGTCTCCAACATCGCTGTCTTCAATCCGACCACCAGCAAGCCTGATCGCATCGGATTCAAGACCCTGGACGACAAGCGCAAGGTGCGCGTGTTTCGTTCCAACGGCGAAGTCGTCGACGCATAGGGGGTAACAGATGTCTCGACTGCATACACACTACAAAGAAGTTGTCGCGCCGGCGCTGATGAAGCAGTTCGGCTACAAATCCTCCATGGAAGTGCCGCGCATCACCAAGATCACCCTGAACATGGGTGTGGGTGAGGCCGTGGCCGACAAGAAGATCATGGAACACGCCGTGGGCGACATGCAAAAGATTGCCGGCCAAAAGCCCGTGGTCACGCTGTCCAAGAAGTCGATCGCCGGCTTCAAGATCCGCGACGGCTATCCGATCGGCTGCATGGTGACCCTGCGCTCCACCCGCATGTACGAATTCCTTGATCGCCTGATCACCGTTTCACTGCCGCGCGTGCGCGACTTTCGCGGTATCTCGGGGCGCTCGTTTGATGGCCGTGGCAATTACAACATGGGCGTCAAGGAACAGATCATCTTCCCGGAAATCGAGTACGACAAGATTGACGCCATCCGCGGCATGAACATCTCGATTACCACCACCGCGAAAACGGACGCCGAAGCCAAGGCTTTGCTGGCCGCGTTCAAATTCCCGTTCCGAGGCTAAGCGACATGGCAAAACTCGCTCTCATCAATCGTCAGGAAAAGCGTGAAAAGCTGGTGAAGAAATTCGCCGGCAAGCGCGCTGAACTCCTGAAAATCATCAACGACCAGAGCATTCCGGAAGAGGACCGCTACCAGGCCCGCCTGAAGCTGCAGGCCCTGCCGCGCAACTCGAACCCGACCCGCCTGCGTAACCGCTGCGCGATTACCGGCCGTCCGCGTGGCGTGTACAGCAAATTTGGCCTGGGTCGAAACAAATTGCGTGAAATCGCGATGCGCGGCGAAGTGCCGGGCATGGTGAAAGCAAGCTGGTAACCGGAAAGCGAACGGAGACAAATTATGAGCATGAGTGATCCGATCGCCGATATGCTGACGCGCATCCGTAATGCGCAGCAATCGGAAAAAGTCGACGTGACGATGCCCGCTTCGAAAGTGAAGTCGGCCATCGCCAAGGTACTGAAGGACGAAGGCTACATTGAAGACTTCGCCATTCGTACCATCGAAGGCAAGAACGAACTTAACGTCAGCCTCAAGTACTACGCAGGCAAGCCGGTGATCGAGAAGATCGAGCGCGTTTCGCGCCCCGGCCTCCGCGTCTACCGTGGCCGCGAAGATATCAAACCCGTCATGAACGGCCTCGGTGTGGCGATTGTGTCCACTTCGCAAGGCGTCATGACCGATCGCAAAGCGCGCGCTACCGGTGTCGGCGGCGAAGTGCTCTGCATCGTGGTGTAAGGAGCGAACGACATGTCACGCGTAGGTAAGCTCCCCATTTCCGTGCCGGCCAAGGTTGAAATAACCCTGGCCGCCAACGAGATCACCGTGAAGGGTCCGCTCGGCACGCTGAAACAGGCTGCGTCGAACGACGTCATCGTCAAGAAAGACGGCGACAAGCTGGTGTTCGAGGCTGCCAACGAAACCAAGCAGGCCAATGCCATGTCCGGCACCATGCGCGCGCTCGTCGCCAACATGGTCACCGGTGTGGAAAAGGGCTTCGAGCGCAAGCTCAACCTGGTTGGCGTGGGCTACAAGGCCCAGGCTCAAGGTGACAAGCTCAATTTGGCGTTGGGCTATTCGCATCCCATCGTGCACATGATGCCCGAAGGCGTGAAATGCGAAACCCCGCTGCCGACCGAGATTCTGATCAAGGGTGTGGACAAGCAGAAGGTCGGCCAGGTTGCCGCCATCGTCCGCGGCTATCGTCCTCCCGAGCCGTACAAGGGCAAGGGTGTGCGCTACTCCGACGAGAAGATCACCCTCAAAGAAACGAAGAAGAAGTAAGCGAGGCCATCATGATCGACAAAAAAGTTTCCCGCCAACGTCGCGCCGCGAAAACCCGCGCCACGATCGCACGCCTGAAGGCTGTTCGTATGTCCGTGCACCGCACCAATACGCACATCTACGCGCAGATCATCGATGCGACCGGCTCCAAAGTTCTGGCGGCTGCATCGACGGCAGAAAAGGAAGTGCGTGGCCAGGTCAAGAATGGCGGCAACAAGGAAGCGGCTGCCCTGGTTGGCAAGCGCATTGCCGAGCGCGCGAAAGCCGCCGGCGTGAGCACCGTCGCGTTCGACCGTTCGGGATTTGCATACCACGGTCGCGTCAAGGCCCTGGCTGAGGCAGCTCGCGAAGCCGGCCTCACGTTCTAATCAAGGATTCGACAAATGGCAAGAAACGATCAGCAGGAAGATAAGGGCGACGGCCTCCGCGAGAAGATGATCTCGGTGAACCGCGTCACCAAAGTGGTGAAGGGCGGCCGGATCCTGGGCTTCGCGGCGTTGACGGTTGTCGGCGACGGCGACGGTTCCATCGGCATGGGCAAGGGCAAATCGCGAGAGGTGCCGGTTGCGGTGCAAAAAGCGATGGAAATGGCCCGGCGCAAGCTGGTAAAGATCCCGCTGAAGAATGGCACCCTGCACCATACGGTCGTCGGCAAGCACGGTGGCACCAAGGTGTTCATGCAGCCCGCAGCGGAAGGTAACGGCATCAAGGCCGGCGGCGCCATGCGCGCGGTGTTCGAAGTGATGGGCATCACCAATGTTTCGGCCAAGTGCCACGGCTCCACCAACCCGTACAACGTGGTTCGCGCCACGCTGGACGGCCTGGCCCAGATCAGCCGTCCGTCGGAAATCGCCGCCAAGCGCGGCAAAACCGTTGAAGAAATTCTCGGTTAAGCGGAGGCAACATGGCTAATCAGAAAACCATTACCGTCAAGCTCATCAAGAGCACCATCGGCCGACTCGAAGCACACAAGGCGTGCGTACGTGGCTTGGGCTTGAAAAAGATTCACCAGACCGTCACTGTTATTGATACCCCCGCCAACCGCGGAATGATCAACAAAGTGAGCTACATGCTCGAAGTTGCCGCCTAAGGTTGGCCAGCGAGCCGGAAAGCAAAGTGAGAAATCATGGAACTGAATAACATCAAGCCCGCTGAGGGTTCGAAAAAGAACCGTCGCCGCGTGGGTCGCGGCATCGGCTCCGGCCTCGGCAAAACCGCCGGCCGCGGACACAAGGGTCAAAAGTCGCGCTCGGGTGGCTTTCACAAGGTCGGCTTTGAAGGCGGTCAGATGCCCCTTCAGCGTCGCCTGCCGAAGCGCGGATTCATCTCGCTGACGCGCAACGATACCGCGCAGGTTCGCCTGTCCGAAATCGCCAAGATGCCGGTTGACACCATTGACCTGCTGGCCCTGAAACAAGCCGGTTTTGTTCCGCACGGCGCGTTGGCTGCCAAGGTCATGCTGTCGGGCAAACTCGACAAGAAAATCAAGCTGGTCGGCATCGCCGTGACCAAGGGCGCCAAGGCTGCAATCGAAGCCGCTGGCGGCTCGATCGAAGCTGCGCCGCAAGCGTAATCAATACTCAGGTCTGACTGGAAATCGATTTGGCTACAAATCCCCTCGCAGCGATGGGCAAGATGAGCGACCTGAAACGCCGTTTGGTGTTTCTGGTACTGGCGCTTATCGTGTTCCGCATCGGCACGCATGTGCCGGTCCCGGGTATTGACCCGGTCTCGCTGACGAAGCTGTTTGACACGTCTAGCGGTGGAATCCTGGGCATGTTCAACATGTTCTCGGGCGGCGCGCTGTCGCGTTTCTCGGTGTTTGCGCTGGGCATCATGCCGTACATTTCGTCGTCCATCATCATGCAACTGCTGACGGTGGTGTACGAGCCGCTGGAAGCCTTGAAGAAAGAAGGCGAAGCCGGGCGCCGCAAGATTACGCAGTACACCCGTTACGGCACGGTCGCATTGGCGCTGTTCCAAGGCATCGGCATTTCGATCGCGCTGGAATCGCAGCCGGGTCTGGTGATCGAGCCGGGCATGGCATTTCGCCTGACCACCGTAATCACCCTGCTGAGCGGCACCATGTTCCTGATGTGGCTCGGCGAGCAGATTACCGAGCGGGGCGTTGGCAATGGTATTTCGCTGATCATCTTCTCCGGCATCGTCGCGGGCTTGCCCTCGGCTATCGGCGGCACCCTGGAACTTGCCCGTACCGGCGCAATGTCCATCCCGGTGGTGCTTGGCATCGTGGTGCTGGTGGTGGCAGTGACGTTCCTGGTGGTGTTTGTCGAACGCGGCCAACGCAAGATTCTGGTGAATTACGCCAAGCGCCAGGTGGGCAACAAGTTGTACGGTGGGCAGTCCTCGCATCTCCCGCTGAAGTTGAACATGTCGGGCGTGATCCCGCCGATTTTTGCTTCCTCGATCATCCTGTTCCCCGGTACGGCCGCGAGCTGGTTCGGCGAGAGCGACAAGATGACCTGGCTGAAGGATGTCGGCGCGGCGCTGGCACCAGGACAGCCGCTGTATACGATTCTTTACGCCGCAGCGATTGTTTTTTTCTGTTTCTTCTACACCGCCCTTGTGTTCAATTCCAAGGAAACGGCCGAGAACCTGAAGAAGAGTGGTGCGTTTGTGCCGGGAATTCGTCCGGGTGAACAGACGGCCCGCTACATCGACAAGATTTTGATGCGCCTCACGCTGACCGGTGCGTTTTATATCACGCTGGTTTGCCTGTTGCCTGAGTTTTTGCGCCTGCAGTACAACGTGCCGTTTTACTTTGGAGGTACGTCGCTGCTGATCATCGTCGTCACCACGATGGATTTTATGGCGCAGCTGCAGGCTTACATGATGTCGCACCAGTACGAGGGATTGCTGAAGAAGGCCAATTTCAAGGGGTCCGGTTTCCCGGTCCGCTAGAGCGATCCAAACAGGTTCAAGAGGGTTAATGGCGAAAGAAGAAACGATCCAGATGCAGGGGGAAATTGTGGAAACACTTCCCAATGCAATGTTCCGGGTGAAGTTGGAGAACGGCCACATTGTTCTGGGCCATATCTCCGGAAAAATGCGAATGCACTATATCCGCATTCTTCCCGGCGACAAGGTGACAGTGGAACTGACGCCTTACGATTTAACAAAAGCACGAATTACCTTCCGCGCCAAGTAAACGCGGAAACACAAGGAGCAAACAACATGCGAGTTCAAGCATCGGTAAAGAAAATCTGCCGCAACTGCAAATTGGTGCGGCGCAAGGGCGTGCTGCGCGTGATCTGTACGGATCCGCGTCACAAGCAGCGCCAAGGTTAATTGGATAGGTAAAGAGAGACCACCATGGCTCGTATTGCTGGCGTCAACATCCCCAATCATCAACATACCGAAATTGCCCTGACGGCGATTTACGGTATCGGTCGCCCGAGCGCGCAGAAGATTTGTGAAGCAGCCGGCGTGAGCCGCTCTGCCAAGATCAAAGATCTGACCGACGGCGACATGGACAAGCTGCGCGAGCAGATCGCGAAGTTCACCGTCGAAGGTGACCTGCGTCGCGAAATCTCCATGAACATCAAGCGATTGATGGACCTGGGCTGCTATCGCGGAACCCGCCATCGCAAAGGCTTGCCGGTGCGCGGCCAGCGCACCCGCACCAATGCACGTACCCGCAAGGGCCCGCGCAAAGCCATCCGTTTGGCGAAGTAAGTTTTAGACAAGGAAATCAAGCATGGTTAAGCCCACCGCTGCCACACGCGTCCGCAAGAAAGTTAAGAAGAACGTCTCGGAAGGTATCGCGCACGTTCACGCGTCGTTCAACAACACCATCATCACCATCACTGACCGTCAGGGCAATGCACTGTCCTGGGCAACGTCGGGTGGCGCCGGCTTCAAGGGCTCGCGCAAATCCACGCCGTTCGCTGCGCAGGTGGCTGCTGAGGCCGCCGGCAAGGCCGCTCAAGAGTGTGGCATCAAGAATCTGGAAGTTCGCATCAAGGGCCCCGGCCCGGGACGTGAATCCGCCGTACGCGCCCTGAACGCTCTGGGCATCAAAATTTTGTCGATCGCTGACGTGACGCCGGTACCGCATAACGGTTGCCGCCCACCCAAGCGTCGCCGCATGTAATCGCAGGGAGAATAGAACGTGGCTCGTTATACTGGTCCAAAATGCAAGCTCTCCCGTCGCGAGGGCACCGATCTTTTCCTGAAGAGCGCGCGCCGTCCGCTCGATTCCAAGTGCAAGCTGGAATCGCGCCCCGGTCAGCATGGCTCGAAGCAATCGCGCGTGTCGGAATACGGCACGCAATTGCGCGAAAAGCAGAAAATCCGCCGCATGTACGGTGTACTGGAGCGTCAGTTCCGCACCTACTTTGCCGAGGCTGAGCGCCGCAAGGGCGCAACCGGTGAAAACCTGTTGCAGCTCCTCGAGTCGCGCCTCGACAACGCGGTCTATCGCATGGGCTTCGGCTCGACGCGTGCAGAAGCCCGCCAGCTGGTATCGCATTGCGCGGTCCAGGTGAACGGCAAGTCGGTGAACATCCCGTCTTACCTGCTCAAGCCGAATGACATCGTCACCCTGCGTGAAAAAGCCCAGAAGCAGTTGCGCGTGCTGGATTCGCTCAAGCTGGCAGAAGCCAATGGCTTCCCGAGCTGGGTTGAAGTCGACTCCAAGAAATTCTCCGGCGTCTTCAAGACCCTGCCGGACCGCAGCGAGTTTGCCAACGATATCAACGAGCAACTCGTCGTCGAACTGTATTCCAAGTAATTCGTCTTGTCCGGCGCGCCATGGATCCCATGGTGCGCCACCTACATTTAGAGGCCTTCGTCAATGCAAAGCAATGCTACGACCTTCCTGAAGCCCCGCATCATCGACGTGCAAAACATCTCCCCGGCGCATGCCAAGGTGGTGATGGAGCCGTTCGAGCGCGGCTATGGCCACACGCTGGGCAACGCCCTGCGACGTATCCTGTTGTCCTCGATGCCCGGCTACGCACCCACCGAAGTGAAAATCTCCGGCGTGCTGCACGAGTATTCGACCATTGAAGGTGTGCAGGAAGACGTCGTTGACATCATCCTGAACCTGAAGGGCCTGGTGATGAAGTTGCACAACCGCAACGAAGTCACCCTGAAGCTGAAGAAGGCATCGGCCGGCCCCGTCACCGGTGCCGACATCGAGCAGACCCACGACGTGGAAATCCTCAATCCGGAACACGTGGTTGCCAACCTGACCGCCGGCGGCAAGCTCGACATGCAGATCAAAGTCGAGAAGGGCCGTGGCTACGTTGCCGCGACCGCGCGTCGTGGCGACCATGACAACCGCTCCATTGGTTCCATCCTGCTGGATGCATCGTATTCGCCGGTTCGCCGTGTTTCCTACGCCGTCGAAAGCGCGCGCGTTGAACAGCGCACCGACCTTGATCGTCTGGTGATGGATATCGAAACCAACGGTGCCATCGAGCCGGAAGAAGCCGTGCGCTACGCAGCGCGCGTTCTGGTCGACCAGCTGTCCGTCTTCGCCGACCTGCAAGGTACGCCGATGCAGACCGAAGAAGCCAAGTCGCCGCAGATCGATCCGATCCTGCTGCAACCGGTGGACGACCTGGAGCTCACCGTTCGCTCGGCAAATTGCCTCAAGGCCGAGAATATCTACTACATCGGCGACCTGATCCAGCGCACCGAAAACGAGCTGCTCAAGACCCCGAACCTGGGCCGCAAGTCGCTCAACGAAATCAAGGAAGTGCTGGCCTCCAAGGGTCTTACCCTCGGCATGAAGCTGGAAAACTGGCCCGTTGCCGGCGTGACGAAATAGAAGTAACAGGATCCCCGCCTTCGCGGGGACGACCCGGTTTTAACCAGGTCGTTTTTTCAAACCCATAACGACAACAAGGCCGGCCCGAATTCCCGGGCAAAACGGCCAAGAGATCAAAAGGAAATCACCATGCGTCATCGTCACGGACTTACCAAGCTGAACAAAACGTCGTCACATCGCCTCGCGATGTTTCGCAACATGACTAATTCGCTGCTCAAGCACGAAGTCATCAAGACCACGCTGCCCAAGGCCAAGGCCCTGCGCAAAGTGTTCGAACCCATCATCACCCTCGGCAAAGAACCCACGCTGGCCAACCGCCGCCTCGCCTTCAATCGTCTGCGTGACCGCGACATGGTCACCAAGCTGTTCGACGAACTGGGCCCGCGCTACAAGAGCCGTGCTGGCGGCTACATCCGCATCCTGAAGTTTGGCTTCCGCAACGGCGACAACGCACCAATGGCGCTGGTTGAACTGGTTGATCGCCCGGAAGTCACCGAAGCGCCGACCAAGGAAACGAAGGGCGAATAAGCCAGTCGAATCAGCAGACAGAAAAGCCGGGCTTGCCCGGCTTTTTTTTATTCAGGGGCGGGTAGCAGGCTGGGAGATTGCTGCTGGACAGCATCGTCATCCCGCACCAAGCCGCAGTACACTTCGAACGTGATTTCGACCATACAACTCCACCGTGATGATTTTGTCTGGCTGCTGGGCAGCCTGTGCAACGTCCATCGATTGCCATTCGACGCGCGGCTGGTGCTGTCGCAGTTTCCGCCACCGTATTCGTTCGAAAAACTCGCGGAAGCAGCGCGCGCATTAGGACTGGACACGCGAACGGTTACCGCAGACTCGCGTACCCCGCTCGCGGCGATACCCGCGCCATTCATCGCGGTGCAAAATGAGATGCGGCTTGAAACGCCGGACGACGCGCGCGCGGACGTCGATCCCAAGGAAACCGTGCGATCCGGTTGCGGCGCACTGGTGGTTCGCGTCGACGCCGAAAAGGTACTGCTTTTCCCCGCCGGCCAGCAAACGCCCCAAACCATCGACCTCGCAGAATTCGAGGCGCGTTATCTTTCGACGGTGCTGATCGCGCATCCCACGCAAAAAGCAGTGAAGGATGACGATGCGGAAGAGGCGTCGCGCTTCTTTGGCTTCAAGTGGTTTGTGCCCGAAATTCTCAAGCACAAGAAAATCTGGCGGGATGTATTGCTGGCTTCCCTCGTGATCCAGTTGATTGCGCTGGTCACGCCGCTGTGCACCCAGGCGGTGATCGACAAGGTCGTCGTCCATCAGACGATGAACACACTGTATGTCATCGCATTTGCGCTGGTCATTTTCATGCTCTTCACGGCGGTGCTTACCTGGTTGCGGCAGTACCTCGTGATTCATACTGGCAACCGGATCGATGCGGCACTCGGCGCAGCAGTTTTTTCAAAGCTCTTTCGCCTGCCGACGCGCTACTACGAAAACCGACCGACTGGCGTGATTGCCGCGCGCTTGCATGGCATCGAGAGCATTCGCGAGTTCATCACCGGCGCCGCCGTGTCGCTGATCCTCGACCTGCCGTTTCTGGTGATCTTTCTGGCGATCATGCTTTATTACAGCGCCATCCTGACGTTGATCACATTGGGCATTGTCGCGCTGATCGGCCTCATGAGTTTCCTGCTAGCCCCTATCTTTCAGGAGCGCCTCAATCAGCAGTTCCTGCTCGGTGCGCGCAACCAGGCATTCCTGACCGAGTATGTGGCGGGCATTGAAACGGTCAAATCCCTGCAAATGGAACCGCAGCTCATCAACAAGTATTCGGACTATTTATCCACCTACCTGCAGGCTGGATTCAGGACGCGGCAATTGGGTAACACCTACAGTACGATTGCCAACGCGCTCGACCAATGCATGACCATCCTCATTCTGTGTGTGGGAGCCTGGCTGGTGATGTCGCGGCCGGACTTTACGATCGGCATGCTTGTCGCATTCCAGATGTTCTCGGGTCGCGTGTCGCAGCCTCTGCTGCGTATCGTTGGCCTGTGGCAGAACTTTCAGCAGACGCAGATTGCGGTCCGCCGCCTTGCCGACATCATGAACGCGCCGGCTGAGCCCTATTCCGTTGTGCCGCAAACGCAATCAAATGCCCGCGGTGAAATCGAATTTCGTGAGGTCAGTTTCCGCTATCGCGAGGAGCTGCCGTATCTGTACCAGGGATTGAATCTGAGTATCGAGCCTGGCGAATGTGCAGTCCTGATGGGGCCGTCAGGCTGTGGCAAAAGCACGCTTGCAAAGCTCCTCCAGGGTTTCTACTTGCCATCGTCGGGCTTGATCCTGATCGACAACAAAGATCATCGTTACCTGGCCGCTAACGAACTGCGAAGCTACTTCGGTGTAGTGCCGCAGGAAACCCTGCTGTTTTCAGGAACGATCTACGACAACCTCATCATGGCCAATCCCCATGCAACGTTCGATATGGTGGTGCAGGCATGCAAGTTTGCTGAAATTCATGAAGTTGTGGAGGCACTTCCCAAGGGCTACCAGACCGAAATCGGTGAGCGTGGTGTGGGTCTGTCCGGCGGACAGCGACAGCGTCTTGCCATAGCGCGCGCCTTGCTAAAGCGACCAAGGGTGCTGATTTTCGACGAGGCTACAAGCAACTTGGATCCTGAAACGGCCGAGCATTTTGCCAAGACGGTCAACACGCTTCGCGGCAAGGTGACAATGGTGTTTATCACCCACCAATTGCCAAAATCGCTGCAAGTTGATCACTTTGTTCGGCTGGACGAGATCAGCGGGAGTACACCGGTGTCATCGTCCCCGGCCGTGCGCTGACGCCAACATGTGGCAACTTCGCGGTAGGCAAGTTAGAGCATTTCCTCAAAAAAATAATTTCGATCAACCCCACTTTTTGTGACCTGCAGCACATTCATTTTTCAAAAGCATCGGTAGCATGGCGCGCTTGCCCGTTCAGTTATCTTGAGCGAGGTCAATTCCTAAGAAAATACATTAACAAGCATTCCAGGACCGCCGATGCCCACTGACCAAAAGAAAACACCGACGGCTCAATTCGACCGCGCCACATTGGGCGCCGTCTTGGGCAAGATCGATCCTTCATTTACCAATGAGGCATTTGCGGCCCTGTTGAAATCGGCGGGGGGCGCGGAAGCCGACGCCGTGCAAAAGCTGTTCCGCCAACTTGGCAAGGTGATTCTTGGCAGTGATGAGGCGGTGTCGGAAGCCAGTCTGCCCGGCCTGATCGACGCGATCAATGCCTCCGGTGCAAACGGCAAGCTGGTTACGCTGGCCGGCATAGACAGCGCCAAGATCACGTCTATGGCCGGTGCTGACATCGGCGTGCGCTACGCGCTGCTGAATGGTTTGCCTTTCGCGATCACCGACAACCCCGATTTGTATGACAGTCTCAATCGCGACGGAAGTCTTTATCGCTTCGACCCCAACACCGGTGAGCGACTGTATACCGACGAATGGCTGAAAGATCGCGCGCAGTTCATGGCGCTGCGAGGCAATACCAATGGGGAAGGAAACGTCACCGTCGGTGGCAGCCAGTCCTGGGTATTCGAAGAGCGTACCGATGCGGGTACTTCACGCATCGCTGCAACGGCCGACCAGGCCCAGCGCGCCGCCAACAAGATGATCTTTGCCACGGGTACCACCTCGACCCAAACCATCGTGGGTGGCGCAGGTACCGACCATGTGTATAGCGGAGCGGGTGACGACCTAATCGAAGCGGGCGCCGGCGACGACTATGTTGAGGCAGGCGCCGGGGACGACAACGTCAATGGTGGCCGCGGCAACGACAGTCTGCTTGGCGGGCGCGGAGAAGATCAACTGGATGGCGGCGCCGGCAATGACAAGTTGTTCGGTGGTCCCGGCGCGGACTACCTCGTTGGCGGGCAAGGCGATGACCGCCTGGATGGCGGCGATGGGTTTGATTCCTTCGTGATCGACGCGGGCGACGGGAGGGATGTCATCCTCGACGCCGACAAGCTCGGTGAAATTGTCTACAACGGCGAAACGCTGAACGGAGCCGGCACCCTGAAAAACGGTGCATACGTCGTCGGGGAAAACCACATCACGTACAAGTTTGCCGGTGACGTCGAAGAGGGTGGCACGCTGTACATCACCACCGACGCCGGCAACAATATCAAGATTCCCAACTTCACCAATGGCATGCTCGGCATCAAGCTGGGCGACGGCAGCCCGGCCGCGCTGGCTGCCATCACCGACGCCAACGTCGGCGGCGACTATGCGGGCGTTGGCAACGACACCTGGCGCAATCCGGAGTTCGACAGCTTCGCGCTGCAGAATGGCAACGAGTCTGCGCGCATTGCCAATGCATTCGCTACCCGACGCGCGGCTGCGGACGTCGGCAATACGGTATTGATACCAACAAGCGACTCCCAGAATATTGCGAGCGGCGAGCAGCCACCGGTCGACACGTCCATCAATGTCGCGCAGCCTGACGCGGCGTCAAAAAAGAGCGCGGCCCTGGACAGCACCGCAGGATTTGGCAATTTGTTTGCCGACCCGATGGCAGACGTCCCGCTGCTGAGTGGCGAACAGGTGAACCAGGCTATTGCCACCACCCGCACCAAGACCACGCCGATTGCCCACGTGCGCAGTGCGACGGCCTCCACTGCCTTTGCGTCGAGCCTGGTCGATCAACCCATCAACGCCTGGTTCATGGGCAACAACGCCGGTATTTCGCCGCGCAACGTCGAGTACGCCCTGCTGGATTTTCACGATGCGATCAACATCGGTACCGGGCTCGGCGGCGAAAACCTGGGAGATGCCGCATCACTCACTGTAGGTTCGCTCGCCATGGGCGGCGCGCTCGACAAACCGCAACTCTCCGACGACCGGTACACCGACCTCGGCAGCAAGCGCATCGGTGTAAAGGGCTAGTTCCCGTCCTTCCCGCTGTCGTCCCCGAGAAGTCGGGGGCCTCTGACCAAAATCTTTCGTCATTTGATGGAAGCGCTTGGTTGGGACTTGGCAGGCAAAACAATAATTCGTCGCACCAATCACCGCCGCGTGAGCAAACACGCGGTAGCAGGGAGAGAAGCAAATGCTGTCGAGGTTGCAACACTGGCTCAAGCACCAACTCGAGCCCCGGGAAACTCTTGCGCGTGGTCTTACCGCCATTCAATGCGCGCCGCCCGCGCCCTTGCCGCGCGCGGTCATGTGGTCGCTGTTGTTTCTGTTCGGTGTGATGCTGGGCTGGTCCGTGGTCGGCAAGCTGGACATTGTGGCTACTTCGGAAGGCAAGCTCATCCCCACGTCCTTCCTTAAGATCGTGCAGCCCTCTGAAGGTGGCATCATCAAGGAACTGCTGGTGCGCGAAGGACAGGAAGTGTGGGAAGGGCAAGTGCTGGTGCGCATGGACACGCACCTCTCTGCAGCAGACACGCAGGTGCTGCGAATGGAGCTTGCCCTGCGAAAGCTGCAACTGCGCCGCATCGATGCCGAACTGGCGGGCGCCATGCTCCTCCGCCAGAAGGATGACCCGCCCGAATTGTTCGTGAAAGTATTGGATCAGTTCCGCGCCTACCGCCAGGCCTATCAAGATTCGGTGGGGCAGGAAGAAGCCAGCCTCTTCAAGCTGCGCCAGGATCTTGCCGGCGCGAAGCAAATCATGACCAAGCTCGAGCGCACGCTGCCCTTCTACGAAAAGCAAGCCGCCACCTTCGACAAGCTCGGCAAGGAAGGCTTTGCTTCACCGCTACTGGTGGAAGACAAGAAGCGTGAGCACGCCGAAAAGGACCAGGAGCATAAAGCCCAGCACTACGCCGTCACCGGTGCCGAGGCCGCCATCGCCCAAAGCGAAAAGCGCCTGGCTCAGGTCAGCTCCAACTACCGCCAGCAACTGCAAACCGAACGCATCCAGACCCAGGCCCAAGTGGAAAAGCTGCTGCAGGACTGGGAGAAACAGCAGCACAAGAACGGCCTGATGGAACTCAAAGCCCCGCAAGCCGGCATCGTCAAGGACATCGCCAGCCACACGCCTGGCACAGTCGTCACGCCGGGCACCATCCTCATGACCGTCGTCCCGCAACACGAACCCTTGATGGCCGAAGTGCAGATCAAGAATGCCGACTCCGGCTTCATCCGCGCCAACCAGCCGGTCAAGGTTAAGGTCGCCAGCTATCCGTTCCAGAAGTACGGCATGCTGGAAGGGGAGGTCACGCACCTGGGGGCCGATTCAACCGACACCGTTGGCGGTCGCCCGGAAGAACTTAGCTCTGAGAACCGGCTAAACGTGCAGGCCAACTACAAGGCGCATGTGAAGCTGAAGGCGCAGCAACTGAATGCGCAGGGGAAAACGTTTGAACTTCGGCCGGGGATGCAGGTGGTGGCGGAGATTCACCTTGGGGAGCGGACGATCATGGATTACTTGCTGTCGCCAGTGCAGAAGGCGGTGAAGGAGGCGGGAAGGGAACGATAACTGGGCCTGAGATTCGCCGATCGAAAAGCCTTCCATTGAATGCCTCGAAATGGTCATGACTGACTACATTGAATGTAATCAGGTGCTCACAATCGAGTCGATCAGTGACTTCACTTGGTGTCCGACTCACTGAAGAATTACCACCCCCGCAAGGCTCGGGCGTCGATGAACAAAAACGCGATACGACTTAGGCCGCACTGGCCAGCACAAGACACCCTTACCCAAAGTGGTCGTCACGAAAGATCCTCGGAAAAATCCTAGCGCACGATGGAAATCCCGGCGGCGCGCGAACAGTGACAGAGTAATCGATGGGTGATGGGCGGTAGAAACCGTGAATCTGACTAATCTACAAACTGGGGAGTTGACTTGGTGAAACAAAAAATGAAAGTGATACTTTTTGCTCTTGGTGCTTTGTGCCTTTTCGCCTTGCTGATTTCGTATTTGGCGATGGAAACGAAAATCAACTTTGAAGAAGAGGTGGAACTATCGAGCGGGCAAATTATCGTTGCCGAGCGAAGCTTTCGTGCTCTGCCTTTGAAAGAAATTGGCGGACCAGGTGGTTGGAAGCCGACATACGCTAGTTTTCAAGTTAGGCCCTCGTCTGGTGCCAGTTACCCCCCAAAGTGGGAATCAGATCGCGGATTGGTACCGATTCTCTTCGACGTGGACAAAGCAACGAACGAGTGGATCATGGTCACAACTTTCTTTATGTGCGAGCAATGGTACGAACTCGGACGCCCCATGTTGCCATATGCCGAATATCGTTTTCGTAGCGGCGCTTGGCGCATGGTAAGGCTTTCACCCGAACTTGTTGGTCGGAAGTCAAATCTATTTGCCGGAATGAAGTATTCAGGAGAGGCTTCATTTTTGACGCGCGATGAAAAGGCGCGAAGAGACGCAAATATCAAGATTGCAAAGGAATATTTGTCAATTGTCGCCAAATGGTCGACAAGTTGCTAACTAAGTACACAACACAAAAATTGGAATAATGATGCCATCTGCCATCGAGCTCGGTCAGCTGTCTGGTCGTGTCTACAGTCGTACGCAAGCAAATAGAACGCCACTCCCGTTTGGCTGGACGGATGTCCAGCTCATACCCGATCAGGCTTCAGGCTTCTCGGCTGGCGTGTTTCGAAAGGGGAATGAAATAGTCATTGCCTACACCGGCACCAACGAAAGGCAGGTAATTGATTTTCTTAGTGCAAACATTCCCGTTGCGTTGGGACAACCTTCTGCCCAGGTAATCGAGGCTATGAAGCTGTACCTAAATGTCAAACGAGATAATCCGAGCGCAAGCCTAACATTTACTGGTCACTCGCTTGGCGGCGGACTCGCCGCGCTGATGGCAGTCTACTTTGACAGGCCAGCCACCACATTTGACGCCGCGCCATTTGAAGCGAGTGCACGCGATGCCCAAGTCCTACTAAATGGCTATCGTGCTTCACTCTTAATGGCGGGTTTTTCAGATTCAGCATTCAACGACCTGGCAAACAGCATTACAAACGATCTCTTCCTGTCGCGCGAACAACGGGTAGATTCGATAGAAGTCGCTGGTGAAGTTCTTTCTGCTGGGAGACTACCGGGCACCAACATCATGGGGTCGCGTTCGTTCATTCCCGTCGGGCAACAAAATGTGAGCAGCATAGATCTTCACTCAATTACGCTGCTCAACACTTTGATGCAGTCAACATCCTTTGCGGTTGCGATTAGTGCATTGCCGGATTCGTTGAAGCTATTTTTCGACAGCAGCTTACTTGCCGCTGATCCTAAGAGTTCACAGGAGAAGAATTTTCTCGACCACCTTCTAATTCAGAATTCTGGTGTAAACAACAATTCGCAATTTCTAGATAAGTTTGCGGCTGATTTGAATAAGCTCGTCGATGGAACTGGAGCAGCCAAAACGATTCCAACAGTCAGGGATGCCCTAATTGCGGTTGCTATGGAGTACTACTTCCTTAAGGATGCACCAAGCGCCAACCAGATCTTTTTTGAAAGCAATAACGCACTCAGCTTTAAATATAGCGATATTGGTGCGCCACAATATCATTCGCTGCGTCTGCTGTCGGCAGCCATCTCAAGCACGCTGGTGGCCAGCGAAAAGGAGTATGTCTCATCTCTCCAGCGTCGCAACTCTTGGCATATTCAGTCAGGCGAAGGCAGCATGACGTTCGCCGCTGTCGGCACAGAGAGCAACGCAATTATCGGCGGAAGTGAAGGCGACACACTCACAGGTGGCAGCGGGATAGACAACATTATCGGCGGGTTAGGCAATGACATTATCGACGGCGGCGCAGACGCCGACATCCTCATCGGTGGGGGCGATAACGACACATTGACTGGGGGCACCGGAAGAGACGCCCTCATTGGTGGCGCAGGCAACGATACTTACAAGATAGCGGCAGGCGACGGTGTCGATACCATCATCGATAGCGACGGTCTTGGCACCATTCAATATCGAAGAAATGGTGCTACTGCCGATATCACCCTAAGCGGTGGCAAAAAACTTACAGATAGCCAGTACAACACCGTCTGGCAAAGCGACGATGCGGAGATTACCTACGCAAAGACAAGCGGTGGGCTTGCAATTAGCTTTAAGTCTGACCAATCTACCAAGCTCTTCATTCGCGATTTCTCCAGTGGACAACTTGGCATCACTCTGGAGGACGCGTACCTGCCGCCACCTCCAAAGATGCAGATTCTCGGTACCGCCTCAAATGACAACAGCAACCTTGGCGGTACAGGCAAAGATTTCCAGCCCACATTGTTGGCAACTGGCTCCAATCAGGAATTGCTTGGCTTGGGCGGGGCGGACAGGCTCCAGGCAGCTTTCGACGGCGATATTGCGCGCGGCGGAGACGGGAATGACTACCTAGTCGACATTGGCAGCGAAGTAGGCACAACTGCCAAACAGGAGTTGTTTGGCGACCAAGGCAATGACATCTTGCTGGCTGCCAATGGCGATGACAAGCTGTTTGGGGGAGATGGCCACGATACCCTCTCCGGCGGAGACGGCGACGATATCCTGGATGGCGGTGATGGAAACGATTTCCTCGACGGCGGCAAGGGTGCAGACACGCTCATTGGTGGCGATGGCAGTGACTTCATCATCGGTGGCGGCACTTTTCGCGGCGACTATGACGCCATCAAGGCGGTCGACAACACACTGGAAGTCATACAGGTCGATGTGGCTGGAAACATCACGCGTCTCGCGCGCGTCAAGGGTGCCAATGGCGAAGCGACCAATGCAGATGTTTCAATGAGCGGAGACGGCGGCAACGTAATCGACGCCGGCGCCGGAAATGACATCGTTTACGGCGGTAGTGGCGACGACATTATTTATGCTGGCGCCGACAGTGATTTGGTTATCGGTATGGCGGGTGCTGACGTGATCCAGGGCGGAAGTGGTAATGACCGACTATACGGCGATGGCACGGCCGGAATGTTTACCGACGATACACCTAATGGGATTGGTGCAAGCACGCAAGCGGAATTGCACGCCGATGACGACATCGAAGGCGGTGATGGTGATGACTTCATCGCTGGCGATGGTGGTAGCGACACAATCGAAGGCGGTCGCGGTAACGATGTTATTTATGGTGATTCCGATAAGTTGGCCGAAGCTTTTCACGGTGATGACTTCATTGATGGCGGTGAGGGAACCGACCACGTATACGGTGGTGCGGGGGACGACACCATCTTCGGTGGTAACAGCGCTTCTGATAATTTAGTTGGCGACGTCGACTATCTCTCTGGCGATAAAGGCAACGATACGATCGATGGCGAAGATGGCAACGATGTCATGTCTGGCGGGGAAGGCAACGACACGCTATACGGCAGTACCGGCGATGATCACATCGAAGGTGACGGCGGAGGTGCAGACTTCTCGAATAATGGCGATGACTTCATTGATGGGGGGGATGGCCAGGACGCAATCATTGGCGGTGGCGGCAAGGATACGATTTTCGGTGGGAATGGGGACGACATAATCCTCGGCGACACAAACTCCGACGGCACAACGGGCGAATCGGACGGCGATGACACGATCCAAGGCGATGGCGGCAACGACACAATTTGGGGCCAAGGCGGTAATGATTCGATAGATGGCGGCGACGGCAACGACACTCTTTATGGCGGCGACGGCACCGATGTCCTTTCTGGAGAGGAGGGTACCGACATCCTGCTTGGTGGTGATGAGAACGACTCTCTGTTCGGTGGAGCAGGCGATAGGAACGAGCTTTACGGTGGCGCTGGAAATGACACGCTTGTCAGTGAAGGAACAAATGACATCCTTTCAGGCGGCGCGGGTGATGACCGCCTTTTTGCGAGCGCATCGGGTAGTGAGCTCTACGGCGGCACTCAAAATGACTCGCTACACGGCAACGCAGGCGCTGATCTGCTGAGTGGCGGGGAAGGAAACGACGAACTCTTGGGCGGAGACGGCGACGACCTGTTGGTCGGAGAAGATGGGAACGACAATCTGGATGGTGGCGATGGAGTTGATCAGCTCTTTGGAGGAGCGGGCGACGACACACTCGATGGCGGTGCCGGGCAAAGCAACTATCTCGACGGGGGTGAAGGCACCAACACGCTAATCAGCCGTGGTGTGGGAGATACGATCATCGCGAACAAGGGCGACAACATTATCTATGTGGAAGGTGAAGGTCAGACCAATGTTGTCATCGACGATGCTGTCGTAGACGGAGGAACGGCGACCATCCGGATCTCGCGGGTAGCCACCCGAAATGAAATATCGATAGAGCAGGTTGCTGACGGCGGGAACGTATTTGTGCTTAACACGGGCGACGGCCGCCAAGTCAACCTTCGTGGTGGCGTAAATCATGCCATCTCGATCGCAATCGAACTTGATTCCGGGGACAGGGTTTCGTTGTACGACCTGCTGGATTCCGCGGGGCCGATAAACTATGCCGGCGTTGCCGAAAGTGGCGGCTTCGTGGTGGGGAGCGGAGGCGCCGACAACCTCACGTTGGGAAATCTGGGAGGCATCGTTCAGGCAGGACGCGGCGACGATGTTATCCATGGCGGATCGGGAAGCGACTCATTGGATGGTGGCTTTGGCGCGGACGTTATGTCCGGGCACGATGGCGACGACGAATATTCCGTCGATAACGCTGGCGATAGAGTCATAGAAGAGATTGGTGGCGGCGTAGATACAGTATTTAGCACGATCGATTTCACCCTCGGCGCCAACGCCGAAAACCTTTACCTGGATAGCGCGGATGATCGCGTCGGCACGGGCAACGAACTCGACAACGTGATCGGTGGCGGCGACGGACGCAACACGCTGATTGGATTAGCCGGCAACGATACCCTTTACGGCGGCTTGCAGGATGACGTGCTCGAAGGTGGTGCAGGCGATGACCAGCTGTTCGGCTCGGATGGAAACGACACCTATGTGTTCGGTTCCGAAGCCGGAACCGATACGCTCAACGATTGGATTGGCGACAACACACTGCGCTTCAATGAAGCAACCGGACCGCAAGGCATCCAAATCCGCTACCTGAACGCCAATGGTGACATCCGCATCGACTACGCCACGGGCGCATCGGTGACGGTGCTGGGCAACGACGCGGGCGGATTCAGCCAAGTGGAGTTCGCAGACGGTTCAACACTTTCGAAAACCGATTTCCTGGCGGCCACGCTGCAGAACAATCTGCTGGTGGGTACCGAAGACAACGACAGTCTTGTCGGTTCAGCAACGTCCGATCTGGTGGTCGGCCGTTCCGGTGATGACACGCTCGCAGGCAATGCCGGCAACGACACGCTGTACGGCGACGAGGGCGACGACCTCATCACAGGCGAGGGCGGTAACGACGGTCTCTTCGGCGGGACTGGCAACGACACACTCGTTGGCGGCGACGGCGATGATATACAGGTTGGCGGTGACGGCGACGATGTCATCGCAGGCAATGATGGTAACGACACGCTCATGGGCGACGCTGGCGATGACGTGATCGGTGGCGGCGCGGGTAACGACACCCTTTTCGGCGGTGAGGGCGACGACCTGCTCGACGGTGGTGCGGGCGATAACGTTATCGACGCCGGCGCTGGAAACGACCTCATGATTGGTGGCGAAGGCAACGACACCTACATCGCAGGCAACCTCAACGAGTTTGGTCTCAAGCGAATCATTGATGCGGGTGGGCAGAACACCTTGAAGTTTGGCGAAGGTGTCAAGATTTCCGATCTGGCGACTTTTCGCGGCGACGGCGACAGCGGCGATGTCGTTGTCACAATTGGCAACCCGGGTAACAGCATTACTATTTCTGACGCGCTGTCCGGCTCTATAACCAACTTTGCGTTTGCCGATGGTACCTCCGTCGGATATAGCGATTTTCTCAGCCAAACCTGGAAGGGCGGCGATTTGATCGGCACGTCCGCAGACGATGACCTGCGCGGCGGCACGGGTAACGAAACCATTAACGGCCTCGAAGGCAATGACGTACTCAGCGGTGGCGCGGGCAACGATTCTCTTGAGGGCGGCGATGGACTCGATACGCTTGACGGCGGGGCCGGGGATGACGTGCTGCGCGGGGGCGAAGATGACGACGTGTTGCGCGGCGGTAGCGGGACAGACGAACTGCACGGTGACGGCGGACGTGATCAGCTTGATGGCGGCGCTGGGAATGACAGCCTATCTGGCGGCGATGACGTGGATACCTACTTGCTCAATGCCGGTGGCGGGCAGGATGTAGTGGTCGGTGAATCCGGTCTGAATCATATCCTTGTCGGTGGCAACACCGGTTTGGATGGCGTTCGCGCGCAGACCGAAGGCGCTGACGTACTGGTCTGGCGTGCGGTAACGGGCGACTCATTACGACTGACCCATTACCGTGACGGGGGCCAACGCTGGCAGATCGATACGGCTGGCGGGAAGACCATGTCGCTGGATGATCTTCTGGTCGCCACGGCAACTGGCGGCACGAGCCAATCAAACACTGCAGAAAAGATCGCGAACTATCGCGAAATCTTCGCGGAGAAACAGTTGTTGTCTTCCAGCGACGGGCTTTCAGGGCTCAACCTGGCGGAAGGCACATCCAACGTCACCTACACCGACCGAAACGGCAATCGCACAGATTACCAATTGGGCATTACGCGTCGGACGATTCAGGGGGATGGCACGGAGTTGGTGGCCGATGGTACTGAGGTCTATACCTCTGCAATCAGCAGCCAAACGACCGAGACCAGGACTTCTTACACCACCAGTACCGAGACCACTACGAGTACTGAGCAGACGTACAAGCTGATCCCGTTTGATGTGTCGCGACTTGCCGACACCGGAATCGCAGGCCTCCAAGCCACGTATTCCAACGGAAACCTTGTGGTTAACGGTAAACCGAAAGTCACCACCACAACGACAACGGTACGCACGCCGGTCGTCGAGGTCATCAATCATGTGAATCGGACTGTTACCGACACCGTCACCAGCGATACTGTGCAGGGCGGCGCCAGCGACAACACCGTAATTAACTCCGGCGCGGGAAAGTTGGTGGATGCCGGCGCCGGCAATGACCACGTCATTGACCAGGGCGCAAGCGGTGAAATGGACCATGCGGGGTATGGTGATCAGGACACCGAACGCTATGGCGATTTTCTATATGGCAACGCCGGCGACGACGTCCTGAATGGGCGCGACCAGCGTGATGAGCTGATTGGCGGCGCCGGCTCCGACACGATGGACGGCGGGCGTGGTGCGGATACCTATCGCATTTTCGCCGATGAAGACGGTCACGATCTGGTACTCGACAGTGGCGCGAACCCCCTTCGCGTGAGTATCCATTTTGTCGGCGTCGTGGATGGCGAAGGGCCGGGGCGTGTTTGGGACCAGGCGCTGGATATCGTTGGCGACCTGCCACGCACCAGCGAGGCGCTCTCAGCCTTGATTTCGCTCGGGCTGAAAGAAAACCCGTACAAGCCGGGTACCTATGTGCTCGAGCAGCCGGACTTTGGCTCGTCCGATTACTACGACACGGTGCAAGCATTGCCCGCGAAAATCGTCAGTGCCCTCGCGCCATATTTCCCTGGATTGCAGGACCGCTTCGACCAGCTGGTGGCCGACGGACAAGGCCAGGTTCGGTATGACGCAAACGGCAACATCGAAGCCGGTTTCCACCTTGACACTGATTTCACTTCCACGGCGGCCGAAGGGTTGACGGGCGGCAATGTCGAAGACGTCGTCTCTTTCGAGGCCGGCATCGAGCGCGATGCGCTGGTGGTCAATCGCACATTTATTTCTGTGAATGGCGCCGACCAAGCCGGCTTCGAGATCAGTTGGGGCGGTGAGGGGCGCGTGCGCGTGCTCGCTCCGACCGTCGGTGAAATCGGCGGGCGCGGCATCGAACGCTTCCAGTTTGCCGACGGCACCTCCATGTCCATGGACGAGATGATGCTTCGCGCCAACTGGGCGCCGGTGTTGAACACGCCGCTGGCCGACCAGAGCACGGCGGAGGGTGCTGCGTTTGAGATCAGCCTGCCTGCAAATGCATTCCAGGATGCCGATGCCGGCGAGGCCCTTTCCTATTCGGCCACGCTTGCCAATGGCCAGGCCTTGCCCGCCTGGTTAGCGTTCAACACCGAGACCGGCAAGTTCTCGGGAACGGTTCCCGGCAATGCATCGGGTACCTTGGAAGTACGGGTGACGGCGACGGATCCGCATGGCGCCAAAGTGAGCGACGTATTCACGGTCACCATCGCTGATGTGAATCACGCGCCGGAGATCAGGCTTCCGCTCAGCGGTCAGCAGGTAACACAAAATGACGCGCTGACCTTCAGCGTGCCGGATGACGCCTTTGCTGATCCCGATGATGGCGATGGTCTCACCTACTCCGCGACGCTGGCGAACGGCGATGCGCTGCCGGAATGGCTACGCTTTGACGCCGCGACGCGTACCTTCACCGGTACGCCCGGAAGCGGTGATGTGCGCGATCTGGATGTCACGGTAACTGCCACCGATATGGCTGGCCAGGGTGTTTCGCAGAGCTTTGCGATTGCGGTCGCCAACGTCAATGATGCGCCAATTGTTGCGATGCCCTTGGTTGCGCAGACGGCAAATGAAAATGGAACCTTCAGTTTCACCGTGCCGGAAGATGCCTTTGCGGATCCGGATGCCGGCGACATGATGAGCTTCACCGCCACGCTCGACAACGGCGATGCGTTGCCGGCGTGGCTGACGTTTGATGCGGCCACGCGCACCTTCAGCGGCACGCCGGCAACCGTTGATATTGGCTCGTTGTCGGTGAAGTTGACCGCGACCGATTCTGCCGGACTGAGCGCCACGCAGGGCTTCATCCTGAATGTGGCCGATGTGAATGACGCCCCGATTTCAGGCGATGCCCTGCCAGCGCAGCAGATCAATGAAGACAGTGCCTTTACCTACACGCTGCCCGCGAGCGCGTTCAGCGATATGGATCAGGGCGATGCGCTGAGCTTCACCGCAAAACTGGCCGATGGCGACGCTTTGCCTTCCTGGCTGTCATTCGACGCTCAGACACAGACCTTTTCCGGGACACCGGCCAACGGTGATGTCGGTGAAATCAACATCAAGGTTACGGTAACCGACGCGTCAGGACTATCAGCGAGCCAGGCCTTCAAGCTCAACGTGGCCAACGTCAACGATGCGCCACAGGTGGTGGGCGTCATCGTGGCGCCGGATGTGGCGGAAAACCAGCCATTCACTTTCGCCGTTCCTGCCGGGACCTTTGCCGATGTCGATGCGGGCGACACATTGAGCTACAGCGCCAAACTGGCCAACGGCGAATCATTGCCCGCGTGGCTCAGCCTGACGCAGGGTGCCGACGGACGTCCGCAGCTGGCGGGTACGCCGCCGACTTCGTCGCCGGCCTCGCTCGGCATCGTGCTCACGGCAATCGACGCGGCCGGCGCATCGGTTTCTTCATCGTTCTCGTTGAATATCGCCCACTCTACGCAGGACCCTGACCAGGTGCTCACCGGCACCAAGAAGAGCGATACGCTCACCGGTGGTTCCGGCAACGATACCTTGTCCGGTGGCAGCGGCAATGACATTCTCAACGGCATGGGCGGCCGCGATACGCTCAACGGCGACAACGGCGCCGACACGCTCAATGGCGGTGATGACGACGACCAGCTGTTCGGCAACGCCGGCAGTGACGCATTGAATGGCGATGCCGGTAACGACGTGCTGCATGGCGGAACTGGCGGCGACAGCCTTGATGGCGGAGCAGACGACGATGTGTTGTTCGGCGACGAGGGACTCGACCAGCTGTTTGGCGGTAGCGGCGACGACTATCTGAATGGCGGGACTGGTGCGGATGCGCTTGATGGTGGTCAGGGCAACGACCTGCTTGAAGGCGCGCAGGGCATGGACGTTATCACCGACCTTCAGGGCAACAACCTCCTTTCGGGTAACCAGGGTTCGGATCGTTTGACGGGCGGGGATGGCAACAACGTGTTCATCGGCGGTCTGACCAACGACTCCATCGTTTCCGGGGCCGGTAACGACCTGTTCGCGTTCAATGCGCTGGATGGCGACGACCACATCCGTCTGGGTGGTGGAGAAGACACGCTGTCGCTTGGCGGCGGTATCCGCTACGAAGACCTGAGCCTGATGAAGCAGGGCGACAGTCTGCGTCTGAATCTTGGTAACGGTGACACGATTACGTTCGATGACTGGTACACCAGCGCCGCAAACCAGAGCCTGGTCAATCTGCAAGTGATTGCGGATAGCCTCGGTGATTACGCGCCAGATGGCGCCAATACGCTCAAGGACAACCGCATGGAGAACTTCGATTTCCAGGCACTTGTTGCCAAATTCGAAGAGGCGCGCGCCGCTAATCCGCGTCTGAACCGCTGGTCGATGATGAATTCAATGCTGGGCGCGCATTTGGGCGGAAGCGACATCGCGGCCATGGGCGGCGACATCGCTTATCAATACGGCCATGCCGGGTCATTGGCGAACGTCAGCGTTGATGCGGCGCAGGCGATCCTAGCGGCGGCTCAGCTCAACATTGATCCGCAGGCCCTGCAATCCGTGGCGGCCTTGCAAACCGGGGGGCAGCGGCTCATGTAGTGATCGCTTTCAGGAGCAGGGCGGGATGAAACGCTGGAAGCCTTCGGCCGCATGTTAATTTGCTAGACTGCGAACCATACGCGCCTGCTGTTAAGCGGGTGTCCGATCGCAATCTCGCCAATGAGTGAATCAATGCTGAAAGTTCGCCGTCTGATTCTGATCGTTCCCTGTATCGCAGCTTGCTTTGCAGGCTGCGCCTCCATCCCCTCGAGCGGCCCGAGTGCCGGCGAGACTCAGGCCGCTGCCCTGCCCGGCGCGAGCGCGATCCAGGTGGTGGATGTGGATGACGCCATTACCCGCAGCCTGCTCGCACAGCGTACGCAGTCGCTGTTTTCCGAGAAGCTGGGGAACGCCCCCGGCGCTAACCATGTGGTGGGGCCCGGCGACGTGCTGGAGGTCTCCATCTGGGAGGCGCCCCCGGCCACGCTGTTTGGCGTCAGCCCGCTGGAGACGCGCGGCGGCAACGCGGGTGCCCGCTCGACCGCACTGCCGGAGCAGATCGTCAGCAGCGACGGTTACATCACCGTGCCGTTCGCAGGGCGTGTTCACGCCGGCGGCATGACGCTGCAGGGGATTGAAAATGAAGTGGTCAAGCGGCTCAAGGGCAAGGCCAACCAGCCGGAGGTGATGGTGCGGCTGGTGCGCAATCTCTCCGCCAACGTGACCATCGTCGGCGAGGTAACCAACAGCACGCGCATCCCCATCACCCCCAGCAACGAGCGCCTGTTGGATGCCCTCGCCGCTGCCGCCGGCGTGCGCCAGCCGGTGAACAAAATGACCATCCAGGTGACGCGTGGCGGCAACGTCTATTCGTTACCACTGGAAACCATCATTCGTGATCCGCAGCAGAACGTGCGCCTGCAAGCCGGTGACGTGGTGACAGCCTTGTTCCAGCCGCTGAGCTTCACGGCGCTGGGCGCCACCGGCAAGAACGAGGAAATCAACTTTGAGGCGCAGGGCATCACCCTCGCCCAGGCGCTGGCCCGCGCCGGCGGGCTGCAGGACTCCCGCGCCGATGCCAGGGGAGTTTTCATTTTCCGTTTCGAGCCGGCCAATGCGCTCAAATGGCCCAAGCAGCCGGCCGCGACCACGCCGGAAGGCAAGGTGCCGGTGATCTACCGCATCGACCTTAAAAACCCCAACAGCTTTTTCGTCATGCAAAGTTTTGCCATGAACAACAAGGACCTGATGTACGTCTCGAACGCGCCGGCAGCGGAACTGCAAAAGTTCCTGAACGTGGTGTTCTCGGTGGCGTACCCGGTGCTGACGGCAGTACAGGCGACGAAATAGCGTAGAACGCCATTTGGCGCGGCTTTCAGGGCGAAAATGGCCTGGGAGGCGCGCCAGTGCTAGGGTTTGGCAATAAGGCGAATCGCCTCCCGAGTGCCTCGGACGTAGCTGGATCAATCGTGATTGTTTCGAAAAAATGAAAATAGTCCTTTGCTGTGGCGAGGCGAATGCGGGTCTGCAGGAAGTACACCAGCTGTTGGGTGAAGCGGGCGTCGCGAATGCCCTGCCATCGCGGCAGCGTGGTATGGCTCCTGCCGAGTTTCTCGCGGAAATGTTTGCCGCCCACGAGCTTGATCGCGACGGCACCACTGTCTCTGCGCAACTGGCGCCCGGCAGGCTTTGGCACGAGTTGGCTGCCGACATGTTCGTCGCCAACCTCGCCGTTCCAGCCTGGGGATGGGCCGATGTCCGCAACTTGTGGACGATGGAATTCTGGGCCGAGTTTGATTCGCAGATCCGATTCGTGCTGGCCTACACCTCGCCCGAACAGGCGCTGGGCATCGCGCTGGGACAGCGACCGATGTCCGCGCCGGAATGCGCGACTTTTCTCGACAGCTGGACGCAGCAGAACGACGAGCTGCTGCACTTCTATCATCGGCACGAGGCACGTTGCGTGCTGGTGAACAGCGCCGCCGCGCGATGCGCTCCCGGCAGATTCCTCGAAATCGTTGGGCCGAAGCTGGGGCTGGCGCTGCACGCACCCGCAGATTCGGCGGCAGGCGTCGGCATCGGGGCGAATGCGCTGCACGCGACGCTTGCCCGGCCGCTGGTAAGCGAGCTGGGCGCTGCTGCGGAATTGTTCCGGGAACTTGAAAGCTCGGCGGATCTCGATGGTGCCGTCCTCGCCACCGACGGCATGGAGGCATTGGCCGCGTGGCAGGAATACCTCCGCCTGAATACACAACTGGGAGAGGCTGGCCGGGCATTGGATGAGAGCCGGCGGCAGTGGTCGCTTCAGCAATCCGAACTGGATGCGCTGCGCCAGCAAATGGAGGTGACGCAGGCTGCCGCGTGGGCGGGTGAGGCCGAATGGCGGACGCGCGAAACCTTGCTGGTATCCCGACTGACGGAACAGGAGGCCGCCTTGCTGCAATCGCGCACCGAGTGCGCAGCCGCCAACGACGGTCTCGCACCGCTGCAGGCGGAAATGGCGCGGCTCACCGAAGAAAACGAACTGCTACTGATGCAGCTGCACCAGATGCAGGACGAGCTGGCGCACTACACCGCCGAAAACCAGCAACTGCTGGACAGGCTGGAGCAGCCGATGCGCCGTCCCGCCGAGGTCTACTCCCCGCTCTACCAGAAGACGGAAACCTTCATCGACCTCACGGGTGAGATCGACGGTGAGAACTGGTATTACGCCGAACACGATGGGCGCTGGGCCGGGCCGGAGCGGCTCAGCACATTGCGCATCGCGCCGCTAAAGCCGGGCGAGTACGCGCTGACGATGGACATCGTCGATGCCAAGGCACCAGACATACTCAATGGCATGCAAGTGAGCATCAACGGCATGCCGCTATCGCTGGACTTCAACGGCGAGGGTGTGGTTGCGCTGGTGACGGCGCGGTTCCTCTCCGAGGTGGTGCCGCCGGGGAATGCGTGGGAATTCCAGCTCAAGTTTCCGCGGCTGATTTCGCCAGCCGAGCACGGCTCGGACGACTTGCGTGTCCTCGCGGTGCGGATGCGGTCATTGAAGTTGCGGCAGATTGTCTGATCGTCACGGAATCGAACTGATGGCGCCTACGCAACCGCACACCGGTCTTCAGCAGTGGCTGGATCACCTCAGCGTGTTGTTTCCTGGCGAGGCGGTGGTGCACGTTGGGGCGGGCAGCGGATTTGCAGCGAGCCGCTATGCGCAGTGGCACGTGCCGCAGGTGATGTTGTTCGAGGCCGATGCCGGGCTCGCCCGAAAAATCCCTGACTCGATCAGCGCCCACAGGGGGTGGATCGCGCGCGATGCGCTCGTTGGCGCGAGCGTGGGTGAGCAGGCTTTCTACGTTGCGACCAATCCCAATGAAAGTGGCGTGATCGAGCCGGAGTCGCTGACGTTCCTCTGGCGCAACCTGCGTGCGCGCGAGCGGCGCATGCTGCCGGTTACGACCGTGGATACAGCGCTGGTGGAAGCCGGCTGGAAATCGGACGTGGTCGACTGGCTGGTAGTGGACTGCCTCCCGTCGCTGCCGGTGCTGCAGGGCGCCGCCGGCAGTCTCGCCAGTTGCGATGTGGTGCTGGCGCGCGTGCTTTTGGGCAGTGCGGCGGGCCCTGCCGGCGCCGGGGTTGCCGAGGTCGACTCCTTTCTTGCCGGCTTGGGGTTCCGGAGTGTTGCGCGGGTGGAGGAGCGGCTGCCCGCCCTAGCCACGGCCATTTACGTACGCGACTGGAAGCGAACACGGCCTGCAGAAACGTCGGTTGCCGATGAGGGTGTGTTGTTACGTGAGTCCGCGATTGCACAGGCGCGGACCGACGCCGAGGCGATGCTTGCATCGATGGCGGACAAGCTGGCAGACGCGAACGAACGCCTCGCCACCAGCGAAGCCCGGGCGGAGGCGCTGGCGCAATTGAACCGCAATCAGGAACAGGGCATTGCCGCGCGCGAGGCCGAGGTCGCTGAACTCAAGACCATGATTACGGAAAGGGACACCGCGCTCGCCGAGTTGCGCAAAGGCCTCACGGACAAGGACGCGAAGGTTGCAGAACACAACCGTTTGATGGCGGGAATGGAATCGCAAGTTGCCTCGCTCCAGGCGCAGCTCGGGCGCCAGACGCGCGAGCACGACGACGAGGCCCTGCTGCAGGCCCTGCAGCTTGCAGAAAGCAAGGCATCCTTGGCGCAAGCCGTGCAGATTCAGGCGCGGCTGGAAAATCGCATCACCGAACAGCAGACGCGCATTGACGAACTGACGCGCGGCACCCAGGAACAAACCGAACTCGCGGCCCAGCGCGCCGAGCAGGTCACTCAACTCAATCGCGCCTGCGAGGAGCTGGTTCAACAGGCGACTCAGCGCCAGGCGCGGCTCGATGAGCTTGCCCGCGTGGTTGAGGAAGCCGCCAGCGATAAGGCCGCGCAGGCGTCGCAGATGGAATCCCTGCAGACGCAATTACGGGTGCTGCAAGCCGCGAAAGAGGAAGCCGAAAAGGCAGGCGGCGCGATTGCGACCGAACTGGAGCAGGCCCGTCAGGCGCTCAGGCAACGCGAGCAATCGATTGAAGAAGCCAATCATCGTATCAGCGCGCTGCAGGCCGGGCTCGCGGACGCGCAGCTGCAACGCGATGAGCATGCCTCGCGGATGGCGAACGAACAGGCGCGTGTGCAGCAGATGCTTGACGGCAAGTCTGCGCTGGATGCTGCGCTGTCCCGTCAGGGCCAGCTGCTGGCGGAACATGAGACCAGGAACGCGAAGCTGGCCGAGGAGCATTTGCAACAACTGAATCTGGCTGCGCAGCGGCTGACTCAGGTCGAGGCTCTGCAGGCGGAGAAGGCTGCCGCGGTTGCATCCGCTGCCTCGCTGGCGAATCTGGCTGCGCAGCGGCTGACGCAGGTCGAGGACCTGCAGGCGGAGAAGGCGGCGGCGGTTGCATCCGCTGCCTCGCTGGCGGGCGAAGTCGCGCGCTTGCAGGCGGCAGGCGAAGCCGAGCGCGCGAATGCCGCGGAACTTTCGGCGCACCTGCAGCGCATCGCGGCAGATAACGACGAACACGTGCGGCAGTCCGCCGCGCAGCTGGCGCAGTTTGAGCGACTGCGGGAGGAGAACGCGCAGGCGCTTGCCAGGATCGACTCCCAGCAGGCCGAGCTGGCCGGCGCCGCGGAGCTTGCTGATCGGCTGCAACGCATCTCGCGTGACCACGACGAGCATGCGCGGGTATCGCGCGAGCGGCTCGCGCACATCGAAAAATTGCTAGGCGAGGCCGAGGCGCGTAACGCACGCATCTCCCAGCTGGAGGCGGAGCGCGGCGAACTCGATTACCGCCAGCGCCTGCTCGACGAGGAACTGGTGAAGGCAGAAGCGCAGATCGATCTCATCAAGGACGTGGTCCTGCGTGAAAAAGCATTCTGAAATCAAGACGGCGAAACGCCGGCCCGCCGCGCGCAGGAAACCGGGTGTCACCGCAAGGCGGGGTGCGCGGGGACTGGAGGCTGATGCTGCGAATGCGGCTGCGGCAACGCGCGCCGACGATTCCGAATTGCTGCCGGTCATGGAAGGTTACGATGCGTCGGCGCTGTCGCAGGCAAAGACGCAGTGGTTCTTCGGCGAATGGGACGCGCTGGCCAGGTGTGACCTGGACCGCTTGCAGCATCATCCCGACCGCGATCGTCTGGCGTTGCTGGTGGCCGCGGCACAGCAGCAGCTGGGTGAACACGACAGTGCGCTCAAGTCTGCCCGTCTGGCGGTACAGTGGGGTTGCCGCCGCGACCTGCTCGCACAGGTGCTGATTGCGGGCGTGCACAACACGCTCGGTCGTGCCGCCGCATTGGGCCGTCAGGAAGCCCGTGCGGTGCGGCACTTTGAAAAGGCGGTGTCGGTAGGCGCATCTGCAGGCGGTTCTGCGGAATTGATGGGCCATGCCCGCTCGGTGCGGGAGGTCACCAAGCTTGGCCTCTTGCCCGACGCGGCAGCACTGATGGAAAAATCCCTGAAAACGGCCGCGAGTCTCGCGAAACGCCCGGTAGAACAGGACGCCAGGATTCGCATGCTGGAAGCCGAGGTTGAATTGCTCCGCGGTGGCCTGACCCTGGCAGCCCAGCGCAAGCAGCTGTACGCATCCGGCGGCAATCCGGCGGATGACCGCGAAGCGTCCACCTCGCAGCTCGGCCAGGACCTCTGGGTGCTGGAGCAAACCGGGTTCAAGCGCGGGGGCTATTTCGTGGAGTTCGGCGCAACCGACGGGGTGCTGCTCAGCAACACCTATCTGCTGGAACGCCGCTACGACTGGCAGGGCATTTGCGCCGAGCCACACCCGGATTTCTTTGCGAAGCTGCGCCGGAATCGGCGCTGCCGCGTTTCGGATGCGTGCGTGGCCGCGGAAAGCGGGCGCGACGTCGAATTCATCCTCGCTGACGAATATGGCGGCATCGCCGACTTCGCGGGGAACGACACGCATGCCGCGAAGCGCCAGGCGTACCGAAGCCTGGGCAAGGTGGTGCACATGCAGACGACCTCGCTCGATGAACTGCTCACCTCCAATCATGCGCCCCGCGACATCGACTACCTCAGCCTCGATACCGAAGGCAGCGAGTACGAAATCCTCAGGGCCTTTCCCTTTGAGCGCTGGCGCATTCAATGCATTACCGTCGAGCACAACTTTTCCGAAACGCGCGAGCCGATCCGCCGTCTGCTGGAGTCGAAGGGCTATCGTCGGCAGGAGGCGCAGTGGGATGATTGGTATCTTCTTGCCGGCGCATAGCAATTCAAGGCGGGGGAAGAGGATTGCAGTGGGTTGTGGCTGACAAAAAGGGATGTATCTAGCTATGAATGTCATGAACAACAAGCTTGGCCGCGTCAACCGGCATGACCTAGAGCGCGCAATAGCATTTATGGACGCTGCATCGCGGCGCCGCGCTATGAATATGGTCGAAAAAGTCCACGATGAACGCGCGCAGCGCGAGACTATTGTCGCTTTGATGCAAGGGCTCGGTGACAAGGGAACTACTATTGGCGAGCGCGTAGTACTCTTTTCCCTGAACGCGTTGTATCGGAACTGGCGCTTTGGATCAATCGAGGAACGGACCGATGCAATTCGTGAAATCGCATGGGTGCGAGCGAAGCTTGCCGCGCGTATTGTTGACGATCGTGTCAGCGTTAGGAGCGGCTCGCGGAAAACGAGTGAGACAGACATGGAGTCGGAGGGTGCCGCTTCGTCTGTCGACTCAATTGCCGAAGCAGTCGGGCTCGCGTACAAGCTTTGCTTTGGACTTCTACCGCCAGCGGAAGTACTGGCGGCCACGCGCAATCGCTGCCTCGATGACGATTCTTTTGCGACATGGCTGGCAGAAATTCATGCTACCGATGAATCGCAACGCTTTAGAAAGGCTAGCTGGACAGTACTAAATCCCCCGCCGAGAGACCTGGCGGCATTGATCAGCGAAGATGTGATAGCGAAGGGCATAGTCCTAACGTATCAGTTGACGGTTGGGCGAACGCCCGTCCTCGCCGAAATTGATATCTGGAAGGGAAACTTTCGTAACGGGCTCAGTTTTGCTGACTTTTTGCGCGGCATGCATAGCGGGGAGGAGGCCTTGAGATACCAAAAGGGAAATCTAGCCAATATTTCGGACGGGAAGCTGGTGCAAATGATCTACGAGTCGATACTTGGCTATGGGGTTGGTCCGCGTGAACTGTCGGTCTGGGTAAGAGAACTCGAACGAGGCGCGGTAGAGCGTGAAGATATTCTCAAGAGCATCTTCAAGAAATTTGCCGTCTCTGTAGCAGACAACGCTCACGCTCAAGCAGAAGAGTTGCACAACGCATTAGTTTGCAGCATTGCCTGTACCGGCGAGCAACTAACCGTCGCCAGGTGGAATGAGCGCGCCGCAGAACTCGCCGAAGTAGTCAACATTCAGGGGGCAGAGCCGGAAACGCCGCATGCACGCTTTTCCATTCTGGCTAAGCCCGGAATACTAATTACTGCTATCGCGAGTTTGTACCGCGGCGGCAAATACATTGAGCAGTTCATGGACAATATTACTTCTCAAACGCGATTTCGCGATTACGCGGAACTGGTGATAGTTGACGCGGACTCACCCGAGAACGAAGCGGCAGTGATAGCTCGTTACCTAAGGGATTTCCCGCAAATTGTATACAAGCGGATGAACTATAGGATCGGCATTTACGATGCGTGGAATGTTGGTGCGCAGTTGGCAAGAGGGAAATATCTCACCAACACCAATCTGGATGACATACGCCGAAATGACTCGCTTGAGCTGCAGGCCGCAACCTTGGAAAACCTCCCGTTTGTCGACGTCGTATATCAGGATTTCTTTTACACATTTGACCCAAAACTGAGCTTTGAAGAGATTGCCAAGTTCGGATTTAAGAGCAATTTGCCAGTTGTCACGACCATGAACATGATGGATTTTAACTCGCCGCACAATGCACCCATGTGGCGAAAGAGCCTTCACACCGAGTTGGGGTACTTCGATACGACATTCAAGTCGGCTGGCGACTATGACTTCTGGATGCGATGTCTCCTTGCTGGGAAGACGTTCTATAAGCTGAACGACGCACATGTCGTCTATTACCAAAACCCGGAAGGCATCTCAACGCGGCCGGACACCAAAGGCGTACAGGAAGGGCGACGAATCTTCAAAGCTTATGCGAGGCGACTGATTCCTGAATGTGCTGTGATGCCAACGGAGGAGTTCCTTGGGTTAAGTTCGTACATGCCGGAAAGGCCGGCAGGAGAAAGGATCAGTCGATACGCGATGGCGCAGAGCGCGCTGAGAAATGTCGGCATGAGATCGAAGTATCTGCCGGGACGGCTTGGTGACGAACAATGAAACTGTTAGTCGACGGAATATTCAACCGAATAAGCAACACAGGGATCTCACGCGTATGGCAATCAATGTTGCCGCTGCTCGCGAGTGAACATGGCATTGAGGTGCTGGTACTGGACCGCGGCGGGATGAGGAAAGAACCTGGCGTTACCTACATTCCATTTGGCACTACGTCATATTCGGCGCACTCAACTTTCAACTACTGCCCGGCAGATTCATTCCTAATACAGCAGATTTGCGATCACTATTCCATTGATGTCTTTACGTCGACTTTCTATACGAGCCCGATTCGAACGCCGACCGTACTTGTGATCTACGACATGATTCCCGAACTATTCGATTTCAATCTTAAGCAGAGCGTGATGATGGAAAAGGAAATGGCTATCAGTTACGCTCAGCGTTACGTGTGCATATCGGAGTGCACGAAACGAGATCTCATTTCCTTCTATCCAGAGATACCTGAAAGCCATGTGAAGGTTGCCTATTGTGGAGTTGATCGGCAGATCTTCCACCGCCGAAGCCAGGCTGAGATTGAGGAGTTTAAGATCCGATGGAGGCTTTCTCGCCCCTATTTTCTCTTCGTGGGGTCACGCATTCAACACGGCGGTTACAAGAATAGCAAGCTATTCTTTGATGCGTTGAAATCGGTTCACCCAGCGGATTTTGACGTCATGTGCGTTGGCGGGGAGCACAACATTGAGCGTACTGTACTCGAAGGGCTCCCTGCCGAAATGTGCTGCAGGCGAGTCGATCTGACTGACGTTGATCTCGCTATTGCGTATTCGGCAGCCGAGGCGCTGGTCTACCCGTCTTTGTATGAGGGCTTTGGTATGCCGGTCATTGAGGCAATGGCCTGTGCCTGTCCGGTGATTACGACGCACTGTGGCGCTCTTCGCGAGGCTGCCGGCTCCGCAGCGTGTGTCATTTCCGGCACATCGATCCCAGAGATGGCTGAGGCACTGACGAGTGTGCGTGTCCGTTCGCGTCAGGAAGAATTACGCGCCGCCGGCCTCATTCACGCTTCTGCTTTTGATTGGGGGAAAATTGCCGAAGTGTTTGCGGGCGAGTGCCGCATGGCAATGAGCGAGGTGGCAGCTGGAAGCTACAAAGAGTTCTTCAAGTTGTGGGCTGAGCATCGCGCGATCCAAGCGGGTGTGGACTACGAGTGGATTCCGCCGATTCAATGAAGCAGGATATGTCTACTAGAAATGGCGGGCCATCAGGTGATCAATTGAACAAGGACAACCTCGAATACATCAGCGTGGGGAACCGACAGTCATTCGCGGCCGGTGCCGGAGTCGAGCGGTTTCTGCTTGATGGCTGGTCTGGATCGGAATTGGCGCATCGATGGACCGATGGCGAATGCGCGCGCTTGAAGTTCCAAATCGAAGGATTGGACGGTCGGGATGTTCTGGTAAGGTTGAAGTGTAAGCCTCTGATTATTCCGTCAGTTTGCGAGAGTCAAAGAGTTGAAGTCCGTGTCAACTATTTGCGATTGCTGGAATGGGACGTTAAAGAGGCAGGCTGGTACGAAGCGATAGTGCCAAGGGGTAGGCTGCCGAATGGAAGACTCTTGCTCACGCTGAACATTTCAAATCCAATTTCGCCCGCCGAACATGGAAAGTCCTCGGACACTAGGAAGTTAGGATTGCTCGTAGAAGAAATCGCGATCGAACATAGCCACAAAGAGTCGGTGGTGGATTGGCTTGGCACCGGCATGGATCCGGTTGGGGATGTGCTGCGGCGTGGACCTGATTATTTTCGCGCAATTCGGCACGATGCCGCCAAACACGTAGAAGAGCTTAGGCGGCTTGATGTATTAAGCGATCTCGCAAATCGTGGACTAATACCCGCGCAAGACTTTACACCGATTCGCCATCAATCCTACTCTGAGCTTGCCAGAGCGGGGGGTGCGCGATGGGACGTGTCGCCCGCAAACTATGTTCTCTTGACTCTTCGCGATGCTGCGATGGTGTGGATCAATATTAGCCAACGCCTGTTGGAGATAGCGCCCGAGCGAGATTTCGGGCTTATCGACGGTCACTATGGGAATTTTGCACTGTTCAACAATTCGCGGCCGAAATGGGTGGACATAGGATCAATCATGGAGGGGGCAAGTTCTCGCACCAAGAAAAATAGCGGTTGGTTTGGTCTTGAGCAGTTCATGCGCTGTTTTGTGTACCCGTTGCAAATGCACTTTCACAAGCCGCATTTGCGCGACGAAATTCGCGAGTTGATGCACCTGCACTACGAGGGTATGCCGCACGCCCTAATCGCCGAATACTTGGGGCCGGAATTTGTACTGGACTACTTGTGCGACCCGAAAACCGGCATGGCACGAGGTCGTGCAATTGACATTCTCGCCGGAATTGTGATGTCGGTTGAATACAGGTGCGCTGAAACGCGCTGGTCTAACTATCGCAATTCAACAGCACTCAAGTGGGCGCTTGAAGGCAAGTATTTGCGAACCGATGAGGATGCTAGATATAGGGTAATCATCGATCTGGTGAAGAGTTCCAAGGCAAAGACTTTCTTCGATGTAGGTTCAAATGACGGCCTATTCAGCATCATGTGTGCTCGTGAGGGACTTTCTGGGATTGCAACAGATGTTGACGACGCATCCTTGAACAAGTTGTATGGTTTTCTTGGTGAGCATCCGGGTTTGGAGATTACTGTGGCATTCTCGCCATTTGTCGAGATCGAGTATTCAGCGGAGCTTGTTCTGTCTTTAGCAATTACACACCACCTGTCACTCGGCCAAGGACTTTCGTTTTCACAGATCGCAGACAGATTAGCCAGAGTAACGGAGAAGGTGTTGATTACAGAGTTCATGCCGGATGGGCTTGGAGGTGTGCCAGGGCATCGAGAACCTAGCCCTAACCCGCTTCCCGTCGGGTATTCACTTGACTCATACCTTACTGCGCTATCGGTCTTTTTTCGTCAGGTGAGGGTGATTGAGTACCTGCGGGAGAGTCCGATCTCTCGTCGAACCTTGATTTATTGCGAAAAGTAGTTGTCCGGAACATGATGCCCGCCAGTACGGCTGCGTTACCCTTCGTGTGAAGTAGAGATTGGGGGCTACCTTTGCCGAAGCGAGATTGATTGGTGGCGAGTTCCGAGAGCGGTGCGTGTTCGCCGCCAGAAGCATATGATAGGAGAGGAGCATTGAAAGCATTGATATGCGGTGTAAATGGGCAGGATGGAGCCTATTTAGCTCGTTTCCTTCTCCACAAGGGTTACGATGTTTGGGGTACTTCTCGCGATGCACAAGCTTCAACTTTGAGTAATCTCTCGATGCTGGGCGTGGAGCGCAAAGTTACCGTACTCTCGATGGCGCCGAACGACTTTCGAAGCGTTTTTTCCGCCGTTGATCGAAGCGATCCGGATGAGATCTACTATCTTGCGGGCCAAAGCTCTGTAGGTCTTTCCTTTGAGCAGCCAGCAGAGACGCTGGATAGCGTCGTAAACGGTGTCTTAAACATACTGGAAGTAATGCGGCTGCGAAAGAAGTCTGCCCGCCTCTACAGTGCGGGTTCGAGTGAGTGTTTTGGTGATACAGGGAGGAGCGCCGCGAACGAAACTACTGCGTTCTATCCTCGCAGCCCGTACGCAGTTGCCAAGGCGTCCGCACATTGGCTAGTTACAAACTACCGCGAATCCTATGGCCTGTTTGCATGCACCGGCATCTTGTTCAATCACGAGTCGCCGCTTCGACCAAAGCGATTCGTTACCCAAAAGATCGTTCAGGCGGCGAATCGGATCCACAAAGGAAGCGACGAACGACTCACGTTAGGGCGACTCGACATTTGCCGGGATTGGGGATGGGCACCGGAATATGTTGATGCCATGTGGCGCATGCTTCAGCTACCTTCACCATCGGATTTCGTCATTGCAACGGGCCAGTCGAATACGCTCGCAGAATTTGTCGCTGCTGCTTTTGAGGAGCACGGATTAGATTGGAAGGTATACGTCGACAGTTCGGAGAATTTGTTTAGGCCGACAGATATTTCGCGTAGCCAAGGGGATCCTTCACGTGCAGCACGCGAACTAGGATGGTCAGCTAGATTTCACATGAAGGATGTTGTAAGGGCCATGCTTGCCGGTTAGGGCGAGCGCCCCTGATGAGACACCCATCGCCAGCGCTACCCTGCCCTAATGTCTAGCAAAGCGCATGTTTGGGTTTGCAACCTCATTTGGCATTCTGTCCTCGCACGCAACTGGGGCAAGGATTCAATTTGTTTGGTGCTATTTGGTCTGGTATGTATGTCTTCAACTGCAAGCCACTGCAGAACGGTATGGGTGGCGCAGGACGGCAATGACTCAAACGACGGAAGTCAAACGACTCCTTTCGCGTCGCTTGAAGGCGCATTGTCAGCCGGTTCAGGAAACTCAATTCGGATCAAGGCTGGTGTGTACAGACTGACTCGCCCCGTGTTCATTTCGGCTGGTCAGAATGATTCAGCTATCGAGGCGGCTGATCCCAAGTCCCCCCCCACGCTAACAGGGGCACAGCGTGTCACAGGATTTGAACCATTTGAGCGTGGAATCTGGCGGGCGAAGGTCGATTTCCGGTTCGAGCAGCTTTGGGTTGACGGCAAGCGCGCGCAGCGCGCGCGAACGCCGAATGCGGGATGGCTCTACATGGCTGGTCCGGTAGGCTATGTCAAGGATCCCCAGTCGGCAATGGCGCGCAATTTCTCCCGACAGGCGTTTCGCATGGCGGTTGCGGACACCGGGCAAATCAATCGCATGACGGCCGCGGAACTTGAGGACGTCGAAGTTACCGCCTGGCACTCCTGGTCCATATCCCGCCATCGAGTGTCCACGTTTGACCGGGCATCGGGAACCGCCTTCCTGCGCACTGAGTCTCAATGGCCGTTCTTTCACTTCGGCCCGAACCAGCGCTACCAGCTCGGGAATTACCTTGCGGCGGTCGATGAGCCGGGCGAGTGGTTTCTGGCGCGCGATGGCTGGCTGTACTATTTGCCGCGTGCCGGGGAGGACATGCGGCGTGCGACGGTATTGGCACCGGTCATCGACAAATGGCTGGTGATCCAGGACGCGAAAAATGTGACGCTGCGCAACCTGCGATTCGAATATGCCGGGGAGGCTCTCGGGGCGGCGGGTGTGACGGGCCAGCAGGCTGCCGCTGAATCGTCGGCGGCCATCATCGTTCAGGACTCGTCAAGGATCGCCCTAGAAGGGCTCCGCATCAGCAAGACCGGCGCCTACGGTGTCTGGTTCAGGCAGGGCGCGCATGAGTCCCGCATCACCGGATCTGTTCTGGAAGATCTAGGTGGGGGTGGCGTGCGCATCGGCGAGACGGCCAATGTGCCGGGGGTCGTGCATGCGACGGATGGAATTTCGGTGGAGCGTAACCTGATTCAATCCGGTGGGCGCGAGAATCCGGGCGCGGTCGGAATCCTGGTCGGGCACGCCGGCAACAATCGCCTTGCGGACAACGAAGTCACCGACTTCCATTACACCGGCATCAGTGTTGGCTGGATCTGGGGGTATGGCAAAAGCGTTGCGACCGGCAACGTGGTTCAGGGCAACCATGTTCACCACATCGGGCAGGGCGGACTCAGCGATATGGGGGGTATCTATTTGCTTGGCGTATCACCGGGAACCGTGGTCCGCGGCAATGTGATCCATGATGTCATGTCCTACGACCAGTACGGTCGCGGCGGCTGGGGCCTGTACGCGGATGAGGGAACGTCGAACGTGCTGTTTGAAGACAATCTCGTTTACCGCACCAGTTCCGGCGCTTTTCACCAACACTACGGCCGGGACAATCTCGTTCGCCACAACGTGTTTGCGCTGGGCCGGGACGCGCAACTGGAGCGTACTCGGGCCGAGGATCATGTTTCGTTTGTGTTCCAGGACAACATTGTCGTGACCGACGGCGCGCCCATGCTGCGCGGAACCTGGTCGGACAACAATGTGGTGATGGATCGCAACATCTACTTCGACATGCGCGGACACGCCGTCGACTTGGCGGGCCAGTCGTTCCCCGTTTGGCAGGAAACGGGCAAAGATCGGCATTCAGTCGTGGCTGACCCCGGTTTTCGTGATCCGTCCAACGGCGACTTCCGCGTGTTGCCCGCTTCGCTGGCGAAAGTCAGGGGATTTGCTGGGATCGCCAATGTGAACACCGCTGCGCGCAACGCCGGCCTTCCAGGCGCTCCAAGGAGTCGCGCCGAAAGTCGGGCACCGTTGCCGGAACCGCCGCCACCGGCCATGGAATTGGTCGAGAGCTTCGAAATCCAGCGCGAGGGCACCAAGCCGGCTTTTGCGGTTGTCTCCGTTGAGGGGTGCGGGGACGCAATCGCGGCCAGCCGTGAAAATGCCCATTCCGGTGCGCAAGCGCTCAAGATGACCGACACCGCCGGCCTGCAGCATGCACACGATCCCTTTTTCTATTACCGGCCACATCACCGTAATGGCGTGACCAACGTGCGGTTTGCCGCCTCTTTCGATGTGCGCGGGAATTTTTACCATGAGTGGCGCGATGCCTCGACACCCTACGCGGTTGGACCAACTTTCTCGGTACGGGCCGGAAAACTGCAAGCCGCGGGGCGCGATCTCGGGACGGTCCCGTCAGGAACGTGGATCGTGTTTGGCGTGACCGCGGCGCTGGGAGAGGCGCGTGACCGGGAGTGGACCTTGTCGGTGGAGGAGGATGGCAAGCCACCGCGCAGCTACACGCTGCCATTGCGCGACAATCGGTGGCGCGCGCTCGAGTGGCTCGGTTTCGTTTCCAACGCCACGGGCGATGCCATTACCTGGCTGGACGATATTGAAGTGCACAACCGCGCTCAGTGAATGATCCCGGCGTCTGCAAGGAGCTGTTGTCGCCTAAAATGTCGTCATGTCGGCCGTTTGCGCGCCGCTCGGCGGCCGATGTTTACTTGAAGCTGATTTGATCGGATCGAAATGAAAAAAGCACTCGTAACCGGCGTTACTGGGCAGGATGGGTCTTACCTGGTTGAATTGCTGCTGCAGAAGGGCTACGAGGTGCATGGCATCAAGCGCCGCGCTTCACTTTTCAATACGCAACGGGTAGATCACATTTATGAAGACCCGCACGTCGACAACCAGCGCTTCATCCTCCATTACGGCGATCTCACCGATACGTCCAACCTGACCCGGATCATGCAGGAAGTGCAGCCGGATGAGGTCTACAACCTGGGCGCGCAATCGCATGTGGCCGTCAGTTTCGAAATGCCCGAATACACCGCCGATGCCGACGCAGTCGGCACGCTGCGCCTGCTGGAGGCAATCCGTTTGCTGGGCCTGGAGAAGAAGACACGGTTTTACCAGGCATCGACCTCCGAATTGTTTGGGCTCGTGCAGGAGACCCCGCAGCGGGAGACAACGCCCTTTTACCCGCGCAGCCCCTACGGCGTGGCCAAGCTCTACGCGTTCTGGATCACGGTGAATTACCGCGAGTCGTATGGAATGTATGCCTGCAACGGCATCCTGTTCAACCACGAGTCTCCACGGCGCGGTGAGACCTTCGTCACGCGAAAAATCACGCGGGGTCTCGCCAATATTGCGCAAGGTCTGGACAAGTGCCTGTTCATGGGCAACATGGATTCGCTGCGTGACTGGGGGCATGCCAAGGACTATGTGCGCATGCAATGGATGATGCTGCAGCAGGAGCAGGCGGAAGATTTCGTCATTGCCACCGGGGTGCAGTACTCCGTGAGGAATTTTGTCTGCATGGCGGCGACCGAGCTGGGCCTGACGCTGCGCTTCGAGGGTAGCGGCGTGGACGAGAAAGGTATCGTGGAGTCGCTGACCGGTGACAAGGCGCCGGCATTGAAGGTCGGCGATGTCGTCGTGGCGGTCGATCCGCGCTACTTCCGGCCGGCGGAGGTGGATACGCTGCTGGGAGATCCGAGCAAGGCCAAGGCCCGGTTGGGTTGGGTGCCCGAGATCACGGTTCAGGAAATGTGCGCGGAAATGGTTGCCGCCGACCTGCGTGAAGCGCAACGCCATGCGCTGCTGCGGACACACGGCCTGCAGTTGCCTGTGTCCCTGGAGAGCTAGTCGTGCTGGCTGCCAGTCGCATTTACGTTGCCGGTCATCGCGGGATGGTTGGCTCGGCCATCGTTCGTCGCCTGCGGGCCTTGGGGAACGACAACATCGTGACGCGCAACCATGATGAACTTGACCTGTTGCGCCAGGCGGAGGTCGAAGCCTTCTTGCGGGATGAACAGGTGGATGAGGTGTACCTCGCTGCGGCGCGCGTCGGCGGCATCCACGCGAACAACACCTATCCGGCCGACTTCATTTACGAGAACCTGATGATTCAGTGCAATCTCATCCATGGGGCGCACCGCGCCGGCGTGGAGCGGTTGCTGCTGCTCGGTTCCTCGTGCATCTATCCGCGGCTTTCGGCCCAGCCGATGCGGGAAGACGCTTTGCTGACCGGGCAGCTTGAGGCAACCAACGAGCCCTACGCGGTCGCGAAGATCGCCGGCATCAAGCTGTGCGAGAGCTACAACCGGCAGTTCGGCCGCGACTACCGGTCGGTCATGCCGACCAATCTCTATGGACCGCACGATAACTTCCATGCGGAAAACTCGCATGTCATCCCGGGCCTGATGCGACGCTTTCACGATGCGGTGAAGTCGGGCGCAGCGGAGGTGGTGATCTGGGGGAGCGGAACCCCGAAGCGCGAGTTCCTGCATGTCGATGACATGGCCGCGGCGAGCGTGCACGTCATGCAGCTTGATCCGGCAAGCTATCGCGCACATACCCAGCCGATGCTTTCACACATCAACGTGGGCACGGGAACGGATTGCACCATCCGCGAGCTGGCCGAGACGATCGCCCGTGTCACCGGGTTCGACGGAAGGCTGGTGTTTGACTCCAAGAAGCCCGACGGCACGCCGCGAAAACTGCTGGATGTGTCGAGGCTGGCCGGGTTGGGCTGGAAGGCGACAACCGGTCTCGAGCAGGGACTGCGGGAAACGTATGCGTGGTTCCTCGAGAATCAGACGCGGTTTCGCGGGTAGCCTTTCGGCACGCACCCGGCTGGTGACCGGAGGCAAGCTTGAATCCTGAACCAGCCGGATTGCCGTGCGCGGCTCATCCCGGATCGACCGCCGACCATGGCAGCCGTGCCGCCCTGTTTCGGCAGCATCTGCAGGGTTGCCGTGGCGTGTTGCATCTGGGCGCCCATCTGGGTCAAGAGGCGGAACTTTACGACCGGGAGGGCAAGGCGGTCATATGGGTTGAGGCGCTTCCCCATATCCATGCCCGTTTGCAGCAGCGGCTGGCTGCGTTTCCGCGACAACGCGCCATTTGCGCGTTGCTGGGTGCGCGAGACGATGAGCCACGGACGTTTCACATTTCGAATAACGGCGAGGGTGTGTCGTCGTCGTTGTATCCGTTCGGCGAGTTCGGCAGTGGTGGGCAATCGTTATGGCCGGCATTGAATCTTGGCATGGTGGCGCAGATTACTCTGAAGTCGGTGACGGTCGATACGCTGCTGGAACAGCGCCACATTGATTGTCAGGCGTATGACTTCTGGGTGGTCGATGTCCAGGGCGCAGAGCTTGAAGTGCTTGCCGGCGCATCACGATCACTCGCGCACTGTAATGCAATCTACATCGAAGCAAGTACGGTGGAAGTCTATCGGGGAGGTGCGATTTGGCGGGAAGTCAGCCGGCATCTCGAGGGGGCCGGCTTCGTTGCGTTGTGGGCGCCGCAAGGTGGGCACGATGACGTGCTGCTTGTCAGGCAAAAAGCGCCAGAACCCCTGAAAGTTTTTCATGCGGAAAACTATCTAAGGCACAATCATCGGCGACTGGAACACCTCGCCACTCTTGAGTTGCCGCTGCATGGCAGATCGATCCTCGAGGTTGGCGCCGGCATCGGTGACCATACAAGTTTCTACCTCGATCGCGGCTGCGCTGTGTTAGTGACGGATGCCCGCGAGGAAAATATCGCGGTCATTCGCAGCCGCTACGCGCATGAGCCACGGGCCGCGGCGCAGGTTCTGGACCTTGATGCCCCAGCGCTGCCGAATCGGCAGTTTGAGGTTATCCACTGCTACGGCCTTCTCTACCATCTTGCGAGGCCTGAACAGGCCATCGCATTCCTTGCCGCGCACTGCACGCATTTCATGGTACTTGAGACCTGCGTGACGCCAGACGCGGGAATGGCGCTGAACCCGGTTTCGGAGCCGGCAGCGGATCCCAGTCAGGCCGTCTCCGGCACTGGCTGCCGACCGACGCGAGCATGGGTTTGGGCGGAGCTGAAAAAAGTCTTCCCGTGGGTCTACGCGACCGCAACGCAGCCCAGCCATCCGGAGTTTCCGCTTGACTGGAATTCAGAGCTGGCGTCATTCGCGCCATTGACCCGCGCCGTATTTGTCGCCTCGAAAATGTCTTTGGATTCGAACCCCAACCTGCTGGCAACGCTGCCCACCCGGCAGGAGGCCGTTTAGGCAGCTTGGCTCGGCTTCTGGAAGAAGAGGAACAGCCCGAGCTCCCCGCCGTGGTCCGTGAATTCGGCGTGAAACCTGAGAATGCCGGCCGCCTGCAGGAGGAAAAGTATCTCGGTCGGGTGGTAGGGATTCATCTGCATTTCGGGATCGGCCCCCTCGGCGACGGCTGTCCGAGCCGACTTTGATCGCGAAATGCCAAATGCACCCGCGGCAGGAATGACGCGCGGGGCGACGCCGTTGGTGCTTGAATACTGCGCTTTTGAATAGATGAAATGGATCGCACCCACGCCGCCCGGTGCAAGATGCGCAAGCAGCTTGCGGAAAATGAGTCGGCCGCGATCGGGGGGAATATGCTGAAAAACGATGTACGAGTGAATCAGATCAAAGCGCTGCGATACAGATGAAATGAAATCGTCCGAAATCAGCAGGCGGACATTTGATACGCCGTTTGCTTTACAGTTTCGCGCTGCTTCTTCGAGCATGGATTCAGACACGTCAAGGCCCACGACCTCGGCGATGCGGGCAGCAAATGGCACGACAAGCCTGCCGACGCCACATCCAAAGTCAAGCGCGGAGCGAGGCTGGAACGACGGGTCGATGTACTGGGCGATCATTTGCAGGACGTAGTCAGCATGCAGGCGTCCCGAATCAAAAAATTCCTGCTTTGCCGCTTCGGTGAGGCCGGCGCGCCGGAACTTGGGATTGGTGATCACACCATAATAGGGATCCCGCTTGCCCCATTCCTCCCAGGCGAGGTCGGTGTCGAGGTCGGTCATTCAGTTCATTCCTTCGCGCCAATCGCGCAGTGCCGGAGAAATTCTGTCCACGCAGGCATCAGCTTCTCCGGGCGATAGCGCGCGGACACTTCGTCACCTGCGAGAAGGAGCTGCTCGCGATATTTTGCGGACTCATCCCTGATCACGCCATCGATGACGGAAACGGCGTCCGCGACCGAGTACGGGCTGAAAAAAGCGGCGGCATTTGCATACACCTCGCGATGTACCGGGATGTCCGAGGCCACCACCGGGCTGCCGCAGCGCATCGCCTCCACGCCGGAAAAATCGAATCCCTCGCCAAAACTGGGGCAGATGGTCGCGCTCGCATGACGATAAAGTTTCCGCAGTTCAGCCGACGGCACGTCTTCGAGCATCAGCACATCGCCGCGCTCTATCCAGGGCAGGAACTTCTTGACGATGGTTTCGTGGTCCCAGCCGAGTGCCCCGACCACAACCAGCCGCAAGCCGGGGAAGCGGTTGGCACGAAGCTGCTCCCATGCAGAAAGCAGCGTAGCGTGGTTTTTGCGCGGCTCGATGGTCGAGACCACCAGAAGGTACCGCACGTTTGCGGAGGGGAAGGCGATGGAAATATCGGCAGGATTGCCGACCATCGTATTGCGGCGGGTCTTGATGATTTCGGGAACACGCTCCCGCGGCGAATCCTCGCGGTAGTAATGCCCGGAGACCATGTTGTGAATCGTCACCGCTCGCGACGCCACCTCGGGAAATACCGAAAGCAGGTCGCGGCGGGTAGCCTCGGATACGCACGCGAAGTGCGCACCATCGGCGACATTGCGGCGCAGCGCCTGGTAGTGTGATGCCTGGTGATGATTTTTGTTGGATATGGTGTGCGGCATCAGCAGCGGTATGGCGTCATGGTAGCGGACGATGAGGCGCGTGCGGGGCGAAACAATGCCGGGGTACGGCGTTTCGGAGATCATCAGATCAAAATCGGACGTGTCCAGCCGCGGATAAAGGGCGTGGCCAAGGTTGCGTATTGCCAGCGCACACCGATGCATCGCGGTCCATGGCACTCGCGCCACGCGAAACTCGGCGCCGACTACGGTTTCGATATCTTCCGGATGCAATGTGCGCGCGAACAGGCTGCGCCAGACAAAGTCGCGAAAGTGGGTCGGGTCGAATCGGCTGAGCCTTTCCCGGCGACCGATCAGCCTGCGCAATAACATCGAGACAGTGCCGAGATGCGGGTTGTAGAGCCCCTGCCGTAGTGACACCACCACCCGCGACAGCCGGTTGATGCGGCGATGCGACGGCATGGCTGCCAGAGCCTCCTGACTTGTCGGCAATCCTTCCGCAAGCATGTGCCCGCTGCTTTGCAAAAGGCCACAGGCTTCAACCTGCGGCATCAGCCGCAGCGCACGGAACAGAAGCCGTGTCTCCTGCGGAATTCCGGCGTGGCCGTCAAGGGCGGGGCGCATCTCCAGCAATACCTTGAGTTTCTTCTCGGGCTTGTTCAAGACAGGCAAATTCATACTTCGGTCGTTACCGGCTGGTTGGCCATGCCGAGCTCGTGCATGTAAAAGAAATAGGCATCGTCCACAGTCGGGAACTCATAGAGCTTTCCCTCGTGCAGGACACTGGCGCGTTCGCAGTAAAGCTTGATGACGTTGGCGTCGTGGGACACGAGTATGAAAGCGCGATCCTTGCGTTTGCGAAACAGTTCGTTGTGGCAGCGTTCATGGAAGCGCGCATCGCCGACCACCATCGCCTCATCGATCAGAAAGCAGTCAAACTCGATCGCCATCGATAGTGCAAACGCGAGTCGGGTGAGCATGCCGTGCGAGTAGTGCAACACCGGTTCGCGAAAATAGATGCCCAATTCCGTGAACTCTTCGACAAACGGGACAAGTGGTTTGTAGTCAACGCCATAAACTCGGCAGATGAATTTCAGATTATCGAGCCCGGTAAGGTTGGGCTGGAAGGCGCCGCCGAAGGCAAGCGGCCACGACACGGTCATGCCCCGGTGAATGCGTCCGGTGGTGGGTTGTTCCGCGCCGCTGATGAGCCGGATGAGGGTCGATTTGCCCGCGCCATTGCGCCCCAGAATGCCTAGATTGCGGCCGCGGTGCAGTTCGAAGCTAATGTTGTCAAGAACCTTGCGCGCGCCGAGTCGCGTTTGGTAGGTCTTGCAGATATTTCGTGCGATCAGCATCAGCCTTCCACGCGTCTTCCCGCCTCGCGCACGATGTACAAGCCGGCCAGCGTCATCAGCAGGCAGATGATGGCCATGTAACCCGCGTCGTAGTGGGTGGGAACGGAATTGCCGAAGTAACCCTCGCGCAGCATTTCCACGCCGTGCACCATCGGCAGCAGCAACACCACCTTCTGAAGGTTCTGCGGTAGCCAGTCGACCATGAACGCGGCGCCGGAAAGCGGGAACAGCAGGTACGCTGCCGGGTGCCATAGCTTTTCGGCGATATGTGAAAACGCAGTGGCCCCGCCAATCAGCAGTGCCATGCATGTTCCAAACCATGCAAGCAGGAACCAGCCTCCCAGCACCGTTACCAAATCCACGGGGGGCGGCATCCAGTTTGCAGCGATGAAAATGGTACTGAGGATGGCGAATGAGCCAGTCGCGCCGCCGATTTCCAGGAGGCTGCGGGTAATGAGAACGTCGATGACGCGAACATTGCGATGGAAAAGGAGACCCTTGTTTTGCTCCAGTGCCATGGAGCACCTTGAGGCACAGTTCCGCCAAAGCAGTACCGATGAGTAACCTGTCACCGCAAACGCAATTATCGGCATGCTGGAGCCGTGGTTCATTCCGGCTGCCGTCCAAAGTGCGGCAACACCGAGCGTGAAAATCATTGGTTCGAGCACCAACCAGAGAACACCGAGGTTTTCGCGCCCGAAGCGCGTTATGACTTCGCGCATCAGTAGCGCATACAGCACTCTTCCCTGTATTGCCAAAGAGCGTTGAAGCGATGGCTCCATCGTCGACACGTCGGCTCAGTCCGCGTGTTCTTTGATGCTGGCCACCAGCAGGCTCAGCACCCCCCAAGCCACCAGTCCCAGCACGAACACCATCAGCACCGAGCGGATGCGCCTCGGTTCCATCGCCTTGTCAGGCAGATTCGGCTGCACCAGGCGCTCGAGGTAAAGCTGCTTGCGCATTGCTTCGCTGCGCGCCGTTTCCAGCGCGGTGAGGGCGGCTGCAAGTTGCTTCTCCGCAAAAATCTTGTCCAGCGCCAGCCGTTCATAAGCGGCGGATTTGGACGTCAGTGAACCGTCTGCGCCGGCGACCTTGGACGTTTCGGCCGAAATCGCCTTGCGCAGATTTTCCACGCGACCGGTGAGCGAGGCCACCTGCGGGTTATTTGGCGAGACGCGCTTGATCTGCTCAAGCTGCGCCTGGGTACTGAGCAGCTCCTCCTGCAGCTTGGCCACCCCTTGCAATTGCAGTGCGGATTGCTTGTCGGGATCAAACACGGTCTGGGTATTGCGATAGCCTGCCAGCGCGGTGGCTGCGGTCTTGATCTTCTCCTCGGCCGTCGCCACTTCCTGCTCGGCGGTTTTTATCAGGTCCTGCCGGCTGCGGTCATTGAGATTGTTTACCAGCCGCTCACCCATTTTCAGCAGCAGGTCGTTGATCTGCTTCGAGGTATCTGCGGTGAAGGCGCGCACCTGCAGCGTGGTAATGGACGAGGCCGTGTCGTAATCGATGCTGACGTGCTTACGGTAATAGCGGTGAAACGCTTCGAAGCTCTCATCCCAGTCGATGCCCGGGAAGCGGTTGATGAAATCAACGTCGGGACTGGTGTAAGCCTTGCGCACGGCCAGTTTCTGGTCCAGTTCGGTGAGCGCATCGCGCGAAAGCACGAAGTCATGGACGGAATAAGTGTCGTCCTGCGATCGCGCGAATCCACTGCCCTGAAACAGCGCACTGAGACCCGTCTGCATCTGCCGCTGCGGGCTGCGCACCACAAAGCGCGATTCGGATATATAGACATCTGAAGCAATCAGGCCGTAATAAACGATCGCGATGGTGGTCGGGAGTACCACCGTAATCAGGAAGATCCAGTTGAAGCGTTTACGTTTCCTCGGCGGCTCGGTCCATACCGGCGGAGGCGATGCGAATTCGTGCGGACGCAGGCGTTGCACCTCCGGCGCAGCGACAGCGGAGTCTGGTGATGCGGCCACACTGGTGGCCTGTGCAGTCGCAGGCAGGGAATCGCCCTGCGCGGCTGGTGCCACTGCGCCGGTCGATGTTGGCGTCGCTGAGGCGTGTGGCGCTGCACTTCGATTATCGGGTTCCACCATGTGTTCCTGTCGTTGGCCGGCTAGGCTGCCGGTTTGGCCACTGCAGCGAGCCGGCCATAAACGTCCTGAAATCGTACGATGTCATCCTCGCCTAGATACTCGCCGCTTTGCACCTCGATCATCACCAGCTGGATCAGCCCGGGATTCTCGAGTCGATGCTTGTGGCCGGCGGGAATGAATGTTGATTGATTGGCATCGAGCAGCATTTCCTTCTCGCCGTTCACCACCTTGGCCATGCCATGTACCACCACCCAGTGTTCGCTGCGGTGATGGTGCATCTGCAGGGATAGCGACGCGCCCGGCTTCACCTCGATGCGCTTGATCTTGTAGCCGGTGTCTTCTTCCAGCACGGTGTAGGTGCCCCAGGGGCGATGCACGGTGCGGTGCAGTTTGTAGGATTCGTGGCCCTTGGCCTTTAGCCCGGCATAAACGTGCTTCACATCCTGGGCGCGGGCCTTGTCTGCCACCAGCAGCGCGTCCGGGGTGTCGATGATGATGAGGTCCTTCACCCCCACCGTGCCGATCATGCGGCTGCTGCCCTGGATGTAGCAATTCGAGGTGTCGTGCATCAGCGCCTCACCCTCGACGCGGTTGCCGTTCAGGTCCTGCGGCGAGAGTTCGCCGATGGCGTTCCACGAGCCGATATCGCTCCAGCCGATGTCGCAGGGCACCACCGCCATGCGCGCGGACTTTTCCATCACCGCATAGTCGATCGAGTTGTCCGGCACCGCCGCAAAAAGGTCGGAATGCAGTTCCATCTGCGTCACGCCCTTGCCGCTCACGACGGGAGACTCGGCCATGCAGGCTTGCGTTGCGGTGAGAATGTCGCTGGCGTGCTGGGCGAGTTCGCGCAGCATGGCGCCGGCCGTAAAGCAGAACATGCCCGAGTTCCACAAGTACTTGCCGGACTTGAGGTAGGCCATCGCTTTCTCCAGCGACGGTTTTTCCACAAAACGGACGACTTTGTTGCCATCGGCCTCGATGTAGCCGTAGCCGGTTTCCGGCGTGTCGGGCTGAATGCCGAAGGTGACAATCGATCCGCTGGCTGCAAGCTTGGCGGCTGCGGCTGCGGCGGCATTGAAGGCGTCGTGGTTGGCAATCAGATGGTCGGCCGGCAGCACCAGCATGACGGCGTCTTCGCCGTGTACCTTGGCCACGTGCAGCGCGGCGGCCGCGACGGCCGGGGCCGTATTGCGGCCGAACGGCTCCAGGATGAACGAGGTCGGCAACTTGCCGGCATTGACTTCGCGGTAATCGTCCTGCGTTTTGAAGAGCAATTCGCGGTTAGTAACGGTCAGCACTTCCGCGCATCCCGGCACTCCGGCGCCGCGCAGGAACGCCTTTTGCAGCAGGCTTTGCCCGTCGGCCAGGCGAATGAAGGGTTTCGGATGCGTTTCGCGCGACACCGGCCACAACCGGGAACCGGCGCCACCACACAGGATGGTCGGGATGATTTTCATTCGGCAGGCTGCTGGTTTGTGAGAACGATTTGTATCTTACTATGGGACTAACGAATGGCCCCAGTTAGTTGATTGAGGTTGGTCTGTCGCCTGGCAATGGTGCCACCCGGCAGCGCCCAGATACTAGGCTTTCCCCGTCGCTCGGCGAAGGGGCCGATCAGAGGTAGACGCCCCGTACCAAGGTTTTGTTGACATTCGAGCGGTCACAGAAAACCGTACGCTCTCCTCTGGCACTTCTCCCTTTCCTAAAGGGAGATTGAGAGGGATTTTGAGCGGTTGCGCATTGGCGGCCACCGAAAATCTCCCTCCATCCCTCTTTATAAAAGAGGGAGAGCGAAGCGAGGGAGCATTGCAGTGCGTGGACCGTGGCTTTCTGTGGCCGCTCGCATTTCAACCAGCCCTGGACTCCCCTGATGGCACTTCTCCCTCCGTCCCTCTTTAAGAAAGAGGGAAGTGCCAGAGGGGAGCGTAGGGCTTTCTGTGGCCGCTCGCATTTCAACCAGCCCTGGACTCCCCTGAAGGCGCTTACCGCTTGAATTTCAAGCGACCGTGGACTCTCCCGATGGCACTTCTCCCTTTCCTAAAGGGAGATTGAGAGGGATTTCTGGTGATTGCGCAGTGGTGACCACCGAAAATCTCCCTCCATCCCTCTTTACAAAAGAGGGAAGTGCCAGAGGGGAGCGTAGGGCTTTCTGTGGCCGCTCGCATTTCAACCAGCCCTGGACTCGCCTGATGGCACTTACTGCTTGAATTTCAAGCGGCAGTGGACTTTCCCGATGGCACTTCTCCCTTTCCTAAAGGGAGATTGAGAGGGATTTTGGCTAGTTGCGTAAGAGTGACAACCAAAAATCTCCCTCCATCCCGCTTTACGAAAGAGGGAGAGCGAAGCGAGGGAGCATTGCATTCACGGACCACGGCTTTCTGTGGCCACTTGAATATCAACCAACCTCAGGACGCCCCACAAGGCACTTCTCCCTTTGAAAAAGGGAGATTGAGAGGGATTTCGCGATGCATGCTTCACTCTCACTCTTTCCTCAGGAGGGACTGAGGGAGAATTACTGCGGTCACCCGTACTTTACCGCCGCAAATCCCTCTCAATCTCGCTTTAAGAAAGGGAGAAGTGCATTGCGTACACCACGGCTGTCTGTGACCGCTTGAATGTGAACCAACTCTGGCCTAGCGCGGCGGCTTGTTGCGCAATGCGCTCACAACCTTGTCAATGCGCGCTGCCGCGTCGGCACCAGGCTGCGCGGCAGACAGCACCGAGACAATCATCTGCGCAGTACTGGTGATGCCGGCCGGCTGCTTGCCTTCCAGCGCCAGCTTCATGGCACGCAGTTTGAGCATGCGCCGGTCCTCCGCCAATCCCGCAGGCGACGGAATTTCCAGTGCGGACTCCAGCTGCAGCAGCTGCTCGCGTAAGGTGTTTTCGTTGGCTGCAATAGCCTTCCCCGCTTGTGCCGCCGCGAAACGCTTGGCCAGCGCGGTCTCCCAATCGACCGGCAGCGCCGGCAACGCTGCCCACGCCTCCTGATGTTCTGCACCCGGCGCAGCTTCCGCGGCTGTGCATAGCGCGAGCTTGGCGGTGAGTGTGTCGCAGGTGGCGCCCCAGGCGCGCTGCGCGCTCCCGGCCAGCAGTTGCTGGGCAGCATCGCGTGCGGCGCGAAATCGCGCCTCCAGCTTGGCTGCGACATTACGCGGCGCTTCGCCGCACTTGCGCCACTGCGTATCCACGTCCGCGATGGTGCGCTTGATTTCTGCGGCAGCCGTGTCGGCAGTGAGCGCCGCCAGGCGGTCGATGAGGCCGAGGCGTGCGGTCTCGTGACCCTTGAATTCATTTTCACGGGCGGCGTGTGCGGCGTCGCGTGCCGCGAATACGGCATCGGTGGCCGCCTTGAACTGCAGCCAAAGCGCGTTTTCGATGTTGCGTGGCAACGGCAGGCCCTTGGCGTGCTGCTGCCACTCGGCCTGCAGTTCGCGCACCTTGTTGATGGTGTCCTTGCCGCGTGCATCGCTGGAAAGGGCGGCCGCACGTTCGATCAGCTTTTCGCGCTTCAGGCGCTCTACAAGTCGAAGCTCGTTCAGGGGCGTTTCAAGACGCGACACGCTGGCCGCAAGCTGCTTGGCCAGGCTGTCCTGCGCTTTGCGCGGCACGGTGTGTTGCACCGGGCCCAGCTTGCGCCACTCGGTCTGGAAATGGTCGAGGCTGCGGGCGATGGCGCGCCAGTCGGTCGGTGCGGCGGCGGGCGCAGCGCTGTCGGTGCCGGGGGATGCCGCTGCGTCAGGCGCGGCCGCAACCGGCTCGGCCGCCAGCGCGATGGCGTCGAGGGCAGCGATCAGCTTGCGACGAGCGTCGAGATTCTCGTTGCGCGCTGCCTTCAGTTTGGCCAGTTGTTCGGCCACCGGCGTGTACGCCGTTTTCAGGGCCGCATCAAATCGCTGCCATAGCTGTTTGTTGGTAGCGCCGCCGAGCTTGTCCAGCTCCTTCCAGCGTTCGCGCAGTTTCTCGATGCTGTCGGCGTGTGCCTTGAGCGCGAGCTTGGGTTCGGTGCTGGCCTTGGCCAGCGCCTCCGCCTCGGCGACGACGTCTTCGCGTACGCGCCCGCCCCCCCAGTGTTGCCAGCCCTTGAGGCGCGCATATTCGGCCTGCAGGGCTTCGATGCGGGCTACGACTTTGCGGTCTGGCGAGAATGACTTGATCGCGGCATCGATGCTGTTGAGCAGCGGCGCGACCTCGGCGATATGTCCGCCCGCCAACGCCGCTTCGGCTTCAGCGACCTGTTTTTCCAGGTTTTCCGCCTTGACGCGATGGTCGGCTTTCGATTCCTCGCGTTTTTGCTGAATTTTTTGCTGCGCTATGCTGGCGCGCGCCGCCGTGTCCGAATGCTGCCAGCTGGCAAACGCGGCGTCGAGCGTGCGAGCAATCGCCGCGTGCCCGACCATCGGAAGGTTTTGCCATTCGGCCACAAGGTCGTTCGGCTCCGCCCGCGCCGAGTCGGTGGGGTGCAAGGCCTCCAGCCATTGCTGGCGAGCTTGCAAGGCATTGGCGAGGCCGTGGGCATCCTGCAATGCACTGCGCATTTCGCCGATGCGATTGGACTTGCTGTCCGCGCCTTCGGCAGGCGCCGACCCCAGCATGGCATCCACTTGTTCAATCGCCGGCTGCAATGCTGCCCGCTCCTTGTGTCCCTGCACAACTTCCTGGCACAGCGCGATCAGCCGCGACGACGCTTGCGCCGCCTCGGCCAGCCAGCGCTTGGTGCGCTGCTGCTGGTCGCCACGCTCCCGAGTGATCGCTGTCAGCTGTTGCCAGCGTTCGTTGTATTGCGCGATCTGGCCTGCCTCCAGGTATGGCTTGCCGAGCGCCTGCCACTGGTTGTCCAGCTCCACCAGGCGATTGGCTGGAACGCTGGCTTCCTTCAGCAATTCGCCGGCCAGCACGATCAGTTCGCCCGCGCGCTGCCGGGCCTCACGCTGCGCAATCATGCCTTCGTAGCGTTTCTTGGCATCGCGGTGCACGCGACGGTCGTGCTCGCGAAACTCGCGTTCGGCGCGTTTCAGCACGTCTTCGCCGGCGATGGCATTGACCGCGGCGCACTTGAGCTCAACTGCCGGCGCGGCGACAGCCAGGGCCAGCAGCGCCTCGTCGTCACCCAGCGCAGCCTGCAACTTCGCTTCCCACAGTTGTCGCTCCGCGCGTGCGGCCTCCTCTGCAGCAGCGGCAAGCGCCTCTGTCGTGGGAGCGGTTTCGTCCTTGCCAAAAATCTTGTTGAACATGGGTGGGGTCGCTTCGGGCCAGATGGCGTTGGCAAAGATGCATTTTGACACTTCCGGCTGCCGGTAACGCGCCGGGTCGCGGCAAGCGCCGGGGATTGGTCATGAGCCCCGCAAGGCGCCGTCTATAATCGATGCGTCCCCATTCCCCGGCATCGCACGCCATGCGCAAACTTTTTCTCACCGCAGCCGTACTGTTGGCTGCGACCGCTCACGCCCAGTCCGACAACAGCGAGCGGGTCTTTCAGAATGCCCTCAAGTACACCGCACAGATCAAGGCGGCGGTGCCGCTGCCTTTCGATGGCGACCGCAAAGGGTTCTCGACCGGCTCCGGTTTCCTGGTTGATCGCGAGCGCGGCTGGGTGATGACCAATGCGCACGTGGTGTCACGCTCGCCGGTCAAGCTGGAACTGTCGTTCCATGGCACCGAGTTCGGCGAAGCCAAGCGGGTGTATGTCGATCCGTTCCTCGATCTGGCCATCGTCGGGGTCGGTGACCGCGCCAAGGATGCCAAGGTGGACGAGGCGCCACTCGATTGCGGCGAGCCGCCACCGGTGGGCCAGGCGGTGGGGGCGTTCGGCCATCCGTGGGGCCTGAAGTACACAGGTACCCGCGGCATCATCTCCGGCGTGACCGCACGCATGGAAACCGAACTGCTGCAGACCGATGCCCCGATCAACCCGGGCAATTCCGGGGGCGCGCTCATCAGCTTTACCTCCGGCAAGGTGGTGGGAATCAACACTGCTTCGTTCAGCGGGTCGCAGAACACCAACTTTGCGGTGGCCATGAAATATGCCTGCCGCGTGCTGAACATGCTGCGCCAAGGCAAGGATCCGTCGCCGCCGGAGATGCCGATCGTGTACTTCAAGGACCTCGACGAGAAGAAGATCCTGCGGGTAGCAAAGTCGTACCTGCAGCCCGGCCTGCTGCCCTTGCAGACGCGCGACGTGATCAAAGGCGTGCCGGGGGTTGTGGACAAGATTGAAAACGAGACCCAGCTGTTCCATGCCCTGCGTGGCGGGCTGGACAATGTTGTGCTCAAGATCGAGCGCGACGGCAAGGACATCGAAGTCCGGGGGCGCCTGAAACCATCGCCACACGTACTCGCGCGCAGCGGCACGTTTGTCTCCGGCATTCTGTTCGGCCCGGTGGGCATTCGCGATGGCGCCGAGGTCAATGTCGGCAATATCTCGGTGCACTATGTCGAGGCCGGTTCGCAGGGCCAGTTCAGCGAAATCCAGCGCGGCGATTTCCTCGAGGAGGTGGACGGTGCTGCGGTGAAAAACCACGAGGACCTGTTTGAGGTGCTCTCGAAAAAGCGAGCCGCCGCCGGAGCTGCTGGAGCCGCCGCTGATACGGTCACCATGAAGCTGCGGCGCATCGATGGCGGCAAGGGTATCTTCACGTACATCGAGCGCAAGCTGCGCGTCACAAGGCTGGAGAGAGTTACGGAGAAGAGCGCGCTTTAGCGCCGCGCCGGTTGCTGGCGACGTATGGCAATACGCCAGCGTTGGCGAGGCTCACAGGGTAACGACCTGATAGGGGCGTTGACCTTTCCCGGCGCAGGCCGGGGCCCAATTTCGCTTTATCACAGAGGGTAACTTGGGCCCCGGCCTGCGCCGGGGAAGGGGCGTGTTACCGTCTTTGTTTCAGTGCCAATTGCCGAAAAAACAAACCGGGTCACCAGCAAAAACTCCAGCATTGGCGCGCCTCCTAGAGCAAAAGTGCCCGGAAAAGCCCGCCAATGCTGGAGTTTTAATGTTCTATGAAATCAAGTCGGCGAGATCGAAGGCCCACGACGCCTTCACGAATACTTCGTTCTGGCGGCGTGTGAACGCGGCACCGGGATCCCGGGTGCGCGAGGTGTTGGCGCCGACATAGATGTTGGTGCCAAGGCCACGCAGGTGACCGTAAACGATCGACAGGGTTTCGCTTTTCTGGTCGGCGCTGAATCCTGCGGGGAAGTACGCGAGATTGCGTTTGACGCCGCTGTACTGGCCGATGAAGCGCAGGTTGTCGCGCGCCGTGAAGTGGTACACCGAGGTGACCTGCACGGCGCGTTCACGAATCACGAAGTCCGCCGGGCCGGGTTTGATATCGCTTTTGCCCATGACTGATTCGTCGATGCGAGGTTCGATTTCCCAGCGGTTGGAAAGTCGCAGGGTCGCATTCGCCCCGATGTAGTAGCCCCGCCGATTGCGATTGTTGGCGATGTCGCCCCGGTCGCCGATGGCGGCCTCAATGTAATAGCGGGAGAGCCACGTGGCGGGAGAGGATTCAATCCAGGCGTACAGTTGGTCGCGCTTGAGCGGCGTGCCGTCATTGCGAAAACGCACCAGCGTATTCGGCCGGATTTCGAAGCCCATGTTGGTGTTGCGGGCGGCAGAAAGAAACACGCCCGGTACCACCTGCTGGTAAAGAATCCGCCCATCGCGATCGGCCTTATACGCCAGGTTCACGTAAGGCGACACCTCGGAAAAGATGCCGACCTCCAGGAACTTGCGTTGAAAGGTCTGGTAGGCGTTGGCGTAGCCGGCCTGGCTGAAAAAGCCGTTGTCCGTACGGAAACCGCGGCCCACGTACTCGAGACCGCCTTCAAAGCTCCAGGTCGCGTCGCGATAGTAGTAGTCGAGCAGGGCGGCCTCGTCGGTGCGCGGCAAATCGCCACGCGGGTTGCGCGGATCCTTGGTGTCGGAAACGAGGATCTGCCCGCGAATGCGCGTCTCGCTATTCGGCCGCCAGACGAAGTCGCTGCCGACGACGCGGTTGTAGGCGGCCGGCTGTCCCGGCGCACTTTCGTAGCTGCGGTCAGTGACCAGGGCGCCGGCAGACCAGGTACCGTTGTGCGCGCGATAGCGGAAAATGCTGGCCTGTGATTTGGTGTCCTGGGTGGCGAAATCGGTGCTCAGCGAGTTTGGCAGGAGGATCAGGCCCTTGCCGTCGTCGCGTGCGGTCAGGAACGTGAAATCGCTGGTGTCGAAGCGGCGGGTGAGGCGTGCGCCCCAGGCGGGATCGGTGATGGAGCGCGTGTAAATGGCCCCGCCAAAGGGCGACGACAGGATGTCGGCGCCTTCCAGGAAGAACGGGCGCTTTTCGGGAAAGAACAGCGCGAACTGCGCATTGGCGGCCAGCTGCGGGGTGTCGAGTTCCACTTGCGAGAAATCGGGGTTGATGGTCGCATCGAACACCATGTCGGCGCGCGGCCTGACCTTGATGTCGGCGCCGAGGATGAAGCTGTTGCGGCTCGCGGTGGTGCCGTTGTTGATGCGATCCGAGGTGCGGCGCAGCGTCATCTGCGGAGTCAGCGTGAGTTCGCGCCCGGCCGGCAGTTGCTTCATGCCCTCCAGCGACTGCGCGTAGCACTGGAAGCAGTTGGCATCGCGCGGGATGCGCGCATTGGCAATCCGGTACTGCTCGTCGCGCGCGATGCCGCGCACCACCAGGATGGTCCAGTTCTCGGAGGGCGGATCGGAATAGCGCAGCGTGGAAAACGGAATGCGCATTTCGGCCTGCCAGCCGGCCGGCGTGATGCGGGTGCGGACTTCAAATTCAAAGTCAGGCGAGTAGTCCTCGTTGCCGGTGTCTTCGTTGAACAGCCCATCGCCGATGGCGCCGGCGGCATTGACGCGGAAGATCTGCGCGAATTTGCGCGTGCCGACAGGATCGATGTGGACCGCGAAAAAGTCCTGCGAACCCTGCACCTGGTCGCGCCGCACCAGCGGGGCGTCGAGTTTCGAGGTGTCGGGGTCGATCGCCGTCAGCGCCAGGTACAAAGAGTGCTTGTCGTAGGCGATGCGAACTTCGCTCGGGTATTTTGCGGCGACGGCCTCGCGTGGCCGGTATTCGAAAAAGTCCTTGATCGGCGGCGTGCGTTGCCAGATCGCTTCATCGATATTGCCATCAACCCGAATGGTTTCGCCGGAGGAGAGCGGCATGGCGACCACGGCCGGAACGCGACGCGCCTCGGGAGATTGCGCCACCGCACCGCTGCACGCGAGCACGCTGACAATTATCGTCAACAACAGTCGAACTCGCATGAATGGTCGCCCTCTGTGAGCGCGCCGACTTTGCGGGCAGCGCGCGGAATGGCGGGAGTCTATGCCTGGTCAATCAGCGCACCACCCGGCGCGCGACAGAATGCAGAAATCGGGGGTTGGAACGCGTTCAGATCGAACGAGGCTGTTGCGGCCTGCGTGAAGGTCGCGCACCGGCATGTTGCCGGCGACCTTCTCACCGGCAAGAATTCGACAAGCAGTGCGTCAGGAATCAGGCGTCGTTGCTGGTATAGGCCAGGAACTTCTCGGGCGAGACGCGCAGGGCGGCACCGGTCGGGCACGAACGCACGCAGGCTGCGCCGCCCTTGATGTCCTTGCACATGTCGCACTTCACCGCTTTCTTCGCGAGCGTCTTGTCCTTGCTCTTCGGCACCATGCCCGGCTCGTAGCCGACACCCAGCATCAGCCATGAAATCAGGCTTGGGCGACTCTTGTTCGGATCGACCGGCGCCAACTGGATCACGCCGTACGGGCAGTTCCGCTCGCAGTTGCCGCAGCCGATGCAGGTACTGGCGATGAACACCTCGCCGTTGGCGGAGCGGTGAATGGCGTCCGGCGGACAATCCTTCATGCAGTGCGGATGCTCGCAGTGGCGGCAGGAGGTGGGCACGTGAATCTGCGCGAATGTGGGACCGGCTTCCCGGTTTAGCCGCGAAGTGCCGCCGTGCGTCTCCGCACAGGCTTTCTCGCAGTTGTTGCAGCGTACACAAAGCGCCTCATCGATCAGCAGCACATCGGTCGCTTCACCGAGCCCCTGTTTCATAAGGAAGGAAATGAGGTTTCCGGACTCGCCGGTTTCCATCGCCTGGTTGGCGCGTACCCGGTCCATGGAGCGGCTGTCCACCGTGGCGCGCACTGTTGAGTGTGACGACATCACCTCGGTGAAGCGCTTGGCTTCGAGCATGATGCATTCGGTCGGCACGGCGGCGCGTACCGTGGCCGAGCGCGGCGCGTCCGACAGCAGGGCCATTTCGCCCACGTAGTTGCCGGCCGCCACGTACGACAGCACAATTTCCTTGCCGGCAATCTGCCGTGAAACCGTGACCGAACCGCGGCGAATCAGGTACAGGCCGTCGGCGACCGCGCCTTCCATGAACAGCGCTTCGTTGGTGGCGAATTTCTTGATGGTGGCGCCCTCGATGAGGTAGTCCACCTCGCTCTCGCGAATCGTCGCCGACAAGTACTGGCGAATGGCGCGGCGCATCATGACCTTGTCGAGCGTGCGTTTGACCGACTCGACCGAGGCAATCAGCTTGAGCATGGTGCGGCGCGGGGTTTCCAGCAGCAGCGTGCGTTTCTGCGCACGGATCGTGGCCGTGCGGCGCCGGCCGGAAATCAGGCCCAGTTCGCCGAAGAAATCACCTTTGCCCAGCTCAAACTTGATTTCGGCGCCGGTGCTGGTGTTGGCTTCAACGACCACGCCACCCTCGACGATCGAGTAGAACGAGTTGGTGTAGTCGTTCTTGTTGAACACCACCTCGCCCTCCTCGGGACGATGGATTTCGCTTTCCAGCAGCAGCTCGCGCAGTTGCAGCAGCGTGAGGCCCGACAGCAGGGGCACGCTTTGCTGAATGTGCGCCACCGCATCCGAAACGCTGGTGATCTTGACGTTCTTGAACTTCGCCTTGAGAACCGGTTCGTCGGCCGGCTCCACCGGGTTGCCCATGATGTATTCCACGGCTTCATAGCCCTGGTTCATGGCCTGCTTGATCAGTGGGTAGCCGCCCAGCGCGCCGACGACATAAATGCCGGGCACGTTTGACTCGTATTGCGGCGACAGCGCCGGTACCGCGGCCGGATCGTTGTTGGGGAACACGATGCCGAAACTCTCGACCAGCTTGCGCGGCGGGATGGCACCCAACCGGGCAATGACGCGGTGGCAGGGAATCGACTCGGAACCTTGTGGCCCCTTGCAGATGAACTTGGCCGGCGGGCCTTCGGTGGCGTCGGTATCCAGCACCACGCTTTCGACGCTGGTGCCGTAGCGAACTTCCAGTTTTCCGTCCTTGATGGCGGCGAGGACCAGATTGAGGTTGCCCTCCTTGCAGCGGTTGAATTCCTCGTCGCGATTCATCAGGATCACGCGATTCTGCTTGGCCAGCGCCAGCGCATTCTCGATGCCGGCGTCACCGGCGCCGACCACGACGATGGTCTCGTCGGAAAACTCCTCCGGATCCGCGAGCTGGTACTGCACCATCGGCAAATCTTCGCCGGCCACACCGAGCTTGCGTAGATTGCCCTGCAGGCCGATGGACAGGATCACGGCTTCGGCCGTCACCGTCGATTTGTTGGCGAGCGTGATGGTGAAGTTACCCTTGGTCCCGGCGATACCGGTGACGCGTGAACCGTAGCGGATGTTGACGGCGTACTTCTTCAGTTCCTGATCCCATGTGCCGATGATGGTTTCGCGCGAGCCGGCGCCAAAGGTCATGGGACTTCTGAGCGGCAGCACGCCCGGCTCCGCCATCACGTGCTTGCCCTTCTGGTACTTGTAGATGGTATCGGCGGCGTGTTCTTCCGCCTCCAGCAGGATGTGCGGGATTTTCAGTTCCGCCGCATGCGCAGCGGCAGACAGTCCGGCAGGCCCGGATCCGATGATGGCGATTTTGAATTTGTCACTCATGGGGTTTCTCCGTCATCTGCTGGCCAAACCATGCTGCCGGCTGGCGGAATGGCTGCTGACGCCCTTGCCGGCTTGCGCCGGAAAGAGCCTGCTTACTTGATTACTTGATTACTTGATCTGTCCGCGCAGGTCTTTCAGTTGCGCGCTGAACTGCTGGGGCTGGTATTTCTCGTCGTTGATCAGCAATTGATTCAGCTTCTTCAACGACACGTTGAATGCGGCAGCCCCCGGCAAGGCATTTTGCTTGGCGAGGAAACTCGACACACTGGCCATGGCCATGACCGATTGCTCCGCAGCCGAATAATCGCTGTAATGGCCGGCCAGGCCGTCATCGATCAGACTGGTCAGGATGCGCCGGACTACACCCGCCGAAAACTCGGTCCTGGCGATGACCGGCACGATTTCATTGGCGAGTTTCTTGAGGTTTGCCGCTTCGGCGCGCGGGTCGCCGTCACCTGCCACGGCGCGGTGCAGTTTTTGAACCTGTTCGCGTACCCGATCGCCCAGCTTGTAGTCTATGGCCACGGCAACGGCGCGCAGCATGATCATGCTGGAATCGTTCAGGCGCACCAGACCGGGGGAGATGCTGGGGCCGAACACGGTCTTGGGTTTCCAGCGGCCGTCGCTCATCTGGTGGTGGCAGGCGTGGCAGTCGAACAGCACCAACTCCGGGAACACGCCGTCGCGCCCGCGCTTCTCGTCGGAGAGAATATCCATGGTTTCCGACACCGCCAGCGCCTGGCCGATAGCCCAGGTCTTGGCGTCATCCCATACTTTCTTGCGCTCGGCATAGTCCTTGTCGACCACGAAGTGCTTGGGTGCGATCTCGGTGAAGGTATCGAGCTCGAAGCTCATGCGTGGATGGCCGGCGCCCATGATGCGATGCGTGACCAGCTTGTCCTTGTTGCCGAAGTGGCACGACAGGCAGAGGCGCGCGCGCGAGGTCGGGTCGGCGGTGTCGTAAAGACCCTTCTCGATGTTGTTGGCGTGGTGCTGGGCGGCATCGGTAACCGGATTGACGTGGGGCTTGATCCACTTTTCCGCGGGGCCGTGGCAGGATTCGCAGACAATGCCGTCCTGCGGCTTGTAGCGCTCGCCATGCCGTTCGGCCGGGATATTGTGCGAGTGGCAATCCAGGCAGATCTTGGCTTCGTGCGCCGGCTGCTTCAGGCCGAGGTTCTTGGCAATTTTTTGCGAGCGCGTATTCAGCAGCACGTTGTAGGCACGCGTGTGTTTGTCGGTGCGCGACCAGGTGACGTATTCATTCTGCAGCACAGGGGAGTCTTTCCACAGCTTGATGGCGCCGTGGCAAAGGCTCGACGCGCAGGTCACATTACCCAGGGTCTGGTGCTGCGACTGGTAGGGGAGCGGCTGCGCCAGTACGGGCAGGCCGGCAAAGGCGCAAAACGCCATTGCGCTGATCCGCCGCGCCAGGCGCGACCCGAGCAGCGCGTTCATCATGACAGGCAAACTCATTTGCTGGCCTCCACCTTTTTGGCTGCGCGGAAAACGGCGCGATCGATCTCGTCCTTGACCGTCCACAGGCTGCCGTCTGGATTCAAATAGAACTTACGCATTTCTTCCGCCGTGAAGGGCCGCGCGCCGATGCGGCCGAAGATGGCGATCTGGCCGCCGGTTTCGTCCACGCCGCGGTCGCGGTCCAGTCCCTTCGAGACCGACAGCGCCGGCGACTGCGTCTGGCGCCAGGCGATCAATTCGGGCTTCGGTTCCGGCGAAAAGCCGTAGAACTTCGGCTGTGAATCCGGAGAGGTAAGCTGCAGCACCTTGAAGCCGTTCGCGCCATCGGCCACGTATGCGAACAGCGAGGCATTGGTGGTGCCGACGATCACGTCCTGCGCGTCGTTGAGTTTGCCACCGGCGTTGTAACGCGTCAGTTCCTTCGGGGCGTGCGGCTTCTCGACGTCGACGATCACCAGTCCGTCCTTGCCGGCGGCCACGTAGGCGTAGGTGCGCGCGAGATACACGCGGCGCGCATCCGCCATCGGCGTGGTGCCGGTGCCGACCAGCGCAGGCTTTTCCGGATGGGTGACGTCTACGGTCTGCAGGCCTTCCTTGGTTGTCACGAACAGGTAGCGGAACTGCAATGCCGAGGCGCGCATGTCGGTCAGCGGCACGGTCGCCGAAACCACCGGCTTGAGCGGATCATTCAGATTCAGAATGACCAGCCCCGCATCGGTGGCGATGTAGGCGTAGTAGCCGCCGAGCGTGATGTGGCGTGCGCCCTTGAGCACGCCACCTTCGTTCCAGGTTGCCGCCCGCTTGAGGAAGTTGTTGCGCGGCTCCCCGTCGGCAAAGGTGTTGACATCGACCACGATCAGTCCTTCGACCGCATCGACGATAAACGCATAGTTGTAGATCGGGTGGAACGCCTGTTCCTGGTTGGTGACGCGCATCAGGTCGCCCTTGTTGCGTTCCGGGGCGATGGCCTGATTGGTCGGCAGCGCCATGCAGGTGGCATTGGTGCTGGGCACGTGGGCGTCATGGCCGAGCGGCGAGAATGGCGCGGTAATGATGCGCTGGGAGACACCCTTGTTGCCGATATTGGCCACGTCGTAGACGCGGAAGCCGCCCGCCCCCTCGGCCACGAACAGGTATTCGCCGCGCAGCTGCACGCAGCCGGCCGCGCCTTTGGTGCTGTGGTTGTGCGCTTCGGGTGACTGCTTGTCGCGCTTCTGGTGGTCCGCGAACCAGTCGGGATAAGCGTACTTGTGGAGGTAGCTGCCGATCACCGCCTGCGGCTCTTCCCATTCCGTGACCTGTACGGCCTCGACGTGCCCGCGCTCACCCAACCAGGCGTTGAAGCCGACGAAGTTGACGAAGTTGGTGCCCTGCAGCAGCAGCTGCGCCATGATGGCGTTGTTGTCGTTGGCCTGGGAGACGTGGCAGTCGGTGCAGGTCTTGGTCTCGGTCTTGCGCTCGGTATGCGGATAGTGCGGAGCGAACGCCTGCGACGAGAAGCCGCTGGCGGCCATCGGCGGCTGCTGGATGTAAATGCGTTCGCGGTTCGAGTTGGTCGAACTCAGGATGAGCGCCGAACTGGAGCGAATCGGCGCGATGCGCGCGCCCTTCACCGGCCCGTGCTTGCCGAGCTGGAACATCTCGTCGCGCGCCACTTGCGGGTTGTAGGTCGCGTAGTTGCGCGTCTCGCCGCCTTCGTAGTGATGACGCTCGGTCTTCCAGTTGGCCTGGATCGGCAGGTGGCAGCCGGCGCACGATGTTGTCCACGACAGGTGGCAGGTGTAGCAGGTCATCTTCTCGTTCGAGTGCGCGTATTCGGTTTTGCCGCTCGGGTCCGGCGGGCCCCACGCGCCGTTGCGGCCATCCTGGCCGGCGTGCATCAGCTTGGCGCGCGCGGCCTTCTCGTTGTACTTGGCATTGCCGGGGGTGACGGTGTCCTTCACCAGCGACATTTCCCATTCCAGTTCTGCGTTCAGCGCCGAGCGCTGGTAGAGCTTGCCTTCGCGCCATTCGAAACGCTTGCGGCCGTCCTGGGTGCGCAGCAGCTTCAGGTCGCGGCCGCCCGGCTTCGCGGCGGGGCCGCTGGTGAACAGCGTCGGATATTTGTCGGCGGTGCCGTGGCAGTCCACGCAGTCGATCTCGATGGCCGCGGCGACCTCGCCGTAAATGTGGCCGTTGCCGTGTGCGTCCTGCGAGAAATGGCAGTCCACGCAGTGCATGCCCAGGTCGAGGTGGATCGAGGTGAGGTGGACCGCCTTGTCGAATTTCTTCGGGTCGGTGTCTTCGACCGGCTTGTTTTCCTTGTCGAGCAGCGTGCCCTTGCGGTCGCGCTTGAAAATGTAGCGGAAGTTCCAGCCATGGCCGTGGTAGTCGGCGAACTGGCCATCCTTCAACGTCGGGTTGAGCTTGGAGACATCCTTGAGGAAGTTCGGGTCGCTCCACAAGCCGCGGATGGACGCTTCCTCCGGATTGCGGTCGAGGATCTTGCGCGCTTCCGCCGCCGTCGGGTACTTCTGCGACTTGGGCCACATCGACGGCGCGTCGGACTCGTAGTCCCACATGGTGGTGCCGTAGAAGCTGTTGACGAACACGTTGGGTTGGTGCATGTGGCAGACCATGCACTGCGAGGAAGGGATGGCTCGGGTGAATTCGTGCTTCAGCGGGTGTCCGGCCTGATCCTTCGGAATGGTCGGGTCCTTGCTGATCGACTTGCCGTCGTTGCCGTATTTGCCGTAAGGCCCGCCGCGATTCGGATCGCGATCGTTGGCGTAGATGGTGTGGCAAGCGGTGCAGCCCGAGGAGCGGAAGTCGCCCGGGTTCTCATTGGTGCCGAGAAACCACAGGTGCGGATCGTTCAGGCGTGTCTTGGTGATGTTGATCACCGGCACGGCGATGCGCTGGCCGGTGCCGGGCCCGCGGTTGGATTGCTTGATGTCCGGCCGGCCGGGCTCGTCGAGCTTTTGCAGCGCACCGGTACTGTTGGGCAGGCCGACTTCCGGGAACTGCGAATTGATGACGCGGCCGCCACGCTCGAACACGCGGAAGATGTCGCCCGGGGGAATGGTTTCCCAGGCGGGCAACGGTGCCAGCGAAGGCAGGATGCCCATCTTGGTCATGTGTTCGTTGACCGGTACGGGATTCTTGATCGCCGCGCCGACGCCATCACCGGTGTAGACCTCGCCAAGGATGTAACGCTTGAAGGGCAGGATGCCGTTGTTATAGGCCGCGCCACCCCAGAGCATGGCGCTGGTGGACATGAGGCTGCGCTCGACCGCCTGCACGGTTTCGAGGTGGCAGGCGCCACAGGCATCACGCGCGACCCGCAGGTCACCCGGGTTGATGAAACGGATGAATTCCTTCGCTTCGCGATTGAGCAGCGTGTAGGAGATTTCCGGATTCGCCGACGACGGGAAGTTCCATGCCTTGGGGAAGCGCGGACTGATGTGCGCGCGATTCATGGCCGCCGTGTACTGCTCCTTGCCGCTGCCCCTGTACTCGGTATTCTCGGGGCGCACGACCTTGAAGTCGCCGCCATGGCAATCGGTGCAGCCGAGCACCACGCCAGGATTGGCATGCATGGTGTGACGGTCGGTGGTGGTATGGCAGGTCACGCAACCGGACGACTTGCGATCGGCATCCATCACCGACTGGCGCTCCGGCGCCGGCGGCGCGCTGACGTACTTGATGTCGACCGCATGCTCGCCAGAACTGGCGGACAGCCAGACTGGCATGCAGCACAATGCGAGCAAACTCAAGCACTGGAGCGCCTTCCGGGGCAAAAATGCCCGGAAATCCGCGCCAATGCTGGGGTTTTGCTGCAACCCGTGCATCGGGGATTGGTCTGCTGTCGCGTTCATCAGTGGTTCCGTAATCGGCGTTTGGCGCATGTCTAGTACGTGAGCAAGAGGTTTACCAGGATGGAATACTGCGGCCCACGCTTGTCTTCCTCATATAGCTGTTTCAGGCCCTTGCCGGGTATCAGCGCCGCAGCCGAGGCATTGAGCACAAAGTTCTGCGACATGAAGGGCCGGTACTGGGTGCCTACCGAGATGTCGACGCCGAGGTCCCGCGCGGGCGGGGCCTGGTTGCGCAGCACACCCAGAACGGTGGTGTCGATGAAGCTGAGTTTGGAGATGTTGCCCAGCACCCGCAGCTGTGGCGTCAGGTCGGCATCGGCGCCGACGCCCACCAGCAGCAGGCCGGGATTGACGAAATTCGACTGGCCCTGATCCTTGGAGGAACGCAGGGAGGGCAACACGCCGTTGCGGTTGGACAGAGTCACGCCGCCGCCACCGATCAGCGGCACCGCCTGCCGAATGAAGAAACTGGTGTCGGCACCGGCAAATTGCGGATTCTCGAAAATGGCGTCGAAGCCAGTTGCCTTGCGGTCGAACGGGTTCTTGTCACCGCTGGCGACCAGGGCATTGCCACGGATCCGCAGCCAGGAGAAATCACGCGACAGTTCGGCTGCCGCGAAGCCGGCGCGAACTGTCTGCCGTTTCTGCGCCAGCGGGTGACGATCATCCGTGCCAAATACGCCGTAAATGGACGAGGTCAGGTTCCACAGCCCGAAATGGCCGTCGCCATTGAGGCCCAGGTAGGTCACCCGGTAATTGTGCGGGCGCGAATCCCCCATGATGGCCGGGCGAATCAGGATGCCGTTGCTGTCGTAGTAGTCGGGCCCGGCCTCGCGGTTGATGTTGTGGATGATCGTGGCCTGCGTGGTGTGGCCCACCACCGGGAAGTCCTGCTTGTAAACGTTGGCCACCAGCACGTGATCGCGCCGCACCGGCTGCTGGATATCGTTCAAGCCGCTATTGGTGTCCTTCTCCATGCGGCGGAAGTAGCCGAGGTTGTACTGCAGGGTATTGTTGTCGCGGATGCCGAACAGGCGGATGCCGATAGGCACGTCCTGGAAAATGAAACCGCGGAAGTCGGACTGGAACGGCTGGATGCCGACGCGCAGCGAATCGAAGTCGTAACGATCCGAGACGTTGCGCAGGTGCACGTCGGCAAAGGCTTCCTGGATGCCGACATGGTTGTCGGTGCGGGTCTTGCCTTCACGCGGGTCGATGCGCAGCCCGCGTACTTCCTGAATCCGCGCATGGTTGACCTGGATGGCCGGGACGAGGCGGAACTCATAATCGGGCGGCTTGAAGGTGGTGTTGCCCTTGATGATTCCTACCGACAGGATGATGGTCTGGACGAACACGTTCTGCCGCGTACGCCCGTAGAGGTCGACGGCGCCGGCATTGAGCGACGACTGCGCACCGACCGGCGTGGGCAGGCGCCGGGATTCAAACACCGAGTCGGAAATGCCGGACAGCGCCAGGAACCAGTCGGGCCCCCACTTGGCGAACGGCTCGAACGGCTTGTCGCCTTTCCAGACGTTATGGTTGTATGGGTCATACCAGGGGAACTTGAAGCCCAGCGTGTCCATGATCCGCCAGCGATCCGGCAGCGGAATGGACTCGCGCGGCATCAGTGGCGTCGGCGGTTCCACCTGCTTGGGATCGATCGGCGGCAGTTCATATTTGAGGGGCGTGCTGTTGGGCCGCTCGCGCTCGATGACGGGTGCCGGCTCCTGGGCTTTCTCCGGCACGGCCACGGGTGGCGTCGGCGGTGGTGTCGGCGCCTGTGCGGCGGCGCGGCCGCCGGGCAGCAGCGCCAGCGCAGTCAGAACTGCCAGCACCGACGGACGCAATGCCGTCGACCCGGAAACGGGTTTTGCGAGAGTGAGGGTCGCGTGCGGCTTCACCTTACTGGCCCTCGCAGACATTTTGTTCGGTGGAATCATTGAACGGCGCTTGCGGACACTGCACATAGCGCAGGCGGGTGCCAATGCCGCGCGGCTCGAAATTGTCCGCGCGCAGCGACCTCGGTGCATTGGCGATGGCGCCGCCCAGCACCCGCGAGGCGTTGGCAAGCCCGAGGAAGGAAATCATGTCGTCCTGGTCAACGCCGTCGCCCGAGACGCCGATGGCACCGATGAGCTTGTCGCCGCGAAACACCGGCACCGAACCCGGGAATATCTGGATGCCATTCTTGGCGCGCGAAAGTCCGGTGCAGTCAGGCACGGTGACGCCGGTCGCGCCGGCGACGATCGCGTTGTAGACCAGATCCAGCTGAAGGCCGAGGTGAAACGGACTCCAGTTGTTGTAGGGCGTGCTCAGCGGACCGGGCTCCGTCTGCGCAATGCCGTCCGGGAACATCGGCCGGGCGAGGTTGCCGATGGCGCGATTCGAAAACGCCTTGCCGTTGGCAAACAGTTGCGGGTCGCCCATGAATTGGCGGGTGACCGAAATGTATTGCGCGAAGGTGCGGAATGCCGGTTGCGCCGCGCCGCCGGCACCAATGTAGGCCGGTGCGGGCAAGGCGGATATTTCCGCAGCCGCATTGGGATGGGAGAACAGCAATGCCGTGCGCGCCTTTTGCAGCGAAACATCGGTGCCGAATACGGGCGCATCTGGCGTGCGCACCACTGCCAGAATGGCACCAGTGGTGTCGACGATGGAAACGGTGACCTGGGCGGGCGACCCCAACGGCCGGCGGATCTGCGCGCGTGCGCGATTGGCCACCTTCAGGGCTTCGGCGGCGAGCGTAGTGACTTCATTGGCGGTCAGGAAGCCGTCGGTGCCGGCGCGAACCGGGTAGCGGTTGGCATTGCTGCTGTCGACCAGCACATATGCCCCTTGCGCGGACAGTGGCCCGGTGTCGGCGCGGTAACCGGAAGCCGCGTTGCCGAAGGACTGGCCCGCCCGGATGACACCATCGAGCAGCGGAGCCGCGACCACCGGCGCGCCGGCAGCCGACAATGTGGCGTAGGCCGGTGCGCTCGCCGGATTGGACATCAGTGACTCGGAATCGACGAAGCGGAAGGTTCGGCCGTCGGCGGTGATGCGATCGGCCCGGATATCCGCGGGCGCATTGAATCCGGACGTGGCGGCAACCGCGATGAGTTCATCCACGTCGGTATCGATATCGGTGATATCCGGATCCAGGCCGTAGATTCCGTCGGCAATCACGCCCACACCACCGACCAGGCGATTGTTTTTGTACAGTGGCAGGCCACCGGCATCGGCCGCCAGGCCCAAGGGGGAAAACTTCGGGCCGGTGGTGCCATTGGAGGTGCGAATCAGGTCGGAGCAGCTCAACTGCGAAAACTGCACTCCGTAGAGCGGGCCCGAGGGGCCGTTGGACTCACGCGGATTGAAGTTTTCCTGCACGATCTGGCTGGCGGTGCGGGTGGTGAAGGCGTTGCCATTCGATGACAGGTAGGCACCGGTCACGGCTTTGGAAATGGCGGCAAAGTAATCGGGCAGCACATCAATGTTTTCCAGTCCGCCGACAACGCCCTTGTTGCTGGTGATGCGAAAAGTCGTTTTCGCACCCTGCATGCGAAACACGCCAAGGATATTGCCGACGCGGTCGGACACCGCGATGGTGGCCTTCTGGTTGCGGGCGGTCGCTTCCGCCACGGCCTGGGCGATGATGCGCTGCACGTCTTCGACAGTCAGCGCGTCGCTCGCCGCCGCGGGCGGCGCGCAGCTGCCTGTGCAGCCTTGCCCACTGTCACCACTACCGCCACCGCAGGAATTAAGTAGCGCGAAGCAGGCAACGGCTACCAACTTCCATGCTGCCCTCATCGTTTGACCTCATCCGGCTTGGCGGCGGGGCCAGCAGCTTTGGCAGGGGCTTCAGCGGCCGCATCTCCTGCGGCGGGCGCCTTGTCGGCGGGTTTTTCGGCACGCTCGATCCCCTTCGTGCTGGCCGGCCGGAAAGCGGGGCCGCCGGGCACAATCGGCGGGACGCCGGCTTTGTGGCTGCCGGTATGAAAGCCGTGGCAGGTTTCGCACGTGCCGCGCGCTTTGTCGCGTGCGGGCTCATTGCCGCCGTGGCATTCCTGGCAGTTCTTCAGGTCAGGTATGGCCAGGTCGTTGCTCGACTTGGAATTCACTACATCGTGGCATTTGCTGCACTCGTAGGTATTGTGCTGGCTGTGCGGGAAACGTGACTTGGGCAGCCAGTGCTGGGTGACCGCGATCGGCGCGATATTCCATGTGGCGGGTTTGTCGCCGTCGGCAGCCACCGGTGTAATGCGGTGGCAGGTGAAACAGACGCGCACTTCGAACAGGTCCTTGGAAATACGGCCGGCTTTTTCGGTGGCCCACTGCAGGGCGGCCTGGCGCTTGGTCTCGGAGAAATGCTCACCCGGCCGGCGAATGCCCGCCTCAACCACGACATCGATGGGCGTGTCGGCCAGCGCCGCCTGCGCGTAGAACTCGTTAAGCGTGGACAACACCGCCGGGATGTCGGCGTGCGGCACCTGGCGATCGGTCACCTTCGGCTCGAACTCCAGGGAATGGCATTTCTGGCAGGCGTCCTTCATCGTGGTCGGTTTGAAACGCAGGCCAGCCTCGTCAGGAACATGGCAGTCCTTGCACTCCATCTTGACCTTGCCGTCGGGTCCGCGCACACCCTTCTTGTCCAGATGGACGTTATGCGGGAATCGCAGGCCGGAGTCCTCGGTCAGCACCTTTTTCTCACCGGGGCCGGGCTGGGCGACGCGAACAATGGCCTCGGCACCCTTCTTGCCCGGTTGCAGCATCGACAGCTTGAAGGTCGGGTGATCCTTGCTGAAGTCGGAAATATTCGGCAGCGGTGTTTTTGGTTCGCGCGTTTTCAGGTTCTTGTGGCAGTCGGTACACAGCGTGGCATCGGTGTGCACCAGGCCGTTCGGCCCCTTGTGGTCACGGTGGCACTCGGCACAGCGCGCACCCGGGAATACCGCTTCATGTACCGCTTTGGCCTGGGGGGTATTGAGCGGGAAGTGCCAGCCGATGGACTTGTGGCAGTCCTCACAGGCCGCGTTCTTCACCTGCACGAAAGGCTGCTGGTGACATTTGCCGCAGTTGCTGCCAAAGCTGGCGTGCGCGCTCGACAATGCGCCCGGATCCCAGGAAGCGTCGGCGGTCAGGCCATGGGGGCTTTTCCCCTTGCCGTGTTCCGGCGACATGGCCGTCAACGCCGGCCAGGCGAGGAAAGCAAGCAGCATGACCGCCAGCCCGACCCAGCTCATCAGGCGCTTGGAAAGCCAGGTGTTGGTAAGGCCGCTGGTGACTTGCCGCTTGACTTCGTCGACGCCCTCCTTGAGGGGGTCGATCATTTCCAGCGTCAGGCCAAGGTCGTGGGTGGACGGCGCCGCAAACACCATCAACTCGTACGGCCCGATCAGGATGCGCTGGCCCGGGGCAAGCCGCTTGGCGCGTTCAAAGCTGCCGTCGACGCTGACCACGCCGTCTTCGGCCTCGATGTAATGTGCCCCGTCCTCGGCCTTGTGAATGGCCGCATGGTGCAGGGCGATGCGCGGGTCGGGCAGGTGCATTTTGCAGTCCGCGCCGCGGCCGATACGCATGGTATCGGCGGCGATGGTTTGTTCCGCGCGGGCAACCTGGTCCTTCTTGTTTCGCGATTGGGTGATCAGCAGCAGTTTCATGGGATTTTGGCCTGGCCGCGAGCGTGGTTACCAGTAGAAAAATACGGAGACGATGTGTGCCGTCAGCGCACCCAGCAGTGCCAGCGACATCGGCACGTGCAAGTACAGCCAGAAATCGAGAATTGCCTTGTAGCGGACATCAGCGCGCGCCCGCTCAATGAGCTTCTGCTTGCGCAGCATCATGCCGTAGAGGTCGTGATTCTTGCGCGCATCCTCTCCCTTGAGCTGGCGCACCGAGCCCTGGATCAGGGTCACTGCCCGGTCGGTGGGGCAACCGCGCACCTTGCCGGAAAGCTGGGCAACCACACCGCCGCCGACGCGGGTGTGCTCAACCGAATCCTGCACCGCCTGATTGATGTTGTCGGGCAGGCTGATGGCGATCTTGCGTGCCTCACGGTCGATGTCCGAGACCTTCATGAGCAGGCTTTCAAGGGTGTCTTCACCCATGTTCTCGGTCATCAGTTGCGGGATGCGCAAGTAGGCATACATGCCGTAGAAGCCGGAGAAAATCACGCCCAGCATCAGCATGTAGGCCAGCGTGTGCACGTTCCAGCCGATCTGGAAACCGGCATGCAGCGTGGCGATGACGATGAGGGTGGTCCCGAGGTAGACGTGGG
>JBGATH010000048.1:0-26295 GCA_044229235.1 Usitatibacteraceae bacterium
GCGACCAGCGTAAATCCCCCATGCCTGCTTATTGATGCAGCGCGATCGCATGGCCCCATTTAGAAATGGGGGGGGCGTGATCGCATCGTTGGCGATCTACTTGACCGCCTTTGCTTGGTCTGCCAGTTCGCGACCAGGATAAATTCCCATGCTTGCCTATTGAGGCATTGCAAGGGTATTGCCACCTTTGCTAAAGGGGGCGGCAAGATCGCAATCGAGGCATCGCGGTAAACGGGGGATTTACGCCCGTATGCGCGACTCCGCCAGCCTGCGCGCCGTGCCGGCGCTTGAGTTGTTTGTTGACGAATACGGGTGCCTAGATCGCGTCGTCTCTGTAGGTCAGGTGCATGGCACCGTTGGCGGCGTGAATGCGTTCGTTGCCGATCATCAGCGCCGCCGAGTGCGCGTCTCGCAGGTGGCGTGTAACGCTGTAGGGTGAGTCGTTGCGATAGCCGGTGGTGCCGGTAATGCGCAGCGCTTGCGTGCAGATATCCGCGACCAGTTCGGATGCGCCGAGCTTGAGATGGTTCATCTGCACCGCGAACGCCTGTGAGGAAAGCGCATCCACGCCGCCGTCCGGCGCGGCGACGATGCCGGCGTAATGGCGGACGCTTTCGCGCACCAGCATGCGCATCATGTGCAGCTGAGTTGAGGCGGCACTGAGACGTGGCGCGGTCGGCGGCACGCCTGCCATGCGCTTGCCGGTGTCGCGCACGAAGGCGCGCGCGCGCGCAACAGCATCGGTGGCGATACCCAGCCAGCCGCAGCTCCACAGGAGGTGCGCCCAAGGCACCATGGTGTGGGCATTGATGTCGGCAAAGGGCGCCGGCACGATCTGCTCCTCACCGAAGCGTGCAGCGATAATGTAGCCGGGGCTGCAGGTGCCGCGCATGCCCATCGAATCCCAGGTGCTGATGATCTGCATGTCGCACTGCGACTTGCTTACCAGCACCATCGCCTGGTCGCCGGCGGCAGCTTCCGCGTGGCGGCGCACGGTGATCAGCAGGTCGTCGGCGGCCTCGCCGTACGAGACCACGGTGCCTTCCTTGCGGATCACGCAGTCGTTGCCGTCGCGTTCGATCGGGCAGATGCTGGTGCGCACCGAGCCACCGACACCGGCCTCCGACGTTACCGAGGCGATCAGCCGCTGGTCACGCACCAGGTCTTCCAGGTATTTCCGGAAGTAGGGAGTGTCGCCGTGCCGCACCAGGCAGGCAACCTGGATCTGGTGCATGGCAAAGATCATGGCCGTGGCCGCGCAGCGCTGGCCGAGGGCTTCACACATCAGTCCGAGTTCGGTGATGCTCGCCCCCATTCCGCCGAACTCTGCCGGCACGTAGGCGGACAGCAGTTTCGCGTGCCGCAGTGCCTCGAATGCCTCTTCCGGGAAGCGGCCGTCGCGGTCGACGCTGCCGGCGGCTGGTCCGGCGATATCGATGGCGATGCGACGTACGGCGTCAATCCTCGCGCGGGCAGGCCCGGGCAGGGCGTCGTAGGGCGAAAATGCGGCGTCTTGCGGCATGGTGTGGGACTCGACGGGCATGGCAGGATTGCCGAATCGGAAAAATAACCTGCCCGCCAAAGTGATGATTGATGCACGTCAACCGGCGGCGCAAAGCTGTGCGCCGGCGATCCACCAGTGGGCGGCCAGGTCACGGGTGAAACATCGACATGGCGGTGTTGCACGTAGAATCAGCAATGCCCTTGTCGCCACACGCGGCTCCCGGCGCGCAATCATCTGGTCCAAGGTCAAACCGCATGCATACGGCCACTACAATTCGCAACGCTCTCGTCGTGCTCGGTATCGCACTGGCCATTGTGCCGGGCGAGGCCGCGGTCCCGCAGGTCACCAGTGCAGCTAAGCCCAGCGGCTCGGTGGTCACCGCGCTCACCGCCGTGTATTCACGAAAAGTCCACGGCGCGGCAGGATCGCTCGATCTGCCGGTCGACTGGACCAAGCCTGTTGGCGGCGCGATCAGCATTGAGCCGCGCGCAGCAGACCCGGCCCATACGCTGGTATTTCGTTTTGATGCGGCCATTGGCACACCGGGCACGCTGGGCCTGTTTGACGATGCCAATGTGCCGGTCGCCGGGGGAATCGCGACGGTTACGGCCCCCAACGACGTGACCGTGACTCTGCCACCGGTGGCGGATCGGAGTCGACTGCGCGTCACCCTCAGCAACGTCGGCGGCAGCGGCCTCAATGTCTCCGCGGCCATCGGCTTCCTGCTGGGCGACACTTCCGGTCAGGCGCTGGTGTCGGCGGCCAGCGTGACGGCGATGAAAGCGCGCGCCGGCCAGGCGACCGATGCCAGCAATTTTCGCTACGACATCAATCTGTCCGGCGCGGTGTCGGCCGCGGATATCGCCGCGACCAAGGCGCGCAACGGTGCCTCGCTGCTGCCGTTGCCGGGCGCGGCATGGCCTGGTTTCGCGCGCGATGCAGCGCACAACGCCAACAGCCCGGTTGCCTCCCAGCCTCTTTCGCGACTGCGCTGGAACACGCCGGTCGATCTGGCGCCGCAGTACACGGGTGGCACCTACCTGCTGGCACACTACGGGCCGCCGGTGATTACGGCGCGCAATACGCTGGTGCTGCCGGTCAAGACCGGTACCGCCGGCGGCTACCGGATCGAAGCGCGTGCTGGCGTGAACGGTGCGCTGGTGTGGTCACAGACTACCGATTACATTCTGCCCGCGCATTTCTGGGTGCCCAGTGTCAACGTTGTATTGACCGCCGCCAATCGCGTCTACCTGCCGGGTGCGGGCGGCAAACTCTACTTCCGCGATAACGCCGACTCGTCCAGCGCGATAACGCAGACGCTGGTGTTTTATGGCGCCGGCAACTATGGCGCCGCGCCATCGACCTACGATTCGACGGTGTTCATCAACACGCCGCTGACGGCCGACGCGCAGGACAACATTTACTTTGGGTATTCCGTGACTGGTCCCAACCCGATCAACCTGACCAGCGGCGTGGTGCGCGTGACGCCCGCGGGTGTCGTCACCATGGCCGAGACCGCCGCGCTGATGGGCAGCGCGTTTGCCAAGCCGGTTCTCAACGCCGCGCCGGCGCTGTCGCCGGACCAGGCCACGCTCTATGTACCCATCGGCACCTCGACTTCGCTCAACGGAACGCCCACGCCACATCTGGTCGCCTTCGACAGCACCACACTGGCAAAAAAAAGCAGCGTGATGCTGATGGATCCCGCCTCCGGCCAACCCGCCATTGCCAGTGAAAACGGCACCTCCTCGCCCATGGTGGGGCCTGACGGCGATGTGTATTACGGGGTGCTCGGTTCCGCCGGCGGCGCGCACAGTCAGACCGGTTGGCTGCTGCATTTCGATGCCACGCTGGCCACCACCAGGATTCCCGGCGCGTTCGGCTGGGACAACACCCCGTCGCTGGTGCCGGTATCGATGGTGCCCTCGTACACGGGCGGCGCAGCGTATCTGCTCATGACCAAGTACAACAGTTACGTTGACGGCCAGCATCGCATCGCCATTCTCGATCCCACGCAGTCGCAGTTCGATACCAGCAGCGGTGCGCTGGTGATGAATGAGATCCGTACCAAGCGCAGCCCGACGCCTGACCCGAACAACCCCGCGCGCGTCACTGAGTGGTGCATCAATACCGCAGCGGTGGATCCGGCCACCGGTTCGGTGCTGGTCAATAACGAAGATGGTTACCTGTACCGCTGGCGCCTGGACACCAATCAGCTGACCGAAAGCATCCGGCTCACCAGCGGCATCGGCCAGGCCTACACCGCCACCGTCATCGGTCCCGACGGCGTGGTCTATGCGGTGAATAACGCGGTGCTGTTTTCGGTGGGGCAATAGCCGTTTTTGTTGGCGCGTGTCGCGGCGCCCGGCAAGGGTTATGCTGTGCGCCCCTCACCAGAGAAGCGCGCCATGACCGAACCGACCGAAGCCACGCCCCAAATCCTGCAGGAGCCGCGCCTGTGGCGCGATGACGGCTGGACCGCGCGCGTCATCAAGAACGAGGACGACGACGGCTGGGCGGTGGAAATGACCAAGGACGGTGAGCCCGAGCCGGCATTGGTCGGGCCCTGGACCATGGGCCGCGACAAGAAGAACCCGAAGCCGCTGGACGCCAATGCCTTTCATACGCTGGTGAAAACCGCCTACGAAGTGCGCCGGCGCCACGAGCAGCACCTGCACGCCACGCTGCACAAAAAAGTGGTGGTGCTCTCGGGAGACAGCGAGTTCGTGGTGACTCTCGACATCGTTCCCGACGAAGATGATCCGTATGCGACGCTTAGCGCCCGCGCCGCGCGCGAGCGCGACAGCGCGCCGCTGGCCGAGGTGCGGGTCGCGGCGTCATTTCGTCTGACCGATGCCAGCGCCATTGCTTGGATCGAAAACGGTTTTCGCCGGCCGGATTGATGGACCCGGCCGCTCGCGCCGCGGCCTGAGGTAACGCAGCCGCTGCATTTCGCGCGGCAGGCATTCCGTTGGCACCACCATCCGACAATTCGTCGCAAAGCTCACCCGGCCGGATTGGGTCGCCATGATGATGCACTCACGCCGCAGAACATCAACCGACCCGAAGGGATTGAACGATGAACGCCGACATGAGCCTTGCAAGACTCAAGGAAAACTTCCTCGCCACCAGCACGCAATCGATGCCGCTGGCCGGCATCATTTACTGGACCGCCGGATTCATCGGCGGCCTACTGCTTGCGCCGCGGCAGCATGCTTTGGCCGTGGCCTTTGGCAGCGGCCTGATATTTCCGCTGGCGGTAGCCATCGACCGCCTGCGCGGCCGCAACTTCCTCAAAGCCGGCCGAGACAATCCCCTGACGCAGATGTTCCTGCAATCGGTAATCATGGTCGCGCTGCTGTGGCCGCTGGTGATCCTCGGTGGCGTCGACAAGCCGCTGTTCATCGTGCTGGGCGCGGCCATCCTCACTGGCATCGTCTGGATCCCCTATGGCTGGGCGGCAAACGACCCGGTCGGCATGCGTCACGCCATCGCTCGTGCGCTGCTGTGCTACGTCGCCTACCTGTTTGCGCCGGCGGAACTGGCGGCGAGCGCAATTTGCCTGGCGGTGCTGGTCTGCTACGGCTATTCGCTGCTGTTCATGCGGCGCGGTGAGATGGCGAATGCGCGCGCCGTACATGGGGTTGTGACGGACTGAGTGCGGCGCGTGCCGCTTCCGAAGGCTGCAGCATTCGAGGGCAACCACAAGCACTGGCGCGGCCTGCAGGCCTTTTTCGTGCCAGAAGCCGCGTCCGTTCTTGTGTTTCACCTTGCGACGTTGAATTGACGCGCGGGGCTGAGTTGCATCAGGTTTGCCAAGCGTAATCCGTGCTTAACTGACTTTCCCAAGTATTTCCGAACGGAAAATCATGTCGAATGTCACCGTATGTTCCTACGACGCTGCCGATGGCAGCAGCGATGCCAAGCGACGCAAAGTCAAAAAGTCGCTCATCCCCTTCATGGACAATTGCTCGGTGATCGAAGGTACCGACGAGGTGGTGGATGAATCGCGCCTGGACGAGGATGGATTCCTGATCCCGGCGAAGTAGCGGCAGGGTTTGCGCGACTGAAGGTGAGTCCGTCATGCGGCGGCAGGCACGCTGCGCCACGGCGCCAGGCATTGCGCACGGCAAGCGTTTCAGCCGACGCGACTCGATTAGAATGGTTGCGCCCGGCACCAGCCCAGTCCCGCCACGGGGAAATCGACGATGATCGTCAGCGCGAGAACATGAACAAACACGACCTCGATCAGATTGCCGCCGAAACGCTGCAGCACTACGAGAATCGCGCCGATGCCTTTTGGGAAGGCACGCGCAACCACGATGTCTCGCAGAACCTAGACATGCTGCTGCGCTACATCGAGGGCCAGGCGCCGCACACCATTCTCGACCTTGGCTGCGGGCCCGGACGCGACCTGGTGGCGCTGACCGGGCGCGGTCATATTGCTGTGGGGCTGGAAGGCGCGGAGCGCTTTGTGGAGATGGCGCGGGCGCACAGCAATTGCGAGGTGTGGCATCAGGATTTCTGCAACCTCGACTTACCCGAGGCGTACTTTGACGGCATTTTCGCCAACGCCACGCTGTTTCATGTGCCGACCGGTGCCCTGCCACGGGTGCTGCGCGAACTGCATGCCACGCTGAAACGCGGCGGCGTGCTGTTCAGCTCCAATCCGCGCGGCAACAATGAGGAAGGCTGGAGCAACGGCCGCTATGGCGTCTATCACGACCTGGCGACTTGGCAGAAATTCGTCACGGCGGCAGGGTTCATGGAATTGACCCATTACTACCGCCCGGAAGGTTTGCCGAGGGAGCAGCAGCCCTGGCTGGCAAGCGTATGGCGCAAGACCTGAACGCGGTATCCGGCGACGACTGAAATCGCCGTAGAATAGGCCGCGCATCAGGATCAGGCGTGCCGGCCCGGCCACAAGCCGCGGCAGGCAACTCATTCAGAGTCACATCAATAACTCAGGGGAGATCGGAATGAAGAAGTTTTACAGTGCGTTCATGCTGGCGGCCATCCTGGCCCTGTTTGGCAGCCGCGGTGCCATGGCAATCACGGACGGCAGCCTCGATGGCAATGGTCACCCGCACGTCGGCCTGCTGGTGTTTGACATCAATGGCTCACCCGCCTGGCGTTGCTCCGGTACCCTGATTTCGCCGACGGTGATGCTCACCGCCGGGCACTGCACTGACGGCGCCACCGGCGGTCGCGTCTGGTTCGAAGCCGACGTGCAGTCCCAACAACTGGCGCTGGGTTATCCGTTCGGCGGCGCCACCAGTGTCGGCTTCAGCAGCATCCACACGCATCCGCAGTTCAATGAAGGTTCATTCGTGTTGCACGACGTTGGTGTCGTCATCCTCAGCCAGCCGGTAGCGCGCAGCGTGTACGGCGTGCTGCCTGCGGTGAATTCGCTGGATGCGCTCAAAACGCAGCGCGGCCAGAAGGACGTCACCTTCACTGCCGTCGGTTACGGCGGCCAGAAGAGCTTTCCGGATGCGGCCTCCTTCAAGGATTCGTTCCTCAAGATCCGCATGGTGGCCACGCCCAAGCTGAACCAGATCAACACCGGCTTCACCGGGAATTTCTCGCTGCTGCTTTCCAATAACGCCAATACCGGCGGCACCTGCTTCGGCGATTCCGGCGGACCGAATTTCCTGGGTGATAGCAACGTCGTCGCCGGTGTTACGTCGTTTGGCATCAACTCCACATGCGCGGGAACCGGCGGGGTATTCCGCATGGATCGTCAGAACGTGCTGGACTTTGTGAATCAGTTCCTGAACTGATTGCCGCGCTTGCGTGACGAAAAAACGCTGCTCTCGGGCAGCGTTTTTTATTTTGGGCAGGCCTACTATCGATCCGGGCACTGGCACGTTGACGCGCAAATATTCCTTCCCCGGCAAAGGCCGGGGAAGGAATTTGTCAGCGATTTTTCAATGTGCCGATGCCGGAGTCATGCATCGCGCTGCCTGAATCAGGGCGGCAACAGCTTCCACGCCCGCAGCAGGTCACGCAGCGCCTCCGGCTTATTGGTGGGCGAGGGCAGTCCAGCCTGATTTTGCGTGTTGGCGCCATGGCAGGACGCGCATACGCGCACCTCGCCCGGCTGCATGGTAACCCATACGCGTTCACGCACCACCGGATTGCCGGCGGCGTCGGTACTCTGCCAGGCCAGCGCGCGCCGGGCGGGAACGAAGGCGGCACTCGAGCCATCGGCTGCAATCTTCACACTGCTGGGCGGCCCGCCGGGATTGGGTACCAGCGCCGTGTTGGGGCCGTGCATCGGTTGCGCGATCACTCGCCGGCCGGGGCCGGTGTAGCCACGGATGAGATCGGCCTGGAAGATCTGGAAATGGCTGATGTCATAGATCTTGCCGCCGCCGGGCGCCGTGGTGGTGGCGCCGTTGGCGCCGGCCACGCGCAGGTTGAATGGCTGCTGCTTGTCGGCACGGTCTCGCGAGGTATGGTTGCGTGTGACGATGAGCGCGAGGTTGTTGGCGCGCAACCAGTTGCGCAACGCGGCTTCGTTCACCTGCTCTTCGGCAAACACTGCGCTTTCCGGCGCTTCCAGCGGCGGTGCGGGGCGCGATGGCCGTATCCGGGCTACCACTTCCACGGCCTCGATTTCCCACAGCAGGCCGGAAAAACTGCGCGCCGCATCGGGGCTCCACCAGGTGACGGATTTGCTGATCCCGGTGCCGGTCAGCGGCGCACCGGGCAGGTACAGGCCGGAGGTGTTGTCCAGCGTCAGCGGCTTGAGGCGAAACTCGTTCATCAGCAGCGGGGTCGGTGAGGTTGCCGGCGTATGGCTGGCAATGAGCGTGTTCATGGTGGTCGGCAGCGGATTGCGGAAGCGGCCGCCGGGCGACGCGATGGCATTGTTGACTACGCTGTCGGGCTCGGTGACGTTGTTCAGCACCATCGCTTCCGGGTTTACGCTCGGTCCGCCGGTGAGTTTCACGATCTGGTTGGACGTGAGCGAGCCGAACTCGCGCGCGGCGATGCCGAAATAGGTTCCCGGGCGCAGCGGGTCTTCACGCAGGTGAAACAAGCCGCCATCCATGCGCACCGATTTCTGGTTGGCGTGAATGCTGTCGTTGGTGTTGTCCGACAGCGCCGGATCGTCGGCAAAACTCTTCGGGATGTAGCCGAACGAGAGTTCTTGACGGCCGATGTGATTCAGCGTTTCTTCATCGGTGCCGTCTTCGTTCATCTGCCAGGGCGTGAAGAAGTTGGAGGTATAGCCGTTGACGTTGCCGAAAACCGCGCTGACACTGTCGGCGCGTGTTTCCGGGTACACCTCGGCGCGTGAATTGAGTGCGGCCGCACCCGGCGCTTCGCTGGCGTAGTTGAACGAGCCATTGGGCGGCGCGCCGGGTTGCGCGCGGTCGGCATCGGCCTGCTGATCCTGCTGCAAATGATCCCAGCGCGTGAAGATTACCCGGCCAAAGCTGTCGATGCTGGGTGAGAACGCGCCGCTGGGAGCGTGATTGAGCAAACGCAGGTCGCCGCTGACGGGATCCAGGCTCCAGATGCCGGTGACCGTGGCCGTGCTTTCGTATTCGTCGCGCTGCGGATAGAGGTGCGCCTGGCCATCGCGCGGGCGATCGGACGTGAACAGGATGCGGTCGTCGGTGCCGTAGAGGGGCGAGATGTTGTTGTACGTCGCCGGCTGCATGGGTACTTTCGTGATCGCAGCGGTCTGGCCCTTGCCGAGGCCGGTCACTTCGTAAAGCTGCCAGTAATAGGTCGCAACCTGGTACTGCTGCGTGGGGGCACCGACCACCATGCTGAATACGGCCTTGTTGCCGCTCCAGTGCACAGCCGGCTCGCGCACCGCGATTGCGTTGGCGCCCTGGAAACCGATCATGCCGAAGCCGGCTTCCTGGGTGAGGTTGCGCAGGCTGCCGTCGGGGTAGCGGATCATCAGGTCGCCGCCGCGCGCCACGCTGTCCATGCTCGCGGTGTGATTGCCAAAGGTCGAGGCGCGGCTGGCGAAGTCATTGAGCGTCGGCACCTGCGTAACGAACATGATGGGATTGTCCGCCGGTGCGCCTGGCGTGCCGCTGCGCGACTTGATGGCGACGATGTCGGCCGCATTCACCCAGCCGCTGGCATTGATGTCGTAACGAAAGTTGGCGGCGGAGGTGAAGATGCCGGCAGCTGATTTGGCGCCGCTCACATCGGCGCTGTCGATGCTGCGCGAGTTGTTGCCGTCGCCGAGCATAAAGGCCAGCGAGGCCGACGCATTCACGACCGTGCCGTTGACGCTCGGCAACGTAACCGTCACGCGCCGGCCGTTGGCAATGGCGGGAATGGTGACGATGACCTCATTGTTTGACAGTGCCGTGGTGGTGGCGACGCTGGCCATGGTGTCGTCGATTGCGGACACGCTGCCGGTGCTGTTGACGACGGCGTTGAACTGGAACACCACCTGGTGGCCGCTGCCGATCGCGCGCGGCTCGACGCTGACCGCGCCGTCGATGGCGGCCGGGACAATGGCAATGTCGAAGTTACCGCTGGCAGCGTGTGACTTGCGCGCGACGGTGCCGATCAGACTGAGCGACGTGCCGGCCATTGGCGCGACGCCGGCGGCATTGGATTCCGGGCTGGTGCCCGCGGCATTGGTGGCACTGACGGTACAGGTGTAGGCGGTGGCGTTAGCGAGGTGCTGTACGCGAATCGGCGAGGTGCTGCCGATGCCGGCCACTGCGCCTGGATTACAAGTGGCGGTATACGCCGTGACGGGGCTGCTGCCTGCCACGCCGGGCGCGGCAAAAGCGATGAAGGCCTGTGCGTCGCCGGCGAACGCGCCGGTGACTGTGGGGGTGCCGGGTGCTGTCGCTTGCGCAATCGACACGCTGCCGTAGCACAGCGGCAACAGCAGTACGCCGATTCGAATGAGTGATTTGATGAACAAACCTTGCCGCATGAATGTTTTCGCCTCTCGCTGACTCATTGCTTACCCGGCACGCACCCGGAGCGCGCAACACCAGACATGAAATGAATCAAGCCCAACCTGAAATACTGCCGGCACCCACCCACACCGGCGGAACGAGAATCGCGCGAAAGACTTATGTTTTTATTTGGCGCTGACAATAGCACAGGCGGAGCGGTAACCCCGGTGCAAAACCGCACATTGACGCGATCAGGGATGGTTGCCGGGAAGGCCGCAGCCACCAGCGGATTGGTGCGGCGATGCCCGCTTCGCCAACTTTAGGGCCCGGGCCGGATTCAGCGCAGGTGGCGGAAAGCATTCTGTGTTCGGCAATTGATCGCAATCACGCAGAGATGGCCGATGTTGATGCCGCACCGCAACATTCACCCCGTCAGGCTTTCATCGGCGTAAAGTAAGACGCTCGCGTGCAGCGGTTGCCGGGTTGCATCCATCCGGCGCTGCAAGCGTTCCGATTCATTGATCAGACGAGGAGTCCCATGACCATCAAAACCATCGTTGCCGTTTGCCTGTCCGTCATTGCCACTGGTGCGGTCGCGCAGGCGGTGCCGCGTCCCGTTTCGGCCGCCGATGTGGCGGCGAGGCCGGTGCTGGTAGTGGCCCCGGCGTTCCCGGCGCTTGCACCGGGTGAAGCCACCTCGGCCGAAATTCGCGTCTCCGGCATCGTCAGCGGGGCGGGATCGCTGGATGCGGCCGAATTCGTTCCCGCACCCGGCAAGGAAAAGTATGTGAACGCCGTGCGTGAGGTTTTGCACCTTTGGAAATTCCGCCCGGCCATCTCCGAAACCGACTGTGCACCGGTCGCGCAAAAACAGACTTTTGTGGTCTGGTTCAGCCAGGACGGCGGCAAGCCCAGCGTGTCGGTCTCGATTGCCAAGTCGGCGCCGTCTGCCTCGACGGCCACGAGTGCCGGCGGCGCCGGCCCTGCCCGTTCCTGGCGGCAGCGACCCAGTATCGAGTTCCCGGAAGCGGCGCAGGAACGCGGCATTGAAGGTGCGGCCGAAGTTGCCTTGCAAGTCAACGCCAGCGGTGAAATCGTGAAGAGCACGCTGGTATATGCCACACCGTTGTCGGTATTCGGCGAGGCGGCGATGCGCGGTGTGCGCAGCGCCAGCCTCGCGCCGCTTGCCAGTGCAGGTGGCGGCAAGGCCTGCATGGTGGTGCCGTTCGGCTTCTGTACCGAAGGCATCCCGGCGGTGCCGAATTCGGCCTGCAGTCGCTCCTGAGCGGCTACCGGCGGAATTAATCGCGGATCAACTGCCGGCTACGCGGCGACCGCCCCGAGCCGGCAGGTCGCCGGGGCGGCGTCAACTGCCGTCGTTGTCATCAGACAGATCGGTGAGTGCCCATTTGGCGCTGGACAGACTGGACAGCAAAGCCGGGTCTTCGGCATGCAGTCCGAAGACTTTGCGATTGTGCCGCGCCGCGATGAAACCGCAGGACCAGAGGACGCTGTTGGGCAATGCGTCGAGCATGACCAGTGAAGCCCGGTTGCAGCCGGCCGCATCCGCCTGCCGGCCCACATGCAGGAGCAATTTTCGCAGCACGGAATTTCGCTCGTTGCCGCTGGCTTGCACCTCGATGATGTGCACCCAGGGCGGCTCGCCATCCTGGCTGATCGCGCGCCAGGCGATGATCCCTTCCAGCCTGCCATTGCGGAAGGCACCGGCGGCGAGGTAGGCGCCGCGCGGATTCTCGAACAGACGGTAGTTGAGGAATGCCGCATCGCGCTTCAAGCCGATGCGTCCGGACTCGCCGGATGCATAGAGCGCGGAGGCTTCATCGTCGAAGCGTGCAATGGGCTGCATGACCAGCTTCCGATCCGACAAGCCGCCTGCCAGCGCGCGCCACAGTCGCAGCGCGAGACTCGTGACCAGCGCAACTGGTGCGGCAAGCAGAGCCAGCGGAATGCGCTTGCGCACGAAGGCACGCGTGTCGATCAGCAGCCGCCATTCGACAAGCGGCGGCATCGCGCGAAACAGGCGGTTGACGGTACCGGCGGACTGGCGATTGGCGCCCACCGCCATCGCGAAAGGCGAGGTTCTGAAAATGGCCTGGTTAAGCCAGACGCCGAGACCGCTGCTTTGCACCGCGCGCGCGACCAGGATGTCCATGGTGCGCACGCCGCGGCGGATCGCGCCGTCGTACCAGCATTCGATATCCTCCGTGCCGACCACCCCGATCAATTCGCCTCGCCGGTAAAGCAGCCACAGTTCACCCATGCCGGCGTCCGCGCGTCTAAGGCGGTAGCGCCACCGCAGGTAGGCCGCGTCATCGCCTCGGATGAGTTCATCGAAGTTCGCTTTGCGAAATGCAACGATGTCGGCCAGATCACCAACCTTGGCGGGTCGCAATCCTTGCTCGAGATCGGACGGCGTCAGGCCGAGCGCCCGCGCCACGAGGGCGGTGGTTCGCTCAAACGCAGGGGGCGGGCGCGTGCTGGACACGGGCCGGCTTAGTCGCGAACCAGATCGTGTTCGCGAAGGAAACGCAAGATGTCGTCGACAGACTGCATGCCCCGCGAGGTGTCGGCGCCCAACTCGACGCCAAAGCGTTCATCGATTTCCGCGGTCAGCATCAACACGCCCATCGAGTCCCAGCCCTGCACCGATTCGCGCAGCGTGGTCGGTGCAAGGCTTTCTGCCGGCTCATTGAAGGCATCGGCGATCATTTGCCGGGCCTCGGCGAGACTGATGGGATGGCGGTCTGTTTTCATGCGCAGTTGGTATTTTCCGATGCCAACTTTAACAGGTTGCGGCGCCGAATCAGGTTCCCGCGTAATCGCTGTGCCCGAGGACGATGTCCGGCGCGATCTCGGTGAGAATGGAACCCCAGGACAGGCCGACACCGTAACCGAGCATCATCACCCGCAGGGGGCGCGCGGCACCAGATTCGCGCAGCTTCGCCAGCGCGCTGCCCAGCTTGAGTGTCAGCACCAGCGGTACCGAGGGGCCGCCGCTGTTGCCGTAGTTCTCGAGGATCAGCGGCACGCGGTCCTCCGCCAGCCCGCACTTCTTGGCGATGTGCAGCATGATGAAACGATTGGACTGGTGAAAAGCGAAGGCATCCACGTCGCCAACCGCCAGGCCCGCATGGGCCAGGGTCTCGTCGATCAGCTCGGGCACGCGCTTCACCGTGAAATTGAAAATTGCCGCGCCGTCCATTTCCAGGTGCAGGTGACGCGCATCGGCCGGGAAGCGGTCGCGAAAACCGCCGCCGCGGATGATCAGCTGTTCGGCGCCGGCGCCATCGGTATGCAGCGCAAACACGGAATCGCCGGCGCCCGCGTCCGCCTCGATGGCGGTTGCCGATCCGGCATCACTGAACAGAAGCGTGGTGGCGTGATCGTCGGGCGTGATGAACTTGCTGGGCGTCTCCCCGTGCAGCAGCAGGATGCGGCGGTGCCCGCCGCCGCGGAGCATGGTGGCCGCCAGGTACACGCCGTAGGGATAACCGGAGCAGCCCAGTCCCAGGTCAAATGCCGCGCAGTCGGCGGACAGGCCGAGTCGCTGGTGCAGCACGCAACTGCTCGACGGCAGGAAGTAATCGGGCGACTGCGTGACAAAAATCAGCCCGGTAATCGAATCACGCGACCAGCCCAGCTTGTCGAGCAGACTGGCGGCAGCCTCGCAGCACAGATCCACCGAGGTCACGTTCGCGTCTGCGACGCGCCGCTGTTTTATTCCTGCCATCGCCACCACCTTGCGAACTTCGACCGCGCCGTACTGCTCGGCACAATCGGCATTGTCGGCGATGTTCGGCGGAACGCAGGTGCTGATGCCGGCGATGCGGAAGCCGCCGATGCGGGAGACGCTCATGAGGTCGATTTCAGGGAGAAGGAGTCTGGCCGGAAGTGGAGCGGCCTGCGGCGAAGTATCCATGAGGGCCGCGAAGGGCGTCAACCGCAGCCAGCGCGGGCACTGCACCGGCGCAATGCTAGAGTGTTGGCAACGTTGCAATCCGTTCGCCTTCGTTTCCTCCTTTGTCCACTCCCCAAGATCCGCTGGACGCAGCCCAACCGGCTGAACCGCCGCATGCCTCTGCGGCGCTGATCGGCTGGCTGGGTGTCACCCAAATCATCGCCTGGGGCTCGATCTACTACCTGTTCGCCTTGCTGATTTTGCCGCTGGAGAAGGAACTGGCGGCCGGCCGCACGGCCATCTCCGGCGCATTCTCGGCGAGCCTGTTGGCGTCGGGACTGGCCGCGCCCTGGATCGGTCGGCTGATCGATCGCGCGGGAGGGCGCAATGTCATGACGCTGGGTTCCGTCGCCGGCGCGTTATTGTTGCTGGCGTTGAGCCAGGTGCAGTCGCTGCTGATGCTGTATGTGGTGTGGGCGCTGCTGGGTATCGCCATGGCGGCGACACTGTACGAGGCTGCGTTTGCAGTGGTCACCTACGCGTTTCCGCTCAATTACCGCCGCGCCATTACGGCGTTGACGTTGTTCGGCGGCTTTGCAAGCACGGTGTTCTGGCCGCTGACGGCGTGGCTCATGGAGGCGCTCGGCTGGCGTGGCGCCACGCTCTGCTGGGCCGCGCTCAATCTGCTGCTATGCGCGCCGATCCATTACCTGTGCGTGCCTGCCGGGCATGCGTCATCGCCAGCCCGCGCTACGGCGGCACGGCCGCCGGCGGCGAAGCCCTGGCTGCGCGATCCGGCATTTCTCGCTTTCGCGTTGTCATTTGTGGGCCAGTCGCTGGCGATCTCGGCGGTGGGGGTGCACATGCTGGCGCTGCTGGCCGAGCGCGGGTTGACTGCAACCGAAGCCGCTGCGGTCGGCGCCATGGTCGGGCCCATGCAAGTCGCCGGGCGTGCGCTGGAGCTGGCGGTGAGCACGCGCCTGTCGGCCGTGCAAGTGGGGCGCTGGGCGGTGGTGCTGCTGCCGCTGTCGCTGCTGCTGCTGATGGCGGCGGGCGTGAACTGGTGGCTGCTGGCGTTATTCGCATTCTTTTACGGCACCGGCAATGGCGCGATGACCATTGTGCGCGGCGCGGCACCGGTGGAATTGTTCGGCCGCGAGCGTTACGGCGAGATGACCGGCTCGATCGCGGCGCCGGCTATGGTGGCGCGGGCTGCCGGACCCTTGGTCGCGTCGCTGGCCTGGAGCACGCTTGGCGGCTACCAGTCGCTGCTGGCCTTGCTGGCGGGTCTCGCAGCGCTTGCCGCGATCATGTATTTCTGGGCCACGCGCGCAGTGGACCGCGCGCCGCGCCGGGGCGGTTGATCACAGCCGGGCTTTGATGGCAATTTCCCACGCGCCGGTTTGTTGGGTATGCTCGCGCCAATCCAAATTTCGCGTGCCGCGCTGACCAGGCGCCGCGCCAGTCCATGAGCCAGCCCACGCTTCGCCAGAAACTGTTCCGCACCATCGCGCTCGACGCTCATGAAAAGGACAACGCCAGCGAGAGCCTGAACCGCACGCTTGGCGTCTTCCCGCTGACCATGCTCGGCGTCGGCGGCACCATCGGCACCGGCATTTTTTTCACGCTGGCCGAGGCGGTGCCAAAAGCCGGCCCGGCGGTGATTCTCTCGTTTCTGATCGCCGCGCTCACCGCCGGACTGACCGCGCTTTGCTACGCTGAACTGTCGTCGCGCATTCCGGCCTCTGGTTCGTCGTATTCCTATATTTACGCGACCATCGGTGAGTTTTTCGCTTACGTGGTGGCGTGGTGCCTGTTGCTCGAGTTCGGCTTGTCGGCCAGCGCCACGGCCATCGGCTGGTCGGCGTACCTTAACAACCTGCTGGAGAATGCATTCGGCTGGCACATACCCGAGGCCCTGCGCTCGCCGATGATCGTGTTGGGCGCGAAGGGCGTGGAGTTTCACCCCGACCGCATCAACCTGCCGCCGGTGCTGCTGATCTTCATGTGCGGCGCGCTACTGCTGCGCGGCGTGCGCGAATCCACCGGAGTCAACACCGCGATGGTGCTGGTGAAGATCGCCATCCTCATCTTCTTTGCGGTCATTGCCATTTCCGGTTTCAGCGCCGACAACTTTGTGCCGTTCTTCAACACCGACAACAGCAAGGGGCACGCCGGCATGGCCGGTGTCACGGCCGCGGCCGCAACCGTGTTCTTTTCCTTCATTGGGCTCGATACCGTTGCCACCGGCGGCGCCGAAGCGAAGAATGCGCGGCGCGATGTGCCGCTGGGCATTCTCGCGGCGCTGCTCATCGTCACCGCCTGCTACATGCTGGTGGCAGTGACGGCGGTCGGCGCGCAGGCCGCCGGCAAGTTCGACGGGCAGGAAGCCGGCCTCGCCGTGATCCTGCAGAACGTGACCGGCAAGGTGTGGCCGGCCATCGTGCTGTCGGCCGGCGCGGTGATTTCGGTATTCAGCGTCACGCTGGCCTCGATCTACAGCCAGACGCGCGTGCTGTATGCAGTGAGTCGCGACGGTCTGATCGGCAAAGCGTTTCGCCAGGTCAGCCGCAAACACAAGGTGCCGGCGCGCAACACGGTGATCGTCTGTTGCTTCGCCGCGCTGGTGGCCGGTACCGTCGACTCGGGGTATCTGTGGGACATGGTCAGCATGGGCACGCTGGTGGCGTTTTCGATCGTCTCGGCAGCGGTGCCGGTGATCCGCCGCAAGCATATCGACATGCATGTTTACCAGAAAGGCTTTCGCGTGCCGTTCGGCCCGTACGTCATTCCGCTGCTCTCGATCTTCTCCTGCCTGTACATCATGAAAGACCTGTCGGCCACCACCTTTGCCGTGTTCGGCGTGTGGATGACCCTCGCGGTGACCGGATATTTTGTCTATGGCATTCGCCGCTCGCATCTTAATCAGCACGATCACCATTCGGCCAAGACGGCGGCAGGTGGTTGAACCCATGGCAGTGGTGCTGCGTGCAGTCGCCAGCCAAAACTCCAGCATTGGCGGGCCTCCCAGGCCATTTTTGTCTCGAATGCCGCGCCAATGCTGGGGTTTGGCCGCTTGTTCCGGGTGTTTCCGGCGCGCAGCACTGTTGCTATCCACGCTGCTTGCGACCGTGACCTGCAGCGGCCAGCCCGCCGAAGCGGTGCAGTTCGCCAGCGCAGACGGCATGCTGCAGCTTGCCGGCTATCTGTATCTGCCCGATGCGGCGAAATGGCCCGGACCGCGACCCGCCGTCGTAATGCTGCACGGGCGCTCCGGCCTGTTCAGCGCCGGCGCGAAATCATTCGGCGTGAGCACGCTGTCGTCGCGCACGGTGTTGTGGGGCCGCTTCTGGGCGGAACGCGGTTACGTCGGGTTGTACGTGGATTCGTTCGCGCCGCGGGGCTATCCGCGCGGCTTTGAGGCCGGCACCAACGACGGCCGCCGGCCGCCCGAGGTCAATGAAGTCACGGTGCGGCCGTTCGATGCCTATGCCGGGCTGGAATACCTTCGCACACGCAAGGATGTGCAGGCCGACCGCGTCTTCCTGCAGGGCTGGTCCAATGGCGGCAGCGCAACGCTCTCGTCGATGGCGGCGCGCACCATCGCGATGGAAACGCCGGGCAGCGAGAAGGGATTCCGTGGCGCGATCGCGGTGTATCCAGGCTGCACGCCAGTGGCCAGACATTATGGAAACGTGTATCGCAGCTATGCGCCGCTGCTGTTGCTCATCGGCACCGAGGATGAGGAGGTGAGTTTTCGCAATTGCGAAAAACTTGCCCGCTCTGCCGCCGGCGACCAGCTCACCTTTGTACGCTACGAGGGTGCCACACACAGCTACGATACGCCGACAGCCAAACGCACCGCGGTCGCCGCCAATGTCGCCGCCGCCGCTGATACCCGGCTGCGCGCGGAGGAATTCTTCGGCAAACTGGCAGTCGCGCCACCTGCCGCGTCGCCACTGAAGGGACGATAGGCAAGGTGGCAAGCGCATCCAGGAGGCATCGGCGATGAACCTGACGTTACCCGTGTTGCAATCCCGGTCGGCCGCGGCAGGCACGATCGTGACGCGGGTATTGCTGGTGGCGCTGGTGACGCTGATGGTGCTGTTCAGCAGCGGCGCGCGGGCGGGCGATCTGGAAGAGGGCGACAAGGCCGCCGCCAGAAAGGATTTTGCGCAGGCGCTGGCGGCCTACCGCAAGGCGGCCGCAGCGGGCAATGCGGAAGCGCAATTCAAGCTGGGAACCCTGTACGCCAAGGGGCAGGGCACGCCGCAGAATTATCGCGATGCGGCGGCCTGGTTCCTGCAATCGGCTACCCAGGGCTACGCATTGGCCCAGAACAGCCTGGGCGTGCGTTACGAGAAAGGCCAAGGTGTGCCGCAGAACATCACCCGCGCGGCGGCGCTGTATCGCGAGGCGGCCGAGCAACGCCTGGGACTCGCGCAGGACAATCTTTCAGACCTGTACGCCAAGGGGCTCGGCGTCGACAAGGACCTGGTGCTGGCGCATGTCTGGTCGAGCCTTGCCAGCGCCAACGGCGAGGCCGCCGCAACCCGCAAGCGGGCCGCGCTCGAACGCGGCATGAGCAAGCCGCAACTTGCCGAATCCCACACCCACCTGGGCATGATGTATGCGCGCGGGCGCGGCGTGGCGCAGGATGCGCGCAAATCCGTGCAATGGCTGCAGAAAGCCGCCGACGCCGGCTTCGTGGTCGCGCAGTTCGAGCTGGCCAATTGCTACGACAAGGGCATCGGCGTGACCAGGAACGCATCCACCGCCACCAAGTGGTATGCGAAGGCCGCGGCGCAGGGCCATGCGCGTGCGCAGGCCACCGTGGCTTACATGTATGACACCGGCTCCGGCGTGGAGGCCGACCCGAAGCGTGCCGCCAACTGGTACGGCATGGCCGCCGCGCAGGGCGACAACGTGGCGCAGTACAACCTCGGCGCGATGTTCGAGAGCGGCCGTGGCATCACCCAGGATCACATCGAGGCGCACAAATGGTTCAACATCGCCGAGGTCAACGGCAACAAGCAGGCAACCGATGCCCGGCGCCTGGTGGAAACACTGATGACTCCCGAGCAAATCGAGGAAGCGCAACGACGCGCGAGCGCCTGGCTCAAGAGCACCGCCAGGTGAGCTGATTCGGCCGCTTGGTCCGCGCTTGACCCCCGTCAAAGCGTGTCGCCGGGGTCGGCGTAGCGTGGAATCAGCAGGTGAGCGCTCCTCCCCGGAGCGAATCGAAGAAGGAGGCATCATGTTCAAGCGAATTCTCGTTCCGACCGACGGCTCGGAACGCGCGGAGCATTCGGCCCGCGCGGCCATCGAACTGGCCGGTTTCCTCAAGGCGCAGGTGATCGCGCTCTACGTCTATCCCCCGCTGCGCATCTATCCCACCGAACCTTTCGTCGCGGCGCCCGAGCTGATTTCCGAAAAAGCCTATGTGAAAGTCCAGCGGAAAGCCGCCAAGCGCTACCTAGGGGTCATCGACGAGGCGGCGAAGGGCGCCGGCGTGCCCTGCACCTCACTCGCCGTGGAGAGCGACAGCCCGGCGGCAGCAATCGTTGCCACCGCGGGCGCATCCGAGGCGCCCTGTGATCTGATTTTCATGGGATCCCACGGACGTGGCGTGGTGTCGCAGATGTTTCTCGGCAGCGTCACCACCCGGGTTCAGTCGATGTGTGACATTCCGGTGCTGGTGTACCGCGATCCGAAGATTGCCAAAGGCGCGAAAAAGGCAGCCAAGGCCGCAAAGGCCGGCGGCAAGAAAAAATAGCCGGCCACGGCGTCCCGCGCAGCAGCTGCAAAACGAGCCCGAATCGCGCAGCCCGCGGGCGCGCGCCGGCCCTGACCGGCGCTGCGCGGCAATGACATGAACATTTATCAGCGCATATTTGAAAATACGCCCGATCCGCTGCTGGTCATCGACAGGGAAGGGCGAATCATCATTGCCAATGCGCGCTGCGAAATGGCGCTGGGTTACCCACCGAAGGAGTTGCTGGGCCAGCAGGTCGAGCTGCTGGTGCCGGCACGGTTTGCCGGAGCGCATGCACAAAACCGCAGCCGATACGCGGCGGATCCGCAAACGCGGCGCATGGGACGCATGCAGCGCGACCTGTGCGTGCGATGCAAGGATGGCAGTGAATTGCCGGTGGACATCATGATCAGCCCGCTGCCCGGCGATGGCGAGCTGGTTTTCCTCTGCGCGCTGCGCGACGTGTCGGCGAGACTCGCGGCGGAACAGCAGCTGATTCGGCATGCGGCGGAGCTCGAAGTGCTTCACGAGCAGCTGAAAGTTCTCGCCAGTCACGACAGTCTTACCGGCCTGTTCAACCGCCGCACCTTCGAAGAGCAGGCCGAGTGGATGCTGCGCAATGCGATCCGCCGCCACACTTGCCTGTCGCTGCTGATGATCGACCTGGATTTCTTCAAGCGGGTCAACGATGTTCACGGACACCCCGAAGGCGATCGCGTCCTCGAGGGTGTCGGTGCGGCGCTGCGCGGCACCTGCCGGCAGAGCGACCTCGCGGCGCGCTATGGCGGCGAGGAGTTCGTCGTGGCGCTGCCCGATACCGATGAACGCGGCAGCATGGTTGCTGCCGAGAATTTTCGCCTGGCGGTCAACAATATTCCCGGCCTGCGCTCTCCGCTAACCGCCAGCATCGGCGCCGTGACCTTCCAGTCCAATGGCGAACCGCCACCTGTGCCGCAAATACTGCGCGCCTTGATCAGCCGTGTGGATATGGCCCTGTATGCGGCCAAGAAGGCCGGTCGAAACTGCGTGCGACATGCGAATGGCGTGCTGGACCGCTCGGACCCGCCTGGTGCTGTCGGCTAGATCGAGCGATTGCGCGGCATGCCGGCAGCGACTTCGCTTCCGGCCTGGCAGTTGATGCAGCGCAGCGCCGTGGGATTGGCCTCAAGGCGGGCAGGCGTGATTGCCGCGCCGCACTCGATGCAGGTGCCGTAGCTGCCGTCGCCCAGCCGCCTGCGCGCAATCTGGATGTCGCGAAGTTCTTTCAGTTCGGCGGCCAGCGTGGCCAGGTCCATCTCGGCCAGCACATCGGCGATGGCATCGTCGTCAGTCGCTTCATGCTGGTTGGCCATGACCTGCATCTGCGTGCTTCCGGAGACGGCGAGATGGGTGCGGATGGCGTCCAGCAAGCGCCGCTGCTGGTCGCGCAGGCTCTTTTGTGCGGTTGCGAATGTGCTTTTGTTCATGGCTGCTTTCCGTGCCGGTGGCGATGGTGCCGCAACACTTCCGGCTGTCTGGTGATTGCGGCGATGGCTGCAGGCGCAGGGAAACTGTCGATTGCCGGTTAGTCCGCGTAGGTGTCTGAAAGGCGTTTCCGTGCCTGTTCATTACATGATGCGCGGCCGGCCGACGTCGGGTTTGACGCAACGCAAAAAGCGCGCTGCGCCAATCCGCTCGCGTCGAGCCGCGTGCATTACCCGCAATCAAATACGCACGACCAAAAGCAGGCTGCACGCATGCTGCCGGGCAGGCTTGCGTACAATCTCGCTTCCTTGAACTCGGGAGCCTCTCCGAATGCGCCAACCTGCACTTTCGTTTCCACGCGTGGCAGTCATCGTCGTGTTCGCCTGGCTGTTTCCCATCGGCATGCCGCTTGCAGCCGAGCGGGCCGCTGCGCCGGGCGATGTGGCGCAGCTCGAGCGGCTCGCGGAGCGGTACATCGAACGCACTTTCGAACTCAATCCACTGATGGCCACACGGGCTGGTGAGGCGCGATTTGCCGACAAGTTCGTCAACAACCTGACGGCCGAGTTTCTGGCGCGCGACAAGGCCTTGCAGGTCGAAACCCTGCATGCTCTGGAAAAGTTCGACGCCACCCGCCTTCGGGCGTCAGATCGGTTGACGTACGACGTGCTGAAATACCGCGCCACGATGCGCCTTGAGGAATCGCAGTACGACTTTCACCTCACCCCTTTCAACCAGTTCTACTCGCTGCCGCTGACATTGGTGCAGTTTGCCAGCACCGAGGGCGCCCAGCCGTTTCGTACCGTGGCCGACTATGATGCGTTCCTGAAGCGCATGGATGGATTCCCGGGTTGGGTCGATGCCGCGATCGGCAACATGCGCGAAGGGATCGCAAAGCAGGTGGTCCAGCCGCGGGTATTGATGCGGCGCGTCCTTGTGCAACTGCGCACGCAGATCGGGAGTGATCCGGAGAAGAGCGGTTTCTACAAGCCGGTGCTGAAGTTTCCCGCCGGCTTTTCGGAGGCCGATCGCACCCGGCTGACCGGTGCCTACCGCGCGATGGTCGCGGACAATGCCGTCCCCGCGGTCACGCGCCTGCATGACTTTATCGAAAAGGAATACCTGCCCAAGTGCCGTGACTCGTCGGGACTGGGCGCCACGCCGAACGGCGCGGAAAAATATGCATTCCGCGCACGCGAGTCGACCACGACGAACATGACGCCCGAGGAGATTCACCGGATCGGCCTGCGCGAAGTCACGCGCATTCGCGGCGAAATGGACAGGGTGCGGCTGCAAGTCGGATTCAAGGGTGACCTGAAGGCCTTCCTCGCCTCGATCACCACCGACCCGCGGCATGCACCGTTCAAGACCGAGGCGGAAGTCATCGAAGCCTATCGCGCGATACAGCGGCGCGTGGAACCGCGACTTGACAAGCTGTTTTCGAGAAAGCCGCGCGCTGCGCTGGAAATCCGCCCCGAACCGGAAATTACCCGCGCCACGGCCGCCGCGCATTACAACGTGGGCGCGCCGGATGGATCGCGACCGGGAGTGTTCTACGCTCCCGTGCGCGATGCGACGACCTACACCAACCCCAAGATGACCTCGCTGTTTTTGCATGAGGGCCTTCCCGGGCACCACTTCGAGAGCTCGCTGGCACAGGAGTCCGCATTGCCACGTTTCCGCCGCATGACGCGCTTTAACGCTTACGGTGAGGGCTGGGGACTGTATGCCGAGAGCCTCGGCAGCGAAATGGGTGTGTACGACGATCCGTACCAATTCCTCGGGCGGCTGCTGGCGGAAATGCACCGCGCCATCCGGCTGGTGGTTGATACCGGCATGCACGCCAAGGGCTGGACGCGTGAACAGGCCATTGCCTATTCGCTGGAAAATGAAGGTGGTCGCGAAGCCGATGTCGTCCAGGAAATCGAGCGATACATGGCGATCCCGGGACAGGCGCTGGCCTACAAGATCGGCGAGCTCAAGATCATGGAATTACGCCGACTTGCCGAACAGAAACTGGGGGCGCGGTTCGACGTGCGCGCGTTTCACGAGGAACTCCTCAAAGACGGCAACCTGCCGCTGGCGGTGCTGGAGGAAAAGATGAAACGCTGGATCGCGTCGTACTAACGGCGCACGCAGCTTGCAGAGGCCACCGCAGCTGCCGGCAGGGCCGGCCTCTGCGGAGGTGTGACGTAGCGTTGCGGTCAGCCGGCCCGCGACACTTTGGTCAGAACGACATTTGCCACCAGTCCACCCGCGCCCTGGCGGAAACGGAATTCCGCGCTGCCGTCCACGGCGACAAAGGTGTCGTCGGATGCGGCGCGTACCTCGACGGGGGCGCTGCCGCTGACTTCAGCGACAAAACTGCGGCCGTTCTGGTAGATCGACAGCACGGTGCCGTCGTCCATGTCATACGCGCCGCGAACGGCCTTGAACGCGCCGCGGGAGGCATAATATTGCTGCAGCGCGGTGCCGCGGACTTCCTGCACGTCCAGCTTGTTGGCTGAGGTGCCGGTGCTGTTGGCCAGTGCTGCGGTGGAAAGGTTGAGGCCGGCGGCGCCGAGCACTGCAACCAGGAGGATCTTTTTCATGGTTTCACTCACAAGTAGGATGTTGGAGAAGGAGGCTGTCTCGCTTGCATCCGGATGCGGCGGGACAGTGCCACTATGTCGAAGCCGCCCGCCGCGCACCACGGCGAAACGATGAAATGCGGAATTTGCGGCGTAAAACGGACCGAACGCGGGCTGTGAATTGCCCCGATACGAACGGCCATATTCAGGCACACAACGGCCAGATCGCCATGACGGCAAGGAGCAGGGGGAGGAGGGGCGTACGACTAATTTCCCGGAAGCGCGTTAAGCAAGCTTGTACTTGAAGATTCGGGAATATCCCCAAAATTCCCCGAAATCGGCCTGTGGTAACCTGCGCGCCTGTTTGATAAATGCAATGCCTGGAGAATTTGACATGAAGCAAAAAACTGTTCGTAACGCCGTGCTCGCCGCGATCGCGGGTGTGCTGATCACTGGAACCGGTGCAACCTGGGCCGGGGTGGAGGAAGCCGAGGCCAACTTCGACAAGCAGGAGTACTTCCATGCGTATCGCGAAGCCATCGAACCGGCAAAGAAGGGTGACGCGGCAGCCCAGGCGATGATCGGCCGGATCTATTTCCTCGGTACCGGCGCGCCGCGGGACCATTTTGCGGCATTCAGCTGGTATCGCAAGGCGGCCGAGCAGGGTCACGCCAGTGCCCAGTTTGAGCTGGCGCGCTTTTACCAGAATGGCAACGGCACCAAGCCGGACCCGGTCATGGCGGCGCAGTGGATGGAAAAATCGGCAAGCCAGGGTGTGGTCTGGGCAATGCTGGCAGCCGGCAAGATGTACCGGGACGGCACCGGCGTTGCAGCGGACCCGGCTAAGGCCTTTCAATGGTTGAGCCTTGCGGCTTCCGCCAAGGAAACGCCGGCGACGGCTGAATCGATCAAGCTGGCCCGGCAAGCCGTGACCGAACTGCAGCCGAAGCTGGAAGCCGCGCAGCTGGCCAGCGCGCAGAAACAGGTCGCAACGTGGGAAGCATCAAAGGCACCGCGCGATACCCTGTGGGCGCGTGCGGTCAACGCGCCGCTGCCGACGGTCATTCGCAAGGCTGCCGAAGCCGAAAAACCCGAGGCGCCCCAGCCGGGCTCATCACCGCTGGCCAAGGATTTTTTCCCCAAGCACTAGCCGCGTCTGCAGGGCGCCGGCGGCTCCCGCCGGCGTGTACCGGGAATCGCGCGCGGCGCTGCCGGTGACACCTGGCGACCGCGCTTGAATGCCGACACGGCGGCGGCGCGAGCCGAGTTTGCAGCGACGCTGCCCGGCGTTTCGCGGCCGTTGACGCCGATCGCTGCCGGTGCCACGCGTGCCGTGTTGCTGCGCCTGTTTCCGTTCCCGTTCGCCGAGGTGCCGGCGAGTTGCTAAACTGCCCCCGGAACCAGCGCGGCGGGCAAGCGCCGCAGGGGAACACAACAAGGACTCAGCCATGACTATTCTGTCGGATCAATTGCACCTGCACCCGGATCAACTGGGCGCGTACTGGATGCCGTTCACCTCCAACCGGCACTTCAAGGCGGCGCCGCGCATGCTGGCCAGCGCCGACGGCATGTACTACAAGACGACGGAGGGAAAGACACTGCTGGACGGCTTCGCCGGCCTCTGGTGCTGTCACGCCGGGCACAATCGCAAGCCGATCGTCGAGGCCATCCAGAAACAGGCGGCCACGCTGGATTACTGCTCGCCGTTCCAGTTCGCGCATCCGCTGGCGTTCGAGCTGGCCAATCGCATCATCGATATCGCGCCGAAGAACATGAAAAACGTGTTCTTCTGCAACTCCGGTTCGGAGGCCGTCGATACGGCCCTGAAGATTGCCATCGCCTGGCAACGCCTGCGCGGCGAGGGCGCGCGCACCCGGCTCATCGGCCGTGAGCGCGGTTATCACGGTGTCGGCTTCGGCGGTATCTCGGTCGGTGGCATGGTGGCCAACCGCAAGATGTTCGGCCAGATGCTGGCCGGCGTGGACCACCTTCAGCATACGCACAATCTCAAGGAAAACGCCTTCACCGACGGCTTGCCGGAATGGGGGGCGCATCTGGCCGACGAGCTGGAGCGCATCGTGGCATTGCACGACGCCTCCACCATCGCCGCGGTGATCGTCGAGCCGATGGCGGGTTCGACCGGGGTGCTGTTCCCGCCGAAGGGCTACCTGCAGCGCCTGCGTGAGATC
>JBGATH010000049.1:0-25744 GCA_044229235.1 Usitatibacteraceae bacterium
TAACGTTCTTCCAAGGTGAGGGGCGAACCACTCATAGCGGCTTCCTTTCGTGTCAGAAGCAAAAGGGTACCGCGGTTCGTTACCTCACCCCTCCTTGCGCACGCCCTGAAGTGTCGGGACTCGTGGTTGAATCCGCGAAATGCCTCTGGAAGGCCCGCCATTGCTGGAGTTTGGCTTTCTGGGCCCAGTTCGCGCCATCATTGCGCATGAACTCCATCGACCCCACCATCGAGCGCGAATACAACAACCGGGCCATGGTCCCCGAGCATCCGGCCATCTTTGCGCGCTGGCGCCACCAATCGGCCGCCCTGCGCGCTAGCGCCGACTGCAGCCTTGACCTATCCTACGGCGCACACGATCGCCACCGTCTGGATTTGTTTCGCGCGCCGCATGCGGTCGGAACGGTCATCTTCATTCATGGCGGTTACTGGCGTTCGCTCGACAAGTCCGATTTTTCGTTTCTGGCCGGTCCGCTCATGGACCTGGGGCTCTCGGTCGCCGCGCTCAACTACCGGCTATGCCCGGAGGTCGCCATCGGCGATATCGTTGACGATTGCCGTGCCGCCTGTGAATGGCTTGCCAAGAATGGCGAAACGCATGGGCTGAACCTGTCCAGGGTCGCGCTGGCCGGGCACTCGGCTGGTGGTCACCTCTTGTCTTCGCTGTTCGCCGGCGACCGCAGCGTGGCGGCGAGCGGCATGAACATCGTCGGCGCTACCGCGGTGAGCGGCGTGTTTGATCTGCAGCCGCTGCTGCATTGCTCCATGAACGCCGACCTGCATCTTGATGCGCCGGCCGCGCGCGCGCTGTCGCCAATACATATGCAACCTGCGCTGGATGTGCCTCTGCTGTTGTCCGTGGGCGCCGACGAAAGCGCCGCATTCCGCCACCAGTCCCAACAGTTGCACGAGGCCTGGCCCCGCACCTGCCCGTCACCGCTGGTGCTTTCGGGCTGCAATCACTTCACGGTTGTCGACGCACATTTCCGCCCGGGAAGCGCCGGGCTGCTGGCCCTTCGCGCGCTGTTCGACTAGCGGGCAATGCCATTCGCGCCGGCCATTCGCCACCCGCACGCGAAAACGCCAGCTTCAGCGCAATCCTGACGAGGCCGACAAAGGGTCTCACATATAATCTGCGCCTATCGTTGACCAGTCAGGACTGACACTGTGGGCACACCCGATTTATCCAAGCTGAGCATTTCCCGGGATCAAAAGGCGTTCTCGCCGAACAAGGGCGGACGACGCAAGTGGTGGATCATTGGCGGCATGTTCGTCGCGCTCGCCGGCGGATTGATCGCGTTCCGCGGCAGTGGTGGCCCATTGGCAGTTGAAAGCGGGGTCGTTGCCAGCGCCTACCCTTCCCAGGCCATCACCTCGCTCAATGCCACCGGTCGCGTCAGCGCCCAGCGCAAGGCCGCCGTTTCCACCAAGGCGACCGGCCGCCTGGAGTTCCTGGGCGTGCAGGAAGGCTCCATCGTCAAAGCCGGCGAAGTTCTGGCGCGAATCGAAAACAAGGATGTCACCGCCACACAGGACCAGGCGCAAGCCAACCTGCGCGCGACTCGGGCCAATCTGGAACAGGGCATGGCCGAACTGCGCGACGCCGAAGTCAATCTGAAACGCTCCGAGGATCTCGCCCGCAAAAACTTCATCTCCTCGGCAACGCTCGATACCGCCAAGGCGCGTTTTGACAAGGCGCAGGCAGCAGTGGCATCCCTCAATGGCGCAATTGGTGTCTCCGAAGCCAACTTGCGCGCAACCAATGTCACCGTCGAACAGACGCTGATTCGCGCGCCCTTCGACGGCGTGGTGCTGACCAAGAACGCCAACGTCGGCGATATCATCACGCCGTTTTCTTCGGCCGCCGACAGCAAGGGCGCCGTGGTGAACATGGCCGACATGTCCACGCTGGAGGTGGAGGCCGATGTCTCGGAAGTGTCGCTGTCCAAGATCAGCGTCGGCCAGCCGGTCGAAATCCAACTGGATGCGTTTCCGGAACTGCGTTTGCTGGGCAAGGTCAGCCGGATCGTGCCGACGGTGGACCGCTCCAAGGCGACCGTGCTGGTCAAGGTGGAGTTCGTTGAAAAGGACAAGCGTGTCCTGCCGGACATGTCCGCCAAGGTGGCATTCCTCAGTCGCGACCTCAAGCCGGAGGAACGCAAGCCCGTGACCGCCGTGCAGCCGGCCGCGCTCGCCAAGCGCGAGGGCAAGGACGTGGTATTCGTGATCGACAAGGACGCCGCCCGCCTGGCGCCGGTGACGGTGGCAGCGAAGATCGGCGACCTGGTGCAGGTCGCCGGCGTGAACCCCGGCGACAAGGTGGTGCTGACGCCGCCCGAGAAACTCAAGGATGGTGCTGCCGTCAGCATCATCAAGAAGTAGCCGTCATGACCGATACGCTGGTTGAGATCAAGCATCTCGCCAAAAGCTACACGCGCGGCGACCAGATCGTCCCGGTGCTCGATGACATTACGCTGGACATCGCGCGCGGCGATTTCATTGCACTGATGGGACCGTCAGGTTCGGGCAAGTCCACCCTGCTGAACCTCATTGCCGGCATCGACAAGCCGGACTCCGGCCTGCTCAGAGTCGATGACCAGGACATCACCCGGCTCAGCGAAGGCCAGTTGGCGGATTGGCGCGCCTCCAACATCGGTTTCATTTTCCAGTTCTACAACCTCATGCCGGTGCTGACCGGATTCGAGAATGTCGAGCTGCCGCTGCTGCTGACCAACCTTTCGCGCAAGGAGCGCCGGGAGCGGGTGGAGATGACCCTGTCATTGGTTGGCCTTGCCGACCGCATGGATCATTACCCGAACGAGCTTTCGGGTGGACAACAGCAGCGTGTGGCCATCGCGCGCGCCATCGTCACCGATCCGACCATTCTGGTATGCGACGAACCCACCGGTGATCTCGACAAGCAATCGGCCAGCGATGTACTGGGCATGCTCAGGCAGCTGAATGAAAACATGGGCAAAACCATCATCATGGTCACCCATGACGCGCATGCGGCTGAAGCCGCCCGCCACCTGGTGCACCTTGAAAAAGGTGAACTGATCGACGATCCCTCATGACCCAGTAGGCGCCCGGCGCATGTATTTCCTCAAGCTCATTTTCAAGAACGTGTTTCGCGCAAAGTTGCGGACCTCGCTGACCGTAATCGGCCTGATTATCGCCATTCTTGCCTTCGGCCTGCTGCGCACGGTGGTCGATGCCTGGTTCGCCGGGGCGAACTCGGCGTCATCCTCGCGCATGGTCACGCGTAACGCCATCTCGCTGGTGTTTCCGATGCCGGCCTATTATCGCGATCGCATCAAGGCGGTGCCCGGCGTGAAATCGGTCGCGCACTCGCAGTGGTTCGGCGGCATCTACATCGAGCCGAAAAATTTCTTCCCGCAGTTCGCGGTCGACCAGGATCATTTTTTCGAGATGTATCCCGAGTTCCTGATGCCGCCCGAGCAGCTTGTCGCATTCAAGCGCGACCGGCAGGGCGCGGTGGTCGGCCGCAAGCTTGCCGATCAGTACGGCTGGAAGGTGGGCGACGTGGTACCGATTCGCGGCACCATCTTTCCGGGCAACTGGCAGTTCAATATCCGCGCCATTTTCGACGGCCGCGACGAGACTACCATCACCCGCCAGTTCTATTTCCAGTGGGAATACATCAACGAATACCTGAAGAAGCGCTATCCGCGCCGCGCCGACCAGATTGGCATTTTCAACATCGAAGTGACCGACCCCGGCCGCATCGCCGATATCGCCAGGGACATTGATGCCCAGTTCAAGAATTCGCTGGCGGAGACCCTGACCGAGACGGAAAAATCGTTTCAGCTCGGCTTCGTCGCGCAGTCGGAGGCCATCGTGGTCGCGATCCGGGTGGTGTCGTTCGTGGTGATATTCATCATCATGGCCGTGGTGGCCAACACCATGGCGATGACCGCGCGCGAACGGCTGTCCGAGTACGCGACGCTGAAAGCCCTGGGCTTTTCGCCGGGTTTCGTGGCGGCGCTGGTGTTCGGTGAAGCGCTGATGCTGTCCTGCATCGGCGCAGGCATCGGCATCCTGCTGACTTTTCCGGTGGCCAACTGGTTTGCGGTATCGCCGGCGGGCGCGGCCTTCGCCGCGTTCAATGTCTCCGGCGAAACGGTGGTGATGCAGGCCATTTGCGCATTGGTGGTGGGATTGGCCGCCGGCATGGTTCCCGGCTGGCGAAGCGCGCGCGTGCGCATCGTCGATGGCTTGAGGCACGTCGGATGATGCCGCTTCGCCCATATTGGCCTTGCCGCGTGGCCGCGAGGAACCTGGCGTGAAGATTCCATTCAGCTATGCCATGCGCAATCTGTGGGCGCGCAAACTCACCACGGCGCTGACGGCCGCCGGCATGGGACTGGTGGTGTTCGTTTTCGCCGCGGTTCTCATGCTCGACGCCGGCCTCAAGCGCACCATGGTCAGCACCGGCAGCGTCGACAACGTGGTGTTTATCCGCAAAGGCGCAGAGACCGAGATCCAGAGCGGGATCACGCGCGACCAGGCCTCGCTCATCGAGTCGATGCCGCAGATCGCGCGCGATGCCGAGGGTCGGCCGTTTGTGTCGAAAGAGTCCGTGGTGCTGACGTCGCTCACCAAGCGCGGCCAGGACAAGCTGTCCAACATCGTCACACGCGGCGTGCCGCCGCTCGGCCTGGTGCTGCGCCCGCAGGTGAAGATCGTCAAGGGCCGCATGTTCCGTCCGGGATCGGCGGAGATCATCGTCGGCAAGAACATTGCCGACGATTTTGAGGGCGTCGACATCGGCCAGACACTGCGCTTCGCGCAACGCGAATGGACGGTGGTCGGCAGTTTTGACGCCGGCAAAAGTGCTTTCGATTCGGAGGTTTGGGGCGACGCGGAGTTGCTGATGCAGGCGTTTCGGCGTGTCAATTACTCCTCGGTGATCGGCAAGCTCAGCGGGACGGACTCCTATGAAGCACTGCGCGCCGGCGTTGCCGACGACATCCGCCTGCAGCTGGACGGCAAGCGCGAACAACTGTTTTACGAAGACCAGTCGCGTGCCCTGTCCACCTTCATTTCCATTCTCGGTACCGTGCTGTCGGTGATATTTTCAGTTGGCGCGATGATCGGTGCGGCGATCACGATGTATTCCGCTGTCGCAACCCGGACCGCAGAAATCGGCACCCTGCGCGCGCTGGGGTTTCGCCGCCCGTCAATCCTGGTGGCATTCCTCGCCGAGTCATTGCTGTTGTCGCTGGTGGGCGGCATCGCCGGCATCATCTGCGCGACCTTCCTGCAGGCCATCACCATTTCCACGCTGAATTTCCAGTCGTTTTCGCAACTGGCGTTCAGCTTCCTGCTGACGCCCAAGGTTGTCGTTCAGTCGCTGGTGTTTTCGCTGTTCATGGGTTTTGTCGGCGGCTTCCTGCCGGCCGTCAAGGCATCGCGCATGAAGATTGTCGATTCCTTGCGCGCGGCCTAGCCTGTACGCCGCACACCGGATCGTTCACGGTTGCAGGTCCACTTCGAGGTTGTCGATCAGGCGGGTCGAGCCCAGGCGCGCTGCCGCCAGCACCACCAGTGCCGTGTCCGACGGCATGGGCGGCTGCAAGTCCGACTGGCGGCGAACAGCCACGTAGTCAGGCCGCCACCCACGCGTCGTTAGGTGTGTCGTGGCAGCCTGCTCAAGGCCGACAAGGTTGCGCTCGCCCGCGCGCAGTTGCGCACACACCCACGCCAGCTGCGCAGACAGTTGTGGCGCCTCCGCTCTTTCAGCTTCAACAAGGTAGCGGTTGCGCGATGACAGCGCCAATCCATCCGGCGCGCGCACCGTATCTGCGAACACCAGCTCCACCGGCAGATTGAACTGGCGCACCATGTTGGCGATCACGCGGCACTGCTGGTAATCCTTTTTTCCGAACACGGCGACCTGCGGGCGCACCATGTTGAAAAGTTTCATCACCACCGTCGCCACCCCACGGAAATGGCCAGGGCGCACCGCGCCTTCCAGGAGATGCTGGATTTCCGGCGGTTCGATCACGTAGGCCTGGGGTTCCGGGTACATCTCCCCCTCGTCGGGTGCGAACACCACGTCGACGCCCGCCGCCACACACTTCGCAGTGTCATCGGCGAACGTGCGCGGGTAGCGATCAAAGTCTTCCGAGGGACCGAACTGCAGGCGATTGACGAATATCGAGACGACCACGCAGCGGCTGCGATCGCGCGCGATCCGCACCAGGTCGAGGTGACCTGCATGCAGGTTGCCCATGGTCGGCACAAAGCCGATGGAAGATTCACCGGCCAGGCGGGCGCGCAACTCCTTTGTGGTTTTACAGATCTCCAAGCGTGTTCACCCTGTTTTCGTTGTCCGGTTGCGTAGGCCGACGGCGGGCCGCGTCAGGCCGCGCTGAAATACTCGCGCCGCCCGCGCATATTCTCGATGTGCCGGATCAGCAGATCGAAGTGTTCGCGATTGTCGGCAAAGTTGAAGTTGTCGCTGTTGGCAATCAGCAGCGGCGCATCCGCGTAATCGTAGAAAAAACGCGTATAGGTTTCCGACAGGCCCATCATGTAGTCCTCGGTAATGCCACGTTCCATCGGGCGTGCGCGCCGCTGGATGCGCGTCATGAGGTGCTCGACGGAAGCTTGCAGGTAGATCACCAGGTCGGGTGTCGGCGCCTGCGGCTTCATGTGCGCATAGAGCTGCCCGTAGAGCTGGAACTCGTTGTCATCCAGCGTCAGTTTGGCGAACAGGCGGTCCTTCTCCAGCATGTAGTCCGCAATCGTTTTCCGGTCGAACAGGTCCGGCTGTCGGGTGTTGGCGAGCTGATTGACGCGCTGGAACAGGAAGAACATCTGTGTAGCCAGCGCATGTCGCTTCATGTCCCGGTAGAACAGCGGCAGGAACGGGTTGGCCGCGGGATCCTCCAGCACGAGGTTTGCGTCATAGCGCTCGGCGAGGAGTTTGGCGAGGGTCGACTTGCCGCTGCCGATCGGCCCTTCCACCACGATATAGCGATACTTCATGCCTGCTCCCTCATTCGACGACCGGAACCCGGGTCGTCATCTTCTGCACGCCGCCGGTATCCAGCTTTGCGAGCGCCGCCACCGCCGGGCCTTTCCCGGGAATATAGACTTCGGGCGCAATCTCCAGCAGGGGGACCAGCACGAACGCCCGTTCATGCATGCGCGGGTGCGGTGTAACCAGCTTGGTGTCGTTAATACGCCACTCATTGAAGATCAGGATGTCGAGATCGAGCGTTCGTGGCCCGTTCTTTTCAGCCCGCACACGACCGTGGCTTGTCTCGATCGCCTCAAGATGGCGCAGGAGATCGTGGGGCGAGAGCGTGGTGTGTACGCACACGACCGCATTGACAAAAGGCGGCTGGTCGACAATGCCGACCGGTGCCGTCTGGTAAAAGGAAGAGATTTTCGCCAGCGCCGCTTCGGGAATCTCGTCAATCTCGCGAATTGCCGTATGCAATTGCCGGACCGGATCATTCAGGTTGGCGCCCAGGCCGACGAACACCGTCGACCGGAAGCCGGTCAGGTTTGTTGCCGAAAAGGTCATTGTTGCGAACCGGAGCCGCCGGAGCCCTCGACCGCATCCGGGGCAGTGCCCTCACCCGCTGCCTTGCTCTTGCGGCGACGCCGTTTCTTTTTCCTCGGTTCGTCGTCGGGCAGCAGCATGGCTTCCTGTTCCGGTTCGGAAGCGAACTGGAACCGCTCCCACCATTGCGCGAGTTCGACATCCGCGTCACCGGCCTCGCTGCGCAGCGCCAGGAAATCGTAGCTGGCGCGGAATCGCGGCATGGCCAACTGGCGAAACGCCTTTGGTTTCGAGCGCTGCGCAAAGCGCGGCTGCGCGATCCAGATTTCCTTGATGAGCGGATCCAGCCGTCGCGGAATGGCCAGCGTCTTGCGCTGCGCATCCAGCGTATCGTCCATCGCCTCATGCAGCGCCTGCAGTGGGCGAATGCCGCGACTCTCCAGCTTGGCGGCGGCTCGTTGCACCGGAAACCAGAACAGGGCGGCAAACAGGAATGCAGGCGATACGCCCTTGTCGGCAGCAATGCGTTCATCGGTGCGCTGCAACGCCAGCGTGATAAAGGGGCGCGATGCCGCGTCATCGAACAACTGGTCGAGCACCGGCATCAATCCCCGATGCAGCCCCAGCGTCCGCAAGCGGTCGATGCCCGACAATGAATGTCCCGACAGCAGCAGCTTGAGCATCTCGTCAAACAGGCGCGCCTCGGGCACGTTGTCGAGCAGTGGCGCCAGCGCCTTGATCGGCGCTTCGGTGGCGGCGTCGATGCGGAATTCCAGCTTGGCCGCGAGCCGGGCAGCGCGCAGCATGCGCACTGGGTCCTCGCGATAGCGCTCCGCCGGGTCGCCGATCATGACCACCTGTTTCTTCTGGATGTCCGCGACACCATGAACGTAGTCCCAGACTTCCTGGCGGGTCGGATCATAGAACAGCGCATTCATGGTGAAGTCGCGGCGGATGGCATCGTCCTCCTGCGACCCAAAAACATTGTCGCGCAGCAGTCGCCCATGCTCGTCGGTGCGCGCCAGGTTTTCATCGCCCTCGGCGGCAACATGGCTGGAGCGAAAAGTCGATACCTCGATGGTTTCATCGCGAAACATCACGTGCACCAGCCGGAAACGCCGGCCGATGATGCGCGCCCGCCGGAACACACCGCGCACCTGCTCGGGTGTGGCGCTGGTGGCAACATCAAAATCCTTCGGATGCCGGCCCAGCAACAGATCGCGCACCGCGCCCCCCACCACAAAAGCCTGGTAGCCCTCCTTCTGCAGGCCTTCGCAGACATTGATCGCCGCATGCGAAAGGTCATCGCGATGGATGCCGTGTTCGGCCTGCTGATAAATACGCCAGCCGCGATGCGCCGTCTTCGCCGCTGGTGAAGCGGATTTCGATCCGAATACCCGTTGAATGAATTTCTTGATCATTGGAGTGAATGCAATTGCACGATGGGCCAACCGCGCGTGGTGGCGAGGTCACGCAGGACGGGATCCGGATTTACCGCGACCGGATTGCTCACCATGTCAAGCAACGGCAGGTCATTCATCGAGTCACTGTAGAAAAAGCTCCGCTCAAAGTCGGCGACACGCTGTCCCAGCGAGCCCAGCCAGTCGTGAACGCGCCTGACCTTGCCCTCCCGAAAAGACGGTACACCGGCCGGCTGCCCGGTGAAACATCCATCCCGCACCTCGACTTCACAGCCGATGAGGTGTGGCACGCCAAACAAGCCGGCGATCGGACCGGTCACAAAGGTATTGGTCGCGGTGACGATTGCGCACAGGTCCCCGGCGTGCTGGCGCACCAGGTCGAGGGCAGGTTGATGAATCATCGGCGCAATTTTCTCGGCCAGATAGCGATCATGCAGCGGCTTCATTTGCGCCGGCGTTCGACCGGCTAGCGGTTGCAGCGCAAACTGCAGGTACTCATTTATATCCAGGGTTCCCGCCTTGTAGCGCGCCCAGAACGCGTCGTTTTTCTGCCGGTAGTCCTCGCCGTCCACCAAACCCTGTTCGACCAGAAACTGGCCCCAGGCATGGTCACTGTCGCCGGCGAGCAGCGTGTAATCGAGGTCAAATAGTGCGAGATTCATATCGGGCTAGGCGAGAGAAGGCTGCATGATCTCACGCAACAGCGGCAGCGTGATTTCGCGGCCTGATTCGATCGAATAACGGTCAAGTGCATCGAGCATGCTGATCAGCGACGCCATTTCGCGGCGCGAGTGCCGCAGCAGGTAAACGATGACGTCTTCACGCAGCGAGAACCCGCGTGTTCGAGCATGCGCACGCAATGCCTCCGCCTTTTGATCATCGGTCAGGTTCTTGAGCTGGAATACCAGCCCCGACCCCAGGCGCGAGGCCAGGTCGCGGCGTATCGCGAGGTCGCGGGGCGCGGCCGGGCCGGTGACCAGAACACTGCCGCCGGCTTCCTTTTGCAAATTGATGAGGTTGAACAGCCCCTGAAGCGAGGTCTCGTCAAGCTTTTGCACATCGTCGACGACCGCAGCCGGCAGCACCGGCGTTGCCGGGTCGAGAGCGGTGAGCAGCGGTGCACCGGCACCTGTTGCCGCCGCCGCGGCCAGATGTGACTTGCCGCTGCCGTGCGGACCCCAGAGGTAAACCACCCCGCTTCGTCCACCAATGGCAGGCGCGGCAACAAATTCGCGCAGGTGGCCAACCGCCTCAGCATTCTCGCCGACCACAAAATTGGCCAGTGTCGGCGTCGGCGGCGGAATGAGATCGAGGATGAGCTGCTTCACTGGAGAATTATAACTTTCCAGTGATTGCCGTCTTCATGCTGATCGGCGCCGCCAGCTGGAATTGGCGGTTTGCCGCCGCTCTACGGACCAAAATGAAAATCTGCCGGTGCTTCCACCGGCCGTTGTCTTGTTGCTCCGCGGTTTCGCAGTTCTTTCGGGGTAGCCTAGAACTCGTACCGGAAGGTAGCCTGCAGCGCCCACTGCGACTCGCCGCGCTGCTGGCGGGTGGTGAAGTCGTCAGCATTGTTGGCCACGCTGTAGATGTACTTGCCCGACGGGTCCAGACCCACAAAGTTCACAAACGTACGACGTTGACCGCCGTTGGAATTGAAGGCGATTTCGTCGATGCGACCCCACTTCTTGTTGAGCAGGTTGCCCAGATTGAGGATGTCAAGTGCAAACACAGCCTTGTGTCCCTTGAAGAAGCTCGGGACTTCCTGGCTGATGCGCATGTCGATGCTGTTGGTCCATGGCGAGAAGTCCTCGTTGCGGCCCACCACTTTGCCGGCGCTGCGCGCCAATACCGGGTTGGCATTGACGATTTGCCAGAAGCGGGCTTCGGCGGCAACTTTGGCTGCCGTATCGGCGCCGGCAAATACCACCTGGCCGGATCCGGGAGATGACGGGATGTACAACAGGTCATTGCCGGCAACACCGTCGCCGTTGGCGTCATTGGTGAAGGTCCAGCTGTATGGCTTGCCGGTGCGGCCTTCATAGAACAGGCCGACGCGGGTCTTGTAGCCCTTGATGAACGCACGCTCCCAGGTCAGGCTGCCGTTGATGCGGTTCTTGACCAGATAGGCCGAATTGGCGGCAACGTCTTCGTTCGGATTGAAGATCGCACGCGCATTGAAGTTGGAATTCGACACCGAAGAAGTCAGCGGGCTGACTTCAGTCGCTTCCGTGTAGGTGTAGGCCAACGACCAGTTCCATGCCTTCTGGATGCGGCCGTTGAATGACACCGTGGCCGCTTTTCCGCCACCGCCGTCGGACTTGGCAGCCAGCAGCACGTTGTTGAACGATGCATTGCTGAGTGCACGGGTGCGGTTATCCACGCTGCAGACCGTGCCGGTGGTGACACGTGTACCACCTGAAGTCCAGCAAGCCGGATTCAAGGCACTGGCCGTGTAGAACATTTGGCGACCGTCATAGCCGAGTTTGGTCGGCGCGCCAAGGTTCAGGTGCTGGTAGTAGATGCCGGTATCGTTTTTGGTGTGCATGTACTCGACACTGGCGACGATGCCATACCAGGGCAGCTCAGCTTCGAGCGCGAGGTTGCCCTTCCAAACCGAGGGCTGCCCCAGGCCGGGCTGAAGGAAGTCGACGTTGGCCGCCGGTGCCGCGCCTGCGAAGTTGGTGATCTGCGCATTCGGGTCCGGGCTGAAAATTCCACCAGCTGCCGGGCACGCGCCGAATCCGGATGTGCCGCAGCCGACCACGCGTGTCGCCACGCCGGTGTTGGAATAGGCATTCGAAATCCACACCGTTGCCGCTGCGCCCTGGAACAGGCCAAGGCCGCCGCGAAGCTGCATGGGCTTCTTGCTATCAAACGTGTAGTTGAAGCCGAAACGTGGCTGGAACAGGGTTTCGCCGTCGATCGTCTGGGTATTGTCCAGACCGAAGCCGCCGGTTTCACGCACCACCGTGCTGCCGGAGGCGCTGCCCGCGGTGCGCGGTGCTGCCGCTGCTGCATTTTTCAGCGGCTTTTGCGGCATGCGCGGCGTGTCGATGCGGACGCCATACTGGATCGTCAGGTTCTGATTGACCGACCAGACGTCCTGCGCCGCGACGCCCTGGTTCTTCAGGTGGAATACCGCGACGCCGTCAGCCAGCGAACCGCCGGCATTGACCGGCACCTGCACGAGGTAGCTTGACGGGCGGCCCTTGGCATAGTTTTCCAGCACGGCGGCCTCGATCTGTGCCGCCGTGGCGGTGCCGCAGCTGATGGTGCCGAAAGTATAGGTGTAAGTCGCACTGCTGTTCTGGCAGCTGAAAGTGTAGTTGCCCTTGGTGTCCTGCAGGAAGGCGTTATAGATCTTGTTGTCGCTGTAGTCGCCGGCGAATTTCAGTTCGTGCTCGCCCAGCGTCCAGTTGGCGCCAACGTAAACATCCTTGGTCTGCGTGTCGAGGACATTGGTGTGACGGCTGCGCTCGGTACCGGTATTCAGGTTGCGCGTACCGCCCAGCACGCTGCTGGGCGTGCCCGCCGGCAGCGCGCCGGTGAATGAAAATTGCATCAGCGGCAGGCTGGACTTGTTCTTTGGTTCACTGTGATAGTCGCGCGACGACACTTTCAATTCGGTCGAAAGCGTCGGTGTCCAGTCGGCAAACCACTGGCCGACGGTGGTTTCGATGGTCTTCACCTGGTCGTACCAGTCGGAGCTCAGCGACAGCGCGGTCGACGGCGTATTGAAGAAGTTCGGGTAGATCGGCTCGACCTGATCCGTCTTGGTGTAGCGCAAGCTGGCGCGATGGTTGTTGTTGATGTTCCAGTCCAGCTTGGCCAGGGTGTCTTTCACCTTCAGTTCAGTACCGGCGGAAACATTGAGGTCGCCCAGATTGATCTTGTACTGGCTCTGCGCGAGGGCCGTCACGCTGGCAATCGCCGATGGCGTGATGCCGATGACATTGGAAGCGGAACTGCCGATCGGGCCGTAGTCAGGCGCGTTGCGCGTGCTGGTGAGTTCTTCGTAGCCCACGTAGAAAAACAACTTGTCCTTGAGGATCGGGCCGCCGAGGGTGAAGCCCTTGGTTTCTTCCTTGAACTTCGGCGAATCGGTATAGGTATTCGACTGGCGGCTGTAACGTTTACCGACGTAGTCATCGTTGCGGACCACATAAGAAACATTGCCCTTGAACTCGTTGGTGCCGGACTTGGTGACGGCGTTGATGTTGCCGCCGGTATAACCCGTCTGCGTGACATCGTAGTTCGAGACATTTACCTGGACCGAGGCAATCGCGTCGATGGAGATCGGCTGCTTGAGCGTCGGCAGCGTATTGGCTTCGAGGCCGAACGTGTCGCTGATGTTGACGCCGTCAATGGTGATCTTGTTGTAGCGGGAGTTTTGACCGCCCACGGAAATTTCGCCGCGTTCCTTGTCGGTCTGCGAGACGCGCGGATCGGTGCGCGCATAGTCCTGCAGATTGCGCTGGATAGAGGCCAACGCGTCGAGTTGGTCGCGCCCGATGCTGGTGCCTGCGCCAATTGCGGTGTTGCTGAACTTGTCCGAGCCGACCGCGCTGCCGGTGACCACGATGGTCTCCACGGCCTGCGTGGCTGCGCCGATCTTGGCGTCAAGGCTGGTGGTTTCGGCCAGTGCCAGGAAAACGCCTTCACGCTTTTCCGACTTGCCATCCTTGGTGATGGTGATGGTGTAGGGTCCGCCCACGCGCAGACCGCGAACCGAGTAGCGGCCATCGGCGTCGGTCATGGCGTTGGTCACCGTGCCGGACTCGACGTGCAAGATCGTTACCTGTGCACCGGCAACCGCACCGCCGCTGGATCCTGTGATACGGCCGGCGAGCGCCGAGGTCGTGTTCTGCGCGAGAGCGGGAGCCGCTCCAATCGCGAGTGCAACGCACAGTGCCAGCTTGGAGAGCCGAAACCGATATTCGTGGGTCATGTTGAAACTCCAGATTGAGTGAAGGGTTTATTGATTACGTCTGCAACCGAACCGCGGAAACTTTTCTGTGCCACTAGCCCATTTGGGCACCGTTTGGGATAGGCCGACGAGCAACAAAAACAAGCTCTGCGCGACCACGGCGCCAACCTGCATTTTTATCGCCGGATTATGACGGATTCAAGGCAGCAAGTGAACCAATCAGTCAGGATCCGGCTGGGTCGACAAACAGATAATCATTGCTAACAAACACTTGCGCGCGAATGGCTAGAAACTTGCTCAAGTCCACGATGCCCAAACACGCGACCCGGATCAACCTGATGTGTTGCACATTCGCAACAGTTCTGCGCAACAGCGCCGTGGCACCCTGCGCGGTCGAATTCGATTCCCGGATACCCCTGCGCCCAACATCAGCAGCGCGCTCGCTTCATTTGAGCCGGGTAATTCGCTGGCCCAGAGGCGGTGGTGCATACGGTGTTTCCACCGACAGGTAGTTAACCAGCGCTTCCAGATCAAGCAATCCCGAAAACCGATCCGTGCCCTCGACGAAGATGCTGAAGCCGTCGCCTCCCGCGGCGATGAAACTGTTGGCGACGATGCGGTAGCGCTCGGTCATCACCATCGGCCGGCCATTGACCCGGATTGATTCGCCGATGACACGGTCGCCAACCGGGCGGCTCAGATCCCAGGCGTAGGCAAAGCCGGTGGATACCCCCATTACTTCCGGACGCGGGCGCGTGAACTGCTGCTCCAGCAACAGCTTGATCTGCCTGCCGGTCAACACCATTGCAATAAGGTCGTTCTGGAATGGCTGCACCTTGAATACATCGCCGTAGGTGACACTGCCGTCCGCTGCGGGAATCAGTGGCGAACGCACACTGCCCCGATTGTTGAAGGCGATCGGTCGCATGGTTCCATCCGTTGCGAATTGTGCCGGCGACAGCCCGAGCTGCTGCACTTGCGCAGCCGAAATGCGAAAGGCGCTAGCCTGTGCATCGGCGATCAGATTGCCCATGGGCGACTCGCCCGCATCGTTGGAGACGTTGGGCAATTCGTGGGCGAGCCGCGCCACCACGCGCGCCTCCATCGGCTGCGACAGCGCCTTGTAGCGATCGACGAGCTCAGTCAGCCGTGGATCGCGCGCGCCGTCCGGGTGGACGATCAGGTTACGCGCGGACTTTCCCACCACGTCGCCGGATTTTCGATCCAGTTTGAGATCGATCTCGGTGACCAGCGTGCCGTAGCTGCCCGCGCTGGTTACGAGCTTGTTGCCAAACTGGCAAACATAGAAACGATGCGTGTGGGCGCTGACCACCACGTCGACAGCGGGGTCGAATCGCTCCACCAGGTCCTTGAATTCGCCTTTGAAATTGGTGCAGTCGTTGATGCCGCCGGCTTGCACGCCGCCTTCATGAATCAGCACCACCACCGCCTCGATACCCTGCTGGCGCAGACCGGGTATCAGCGCATTCACCGTGTCAACCTCGTCGCGAAATTCCACACCTGCCGACCCGCCCGGGCGGACCAGGGCGGCGGTCCCCTTCAAGGTCATGCCGATGAAGGCGACTTTCACACCCTCATACTCGCGGATGGTGTACGGCAGGAACAAGGTCTTACCCGTCGCCGTCTCGATCACGTTCGCCGCCAGAAACTGAAACTTCGCGCCGGGAAACACTGCACGACCGCCGCAATCCGGTGCGCCGGTCTTCTCGTCGGGTTTGCAGCCACCGGCCTGCAGCCGCTTCAGGTGCTTGATGCCATAGTCGAATTCATGATTGCCGACGGCGTGAATATCAACGCCGACGTGATTCATCGCCTCGATGGTCGGTTCGTCATTGAAGAAGGCCGAAATCAGCGGTGTCGCGCCCACCATATCGCCGGCTGATACCACGGCATGGTTCGGGTTCTTGGATCGCAGGCTCTGCACCAGGCTGGAAAATTGCTCGACGCCACCTGCGGGCTCGAAACGAAACCCCACCGACTGAGAGGCGTCCGGCACCGGCACGCGCAAACTGGGTGTCTTGAGGTTGCCGTGAAAATCATTAAAGGCGATGAGCTTGACCTCGACCGCGGCGCTGCGTTCGGCTGGCAGCTGCATTGGCGCGGTGCTGCAACCGGCAAGGACAACAGTGATGAGCGCCACAGCACTCAAGGCAGAATGATTCATCAGTTTCATGGGATTCGCGGGAAGCATGCGGACTGGCGGATTTTACGCGCAAGCCGCGTTACCTAGCGGCCCCCGGCTGATCCCCGGTATGATTCGCCATTTTGCGGCGTCGTCCGCTGCCAGCAACCGAGGAGCTTTCCGCCATGCCGCTCGCAATGCAAAGCCTGCTGGGTTTCGTGGTCCTGTTTGTGTTTGCTTGGGCCATTTCCGAAAAACGTGGCGCCATCAACTGGCGCACGGTGGCAGGGGCGATCATCCTGCAGATCGTCATGCTGCTGTTGCTGTTCAAGTTTCCCTGGTTCAAGGACGCATCGGCGGCGTTGAATGACGCACTCAACGGTGTTGCCGCTGCTACCCGCGTGGGCACCAACTTCGTGTTTGGTTACCTGGGCGCATCGGGCAACCCCGCCGACGCGCCTTTCGCGGTCAAAGACGGCAACAGCACGTTCATTTTGATGACCATGGCGCTGCCGCTCATCATCGTTGTATCGGCGCTGTCCTCGCTGCTTTTCTACTGGCGAATCCTGCCGGTGATCGTCAATGCCTTCTCGTGGGTGCTGAAGAAGTCCATTGGTATCGGCGGTGCGGTGGGTGTTTCCACCGCGGCCAACATTTTTCTCGGTACCGTCGAAGCGCCGCTGTTCATCAAGCCCTATCTGGCCAAGCTTTCCCGCGGCGAACTGTTCATCACCATGGTGGGCGGCATGGCCGGCATCGCCGGAACCGTGATGGTGATCTACAGCATCATGCTGGTTCCGGTGGTGCCGACAGCTGCAGGACACATCCTCATCGTCTCGTTCATCAGCGCGCCTGCCGCCGTGGCATTTTCGGCGCTGATGGTGCCGCACGAAGGCCCGGTGACTGATGGCGACATCATCACCGACAAACAATCGAGCAGCATGATGGACGCCATTACACAGGGCACGGTGGATGGCGTGGGCAGTTACATCAATGTGGCGGCCATGCTCATCGTCCTGACGGCGCTGATCGCCCTGACCAACATGATCATTGGCATCCCGTTCGACAAGGCATCCGCGCCCACGCTACAAGGTATTCTCGGCTGGATCATGCGTCCGGTGGTGTGGCTGATCGGCGTGCCCTGGAGTGAGGCACAGACAGCCGGATCGCTGATGGGTACCAAGACCGTGCTCAATGAGTTCATCGCTTTCCTAGACATGGCCAAACTGCCGCAAGGCGCACTGTCGGAGCGCAGCAACATCATCATGATCTACGCGCTGTGCGGCTTCGCCAATTTCGCATCGATCGGCATCATGATCGGCGGCCTCGGCACCATTTGTCCGGAGCGACGCAACGACATCATCGACCTTGGCTACAAAAGCCTGATCGGCGGGTCGCTGGCGACACTCTCCTGCGGCGCGCTGGTCGGAATCATTTACTGAGGCGAAGATGACTGTCTCCACCGATCTTTCCCATGCCGCCGCGGCGACGCCGCTGGTCATCGTCCACTCTGCCAACTACGACGCCTTTCTCGCCCACGCAGACGCGCGCACCCGCGCATGGCTTGCCGGTACCGGTTTCGCCGGCAAGCCGCATACCTTCGCGCTGGTCCCGGGCGAAGCGGGCAACATCGAAAGCGTTGTTGTCGGCACGCGCAACGCGCACGACCCGTACGCCCTCTCCCACCTGCCGTTCGCCCTGCCTGCGGGCGACTACCGCCTCGCCACGCACCACGACGCGCTGGACGATTTTTCCGCGGCCCTGAGTTGGGGACTGGGGTGCTACCAGTTCGCAAAGTATCGCTCCCCGCGCAGCACTGCCCGCCTGCTGGTTGCCGCCAACGCCGGCAGCGCACGCGCGCAGACCATCCTGTCCGCCACCGCGCTGGTGCGAGACCTCGTCAACACGCCGACCGAGGACATGGGGCCGGCGCATCTGGCCGAAGTGGCGTGCAGCCTTGCCAAAGAGTTTGGCGGCGAGTTTCGCGAATGGGTGGGCGATGAGCTGCTCGCCAATAATTTTCCGGCGATCCATGCGGTCGGCCGCGCCAGCCACCGGCCGCCGCGACTGATCGAAATCCACTGGGGCGATCCGGCGCATCCGCGTATCGCCATCGTTGGCAAAGGCGTGTGCTTCGACACCGGCGGCCTCGACATCAAGGGCGCGGAAGGCATGCGCCACATGAAAAAGGATATGGGCGGCGGCGCCCACGCGCTGGGACTTGCGCGCCTGATCATGGAACTCAAACTACCGGTGCGACTGCAGATGCTGATCCCCGCCGTGGAGAACGCGATCGCGGGAAATGCCTATCGCCCCGGCGAAATCGTCGCCACGCGCAAGGGCATCAATATCGAAATCGGCAACACCGATGCCGAGGGCCGGGTGGTTCTCTCCGACGCCCTGGCACTGGCCGCCGAATCGAGGCCGCAACTCATCATCGACTTCGCAACGCTCACCGGCGCGGCCCGCGTCGCCCTCGGCCCCGAACTGCCCGCAACATTTGCCAATGACGACAACTGGTTTGCCGCGCTCGCCTCCGCCAGCGCCAGCACCCAGGATCCGTTGTGGCGCATGCCGCTCTGGCAGAACTACAACGACATGATCAAGAGCAGCATCGGCGACATCGTCAACACCGGTGGACCCCAGGCCGGCGCCGTAACGGCCGCGTTGTTCCTGGAACATTTCATTCCACCGGGCCAGGCGTGGATTCACGTCGACCTGTTCGCATGGAATCCTAAAGCGCGCCCGGGCAGGCCGGAAGGTGGCGAGGCGCAGACGCTGCGTGCGGTGTTGTCCATGCTTGAAACGAAGTTCGCTTCTGCCGGCAAGTCTCAGTAAAACTCCAGCATTGGCGCGGCCTGCAGGCCGATATGCCGCTGGAAGGCGCGCCCGTGCTTGAGTATTACGTTTCTGCCACATCTCGATTCCGATGGGAGCCCCAATCACAATGATAGCTACGCGAACGCTTGAAAAAGCGGCAGGCGTCGCCTGGTTGCGGCTGCAATACCAATCGCAAGTGGAAGGGGCTGCCGAGTTGCAGATTTCAGAAAGAAAAAAGGGGCACCCAATCGGGTACCCCTTCATATTTCTGGTGGGCCGTGAAGGATTCGAACCTTCGACCTACGGATTAAGAGTCCGCTGCTCTACCAACTGAGCTAACGACCCAGAAACTGCAACTTCACCGCCGTGATTCTCTGCGCTGAAAAAATTGCCCAAGCAAGCGCTCGGGCAGAGGTGTTTGGTAGGCCGTGCGGGATTCGAACCTGCGACCAACGGATTAAAAGTCCGCTGCTCTACCGACTGAGCTAACGACCCAACGATACTGCAAAAAACATTGCCGCGACGATTACGCCAAGTCCGCTGCTCGTCCACGGAAAGTCCTGCATGACTTTCCGGTTCATCCGGCGCGAAGCATGCTTCGCGAAACCCCGGCCTCACCCAACTGAGCTAACGACCCAACGATGCATTGTTTCCTTTCCGGAATTCCATCCCGGAAAGCCCGAAATTATAGCTTTTCAGCATTTTCGGGTCAACCCGCAATTGCCGTTCAACCTTCCTGCATCAATTTCCAGTACTGGTACTTCAGCGTTGCCCAGCAGCCAACCACCATCGACACCGATGCGACGAACGAACCCAAGGCCAGCGTGGACACGCCCGTCACGCCCTGGCCTATGGTGCAACCCATCGCGGTCACACCGCCGAAGCCCATCAGCGCGGCGCCCAGCATGTGATTGCGGGTGTCCTCGACGTTGGCAAATCCCTCCCAGCGAAATTTGCGCGTGATCAGGTAATAGGCAAGCGAGCCCATGATCATGCCGGCCGTGGAAGCGATGCCGAATGTCACGGCCAGCGACTTGTCGCTCCACAGCATCAACAATTCCAGCGAATACGCGACCGGGGCGACAAAGGTCAGTGACTCGGCTGTCCGGCTGTTGGTGCCGAAGTAGACCTCCTCAAGCGTATCGGGATTTTCGCCGAAGCCGATGTGCGCGCTGACGTACCATCCAGCCGTCACGGCAAGGCCATAGCCGAGCCCGCCCAGCCAGCCATCGAGGTTTCGACGAAATCCCGCGTCGGCCAACACGAATCCAAGCATCACGATCCCGATCACCAGCGCCGCGCCGATTTGCGCGGATTTGCGCGTCACACCGAATGCGGCAGCCAGCAGCGAGCCCATTTCCTGCGTGCTGCTGCCGTGCGCGGCCGCATCGAACGCGACCGGATCAAGGTAGGCCACTCGCCATACGCCGAACAGGCCCTTCATGGTCATGTAGGCGGAAATGCCGAGGAACACAAACACCACGAGTGACTTCACATTGCCGCCGCCAATCCGTACCAGCGTGCGGCTGCCACAGCCGCTAGACAGCGTCATGCCCACTCCGAACAGCAAGCCGCCGACGATGTATGAAAGCCAGGTCACGCCGGGACGCACATAAAACGCCTTGGAAAGATCGATCAGCCCCAGCGCATACATGGCCTGCGCGCCGATTATCGCTACCGCTATGGCAAGAACCCACATGCGCATGCGCGAATATTCGCCCATGTTGACAATGTCCGAGACCGCGCCCAGCGTGCAGAACTGAGTGCGCGCCGAGATGACGCCAAGGATGAAGGCGATGACAAACGAGAGCCACGCGACCGTGGCGGCGAGTTGGGAGGCGGTGCTCATGACGTGCGAACGGCAAAGTGCGGGGAGACCGACATTCTACGCGTTGGGGTGTTTGGGGGTGAAGGTCGGCAACATGCGGCACGGCTGTTTGGCCAAGAGGATTCCGGTGGGATGCAGCCAGCACCCATGGCTGCGCTGGATGGGAGCACTGCAAATCCCTCCTGGTGTACCTGTACGAATGGGAGGTTCAAGCGGTGAAGGAGGCACTGCAAATCCCTCCTAGCCTCCCTTTAGGAAAGGGAGGAGCCGAGCAGTGGTGGACGCGCTGCAAATCCCTCCCGACCTCCCCTTAGGAAATTGAGGAGTCGAGCAGAACAGGGCGCACCGCAAATCCCTCCCCGCCTCCCTTTGGGAAAGGGAGGAGCCGAGCAGTGATGGAGGCGCTGCAAAATCCGCCTGGCCTGTCTTCAGGCTAGGGAGGCGTCGAGCAGTGAAGGAGGCGCCGCAAATCCCTCCTCGTGTACCTGTACGAATGGGAGGTTCAAGCGGTGAAGGAGGCACTGCAAATCCCTCCCGGCCTCCCCTTAGGAAAAGGAGAGGTCCAGCAGTGGGGATTAATGGAAGATCATGCTGCGTAGCGGGTCGGATCGGCGATACCTGCCGAGACAAATCCCTCGCGCCGCAGTCGACAGGAGTCACATACGCCACACGCGCGCCCTTCCACGTCGGCCTGGTAGCAGGAAACGGTCATGGCATAGTCCACGCCCAGCCGCATGCCTTCGCGAACGATTTCAGCTTTGCTCATGTGGATGATGGGCGTGTGAATGGTCAACGGCACGCCTTCGATGCCGGCACGCGTGGCGAGCCTTGCCATCGCCTGGAATGCCGCCACGTACTCCGGGCGGCAGTCCGGATATCCGGAGTAGTCGACGGCGTTCATGCCGGCGAAGATGTTCGCAGCACCCAGCGTTTCAGCCCAGGCTAGCGCGATCGAGAGAAATATGGTGTTGCGCGCCGGAACATAGGTCACCGGAACTCCGCCGGTGGGCACTGTCGGCACCGCGATGCTGGCATCGGTCAGTGCCGAACCGCCCCAGCCGGTCAGATCGAGCTTGATGGTGCGATGTTCGCGTGCGCCAAGGGTGCCGGCAACGCGTGCGGCCGCTGCCAGCTCGGAACGATGGCGCTGTCCGTAATCGAAGGAAAGCGCATAGCACTCGTAGCCCTGCTCACGGGCCATGGCCAGGACGGTTGCCGAATCGAGGCCGCCCGAAACCATCACAACCGCCTTGCCGCCAGCACTCATACGCCTCTCTTTTCGCCCCACAGCACTTTATGCAGTTGCAACTGCATGCGCACCGGCAGGCGATCACGCAGGATCCACGTCGCAAGCTGTTCGGGCTTCACCTCGCCGAAAGAGGGCGAGAGCAACACGGTACAGCGCGCCGCCAGTGCATGTTCAGCGATGACGGCAGCGGCCCACGCATAGTCCGCCTCGGAGGTGACCACCAGCTTGATCTCGTCCTGCGGCGTAAGCACTGCGAGATTGCCCCACAGGTTTTTCTCGACTTCACCCGACCCGGGCGTCTTGATGTCGACGATGCGCGATACTCGCGCATCGACGTTTGCGATATCAATGGCGCCGCTGGTCTCGAGTGACACCGAGTAGCCGGCGTCGCACAGCACCGACAGCAGGCTCAGGCAATTCTTCTGCGCCAGCGGCTCGCCCCCGGTCACACAGACGGTGCGTGCGCCATGGGTGGCCACTTCGGCCACCACATCTTCAATGGTACGGGTGCGGCCTTCATGAAAAGCATAGGCGGTATCGCAATACCCGCAACGCAGCGGACAGCCGGTCAGGCGTACAAAGACGGTGGGAAGGCCGACGCGAGTGGATTCACCCTGCAACGAAAAGAAGATTTCGTTGATGCGCAGTTCGTTGGCGCGTACCCGTACGGCATTGCCGTCGACCGCCGTGGTGGTCGCCTCCTGCCCTTCGGCTTTGCGAGGGATCGCAGCGGGAATCCTGGTAACGGATGACACGGGAAATTACCTTCGCTGCAGCGGTGCGAGGCGCGTGCGCGCCTTGGCGGCAGCATCGGAGACGGGGAAGCGCGCGATGATGTCTTCCAGCGTGTTGCGGGCGGAGCCGTTGTCACCGGACTCGATCTGCACATTGGCAATTTCGAGCAGCGCATCCGGCACTTTCGCTGAATCGGGATGGAGCTTCAGCAGCGATTCCTGCGACGAACGCGCGTTTGCATAGTCCTTCAGGTTCCGGTAGCTGATGCCAATCCAGTACTGTGCGTTCGGCACCAGCCCGCTGCTCGGGTAATCCTTCATGAAGGTCTGGAATGCGCGCACGGCCTGCATGTACTCGCCACGCTGGAACAGTACGCCACCAACGTCGTAGGCTTTCCATTCCTTGTCGCGCGACGCCGCCGGCACCGCGGGCGCGCCGGTCGCCGCAACCGCCGTCCCGCCGGCCAATGGCCCGGCATTGATCGCGGCTGTTGGGCCGGGTGCCGCTGGCGGTGCGCTGGTCGTGCCGGGCGCGACTGGCGTGTCGGGTGGCAGTCCCTCCAGCTTGCGCAAGCGGGTATCGATATCGAGGTAAAAATCTTTCTGCCGCCGTGTCAGCACGTCATTCTGATTCGACAACACTTCAATCTGGCCGCGCAGTTTCGAGATCTCGCCGTTGAGCGCCTCGATCTGATTGAGCAACTGGATGATGCCGATGTTCTTGATCGATTCGTCGAGTTTTTGCAGGCGCACATCCAGCTCGCGATCCTTGCGCTCGAGCTCACCACGCAGTTCCTTGACCTCGCGCCGCGCATCTTCGTCGAAAACACCGGCGGCCGCATTCAGGCCGAATGCCGCCGCCAGCAGTGCCGGTGCCAGGTACTTGAAGCGTGTCATTGCTTGCATCAGGACTGATTACTCGCCGTCGTAAACAATTTCGACGCGGCGGTTCTGCGCCCAGGACGCCTCATCGTGGCCGGTCGCCTTCGGCTTGTCTTCGCCGAAACTCAGGGACTCCATGCGGTCGCCGCCAACACCGAGCACGGAAGCGGCCTTGCGCACGGCGTCGGCGCGGCGCTGGCCGAGTGCCATGTTGTATTCACGCGAACCGCGTTCGTCGGCATGGCCTTCCAGCCGGATCTTGCGATTGCGGTTTTGCGAAAGGAAATTGGCGTGGGCCTGAACCAGCGATGCATACTCCGGCTTGACCACATCCTTGTCATAGTCGAAGTAGATAACGCGCTTGGAAAGCGGGCTCGCCGGATCCTTCAGCGGATTGATGGCGGGTGTCGGCGTCGGCTGCACCTGCGTGGTCTTCGCCAGATTCGGGTTTGGTGTCGGCGCCACGGCGGTGGTTTGCGAGCGGTCAACAACCGGTGTGTCTTTGGCCGGATCCTTGCTGGCACAGGCCGAGAGGATAACGGCGACGCTCAGGGCAACGATGATCTTTTTCATTTGCATTTCTCCTTGTGAATCAACCGGGAATACCGACAACGCCATCGGGAATTTTATCCCCAATGGTAGGGGTTCGCTCAGCGCGCGCTCGAGGTGCCGTAGGGGCCCCACGCCGGCTCGCGCACGTCTCCAGCCTGTGAGGAAAGCTTTTGCTTGACGCGGCCGTCCGACGACACGGCACCGAGGCGCCCACGTCCGCCAGACTTGTCTTCGTAGAGGATGGTGCGGCCATTGGGCGAAAAACTCGGGCTGTCATCCAGCGGTCCATCGGTCAGCACCGTGACCTGTCCGCTGGCCAGTTCCAGCAAGGCGATGCGCAGGCGTCCGGCGTCGCGGCTGACGAACGCGACCGACTTGCCATCCGGACTCATGCGCGGATTCACGTTGTAACTGCCCTCGAAGGTCAGGCGCTTGGGCACGCCGCCGCCGGCCGGCACGATGTACAGCTGCGGCCCCCCCGAGCGATCGGAGACGAAGATGATGTCGTTACCGTCGTTGGTAAACGTGGCGTTGGTGTCGATGCTGTTGCTTTCCGTCACCCTGACCGCATCGCCGCCGGTTGCCGGGACGATATACACCTGCGAGATCGAGTCCTTGGAAAGCGCCACCACCAGCCTGGTGCCGTCGGGCGACCAGTTGGGCGCGTAGTTGTCGCCGCGGAAATTAGCGACAGTGCGGCGTTGGCCGGTGGCGAGGTCCTGCACGATCACCGTCGACTTGCGGCTTTCATAGGAGACATATGCCAGCTTGGTGCCGTCGGGCGACCACTTGGGTGAGCGGATGGGCTCGAGCGACGACAGTACCGCCTGCGGATTGAAGCCATCGGCGTCGGCCACCTGCAATTCGAACCGCGGGCCGCGCTTGAGCACATATGCAATTTTGGTGGAGAAGATGCCGCGCTCGCCCAGAAGTTTTTCGTAGATTTCGTCGGAGATCTTGTGTGCCGTGGCGCGCAGCTGCGATGCCGCCACCGTGAATGAACCCGAGGTCAGCTGCACTTTTTTTGCCACATCGAAAAGGCGAAAGCGAACCTCGTAGCGTCCATCCGGCAAAGCGTTGATGCCGCCGATCACCAGTGCTTCGGTACTGCGTGCCGTCCAGTCATCAAAATTGATTTCCGAAGGCTCGGTGGGCAGCCGCGTGATGCCGCCGAGATTGACGATGCGAAACAGGCCGGTGCGGGCCAGGTTGTTGCTGACCACGGGCGTGATGTTCTGCGGCGCGCCATCTTCGTTTGCGAACGGCAGAATCGCCACGGGAACCTGCTTGCCGGCGCTGGTGGTCACATCGATCACCAGTTGTGCCCGCGCCTGGAAGGAGCCCGCGAGGAGGGTCAGGGTTGCGGCAAAAAGAAGGCCGCGCAAAGTGAGTCGTTGCGTCATGGTTTTTTACCGCTCATGTTCTATTCTGAGTATCAGTTCGCGCCGGCCGCCAAAAAGTTCCGCACTTTGTGGCAACGGCCAGTTCTGAATGCCGTTGATGGCGCGCTCTACCGCTTCATCATACACACGGTTCCCCGAGGGCTTCACCACCTGGGCGTCGAAAACGGCGCCATTGACCAGCAGTCGCAGGCGCACTTCCACGATCGGCTTGCCCGAAACCGTGTCGGGGATGTTTGCCCGCCCGGT